>JACSRI010000037.1 GCA_014879845.1 Opitutaceae bacterium
AACGGCACACCGATCTCGAGGATGTCCGAGCCGCCGTCGAGCACGGCGCGGCAGCACTCGATCGAGGTCGCGAGGTCCGGATCGCCGGCGCACAGGTAGGCGACGAAGCAGGCGCGGTTCTCGCGGCGGGCGGTTTCGAAGGCGGCGGCGATTCGGTCCATGGTGGGAAGGGCCCAGCAAAAGCCCGCGTTCCGTGAAGGGAAACAGAAAAGCCCGGCCCGCACCTCGAGCAGGAGGTCCACCCACGTGCACGTGGGACGGGCCTTTCTGGCCGCCTCGGCGCCGCCTGGCCGGCGCGTCTGAGGCCGGTGCGGAGGCCTGCCCTAGGCTTGGGCGCGTGGCGCGCGGGCCACGATCGACGCACCACGCGGATCGCCCGCGAGGTTTTCCATTTCCCAGGGGTCCTGCTCCAGGTCGAAGACGAGCCACGGGCGGCCGCCCGGTGCCTCGTTGACGACCTTCCATCCCTCACCGCGCCATCCGGACCACACGCGGTCGCATTGGTGCGGAAGGTGCACGATGCTCGGCATGGAGATCTCGGCCGGCGCACCATTCGGCTCCCAGACACGGTTCTCGGCCCAGGCCATCGCCTGCGCCGGCAGGTCGATGAGCGAGACCGGCCGGTGGTCGATTCGCGGACCATCCGCGCCGGGCCACCGCGCCGTGATCAGGGGCACGCGCACGCTCTCGTCGTGCGGCCAGCCTTTCCTGAATCGGCCGTGCGCTCCGTGCATGTCGCCGTGTACCGAGAAAAACACGACCGATGTCGCGCGACCTCCGGCTGAGACACGTGCACGCACCGCGGCGAGCAGCCGGCCGATCGCCGCATCGGTCGCCGCGACGTGTGCATAATAACCCGCCAGCTCGCGGCGGGCGCGGGCCTCGACCTCGCCTCCACGGGGCACGTTGGGATCGAGGACGATCTCGCGGGGATCGCACGATGAGTCGGGTTCAGGCGTCGGCGCGTCGTAGGGCGGATGCGGCGCCTCCAGGCTGACGACGCTGAACCACGGGCGATCCGTGCGCGCCGGCTCCGACTGCCACGCCTCGGCGCGCCGACAGAGGATATCGCTCTGATAACCGGGCACGCACACCGGGTCCGGCAGCCGCGTGCCGTGCAGCCACGGGTCGTTGAGAAGAAATCCGCCCTCAAAACCCTCCCAGAACGCGAATCCGCCCCGCGACTCCGGCGGCACGACCATGCGGGCGTGCGTCTCACCGACGAGCGGTGCCGCGGGATCGCGCCGCGCCAGGTGCCACTTGCCAAACCACGCGGTCGCGTAGCCGCGCGCGGCCAACTCGTGTGCGATCGTGCGCGCGTCATCCGGCAGCGGATCGTAGTAGTCCCTCACGCCGTTGGCGGGACACGGCACGCCCGTGAGCAGCGCCGCGCGGGCGAACGGGCCGAAGGGATGCGGCGTCACGGCTGCACCATAGGACACGCCCTCCGCGGCCAGACGGTCGAGAGCCGGCGTGCGTGCGTTGACGTCACCGACATGTCCCATCGCGCGCGCGCGCCATTGGGTGGTGACGATCCAGAGGATGTTCGGCTGCGCGAATGGCACGCCGGGACGCTAGCACGCCTTATGGCTTTGTTGAGGCCAATCTCGGCCATAAGCACATGTGTTTCCAGGGTGAACTTTGTACCACACAAAGCCTGACAGCGGCGCGCGCGGGCGCCGGTGGTCGAACGCCCCGCGATAAGTTCCATCCGGATCATCCCGGTTTTTTCCAAGGGTTGGCGTTCGTCGGCGGAGGGAATCGTCCTACTGTTTCGTCACACCCAAGCACCGCGACTGGTGCCACACACCCCAGAACCAGCACGTCGCAAGGCCGCCCCGAGGCCCGGCGGAGCTCACGATCCTGTAACCCGATAGTACCTCCCATGAGATCAAACACATACGTTAAGCTCGCGCTCACGCTCGCGTGCGCGCTTGGAGCCGGATCCTCCGGCTTCGGCCAGGCAGCCCCTGCTCCAACTGGCTCCACCCCAGAACCGACGAACACCAACTCAAGCGTCAGCTCGAACGCCGAGGACGAGGACACCGTCGTCCTGGAGGAATTCCAGATCCAGGGCTCATTCGCGGGCAGTCTCGCGATTTCCGCCGAGATGAAGCAATCCTCGCCATCGATCACCGAGGTGATCGCGGCGGAAGACATCGGCAAACTGCCCGACGTCAGCATCGCCGACTCCTTGACCCGCCTGACCGGCCTGACCACCCAGCGCCAGAATGGCCGCAGCCAGGCCATCATCATCCGCGGTCTCACCGGCGACTACAGCACCGGCCTGCTCAATGGCCGCGAACAGGCGACGCCGAACATGAACCGAACGGTCGAGTACGACCAGTATCCGGCCGACGTGCTCAACGAAGTCGTCGTCTACAAGACCGCTGAAGCCAACCTCACCTCGCAGGGCATCGCCGGAACGATCGACATGCACACGGTGAAGCCGCTCAGCAAGAGAGGCCGGGTCATGTCAGCGAGCGCGTACTATGACTGGATCGAGTACGGCAAGCTGACCCCGGGAGCCGATGACACGGGCTACCGCCTGAACTTCTCCTACGTCGACCAGACGGCCGATGGAAAGCTCGGCGTCGCGGTCGGTGTCTCGCTGACCAGCAAGCCGTTTGCCGGAAAACAATTCCAGGCCTGGGGCGACAACTACCCGACCGAGGCGGGAGGTGCCTTCGTGCTCGGTGGCACCAAGTCCTACGTCCGAAACAACACCCTGGATCGAAACGGCGTGATGCTCGTCCTCGAGCACCGTCCCAACGACCTCTTTCACCAGACCTTCGACGTCTACGCCTCCGAGTTCGAGGAGAAGCAGTATCTGCGCGGCATGGAGATCCCGCTCTTCTGGAGCAGCGCACAGTTGCAGCCCGGATACACCGTGCAGGACGGCCTGGTCACCGACTCCACCTTCACGAATGTGCAGCCCGTGGTCCGCAACGACGTCTTCCAGCGCGAAGCCAAGCCGATCTCGGTGGGCTACAACCTCGTGATCGGCGAGAAGAACGAATGGCCGGTCACCTTCGACATCGGCTACTCGCAGGTCGACCGCGACGACCAGAACCTCGAGACCTACTCCGGCCTCGGCTTCCGCGGCACCGTGACGGCACCGGCCGTCGCCGACACCATGCGCGTGCAGTTGCGCCCCGGAAAGACGCCCATCATCACGTCCACGCTGGACTATGAGGATGGGAGCATCCTGCGCCTCACCGACCCGCAGGGTTGGGGTCCCACGACGCTGCCCGGCGGCGGCATGCAGGGCTACTTCAAGAAATTCAGCTCCACGGACGACGTCCTCCAGACGTCCCTGGGCACCAGCCATCGCATGGACGGCTTCTTCAACAACATCGCCTTCGGGGCGGCCTACAACGACCGCGGCAAGAAGGACGGCCAGACCCCGACCGGCTGGATGAACTCGTCGAGCACAGCGTCGACTTCACCCCTGCCGCCGAGCATCGGCACGACGGATATGGGCTTCCTCGGCCTGGGTAAGATCTACGCCTACGATCCATTCCGGGGACTGAAGGACGACGTGTGGGGCTTCACCCAGAACACGGACAGCGCCATCCTCGCCGAGTTCTTTGACGTATCCGAGAAGATCACACAGTTCTACGTCCAGGCCGACATGAAGGGCAAGCTGGGCGAGATGGACTTCTTCGGCAATGTCGGTGTCCGCTACATCATGAACAAGCAGTCGTCCAACGGCGTCATCGTGAACGGCACGCTCGTCGAGCCGGCCAGCGTCTCGGAGTCGTACGACCAGTGGGCCCCCAACCTGGGCCTGAATCTGCAGCTCACGGACAAGACGGTCGCACGCCTCAGCCTGGCCCGCCAGATCGCCCGTCCCCGCATGTTTGACATGCGCGCCGCCGCCACCTGGTCCTACAATCCCCAGAACGAGGATTCCACCGATGTCAGCAACAGCCCGTGGAGTGCGAGCGGCGGCAATCCCCTGCTCAAGCCCTGGGAGTCCGACTCGCTCGACATCTCGATCGAACACTACTTCAAGAACAACCGGGGCTATGTGGCCGTGGCCGGCTTCTACAAGGACCTCAAGAGCTACATCTACAACCAGGGCGTCCTGACGGACTTCACTGGATACCCGCCGCCGGCAGGCCAGGACCCGGCCATCTACGAGGGATTCGCGACCATTCCGATGAACGGCGAAGGCGGCTCGATCAAGGGCTTGGAGTTCACACTCTCTCTTCCCAGCGAGGCCATCTCGGAATCGATCAAGGGATTTGGCGCGGTCTTCGGCATGGCGCTCACCGACAGCGACGTGAAGCCGTGGGGGCCCACGGGGCCGGATGCGCCCATCTCCGGGCTGTCCGAGGATGTCTGGAACGTCACCTTGTATTACGAGAATCACGGCTTCTCGGCCCGGGTGAGCCAGCGTTACCGTTCCGAGAACCGCTCCTGGCTGACCAACTTCGGCGTGCCGAACCCGGGCGGCGATGTCGGCGGAAACAGCGGCTACACCGTGGCCGCACCGGAGACGATCACAGACGCCCAGATCAGCTACAGCTTCGGTGAGAAGCTGAAGTACCTCACGGTCTTCCTTCAGGCCTACAACCTGACCGACGAACCGCTCGTGACTTACGGCAGCGGCGATTCCCGCCAGGTCACAAACTACCAGACCTACGGAGCCTCCTACTCGCTCGGTGCGTCGGTAAAGTTCTGATCGTCCCATCCTCTGCCTCCCGGCGGCCGATCCGCCGGGAGGCCCTTTCTCAACGCCGCGCGGCGTCGGGTCTGGTTGCCTATGCACTCGCACTCCCCAACCTGGTTAAACGCACGCCACTCCGGCGTGCTCGCCCACGTGTCCTCGTTGCCCGGCCCGCACGGCATCGGCGACTTCGGCCGCGGCGCCCGCGCGCTCATCGATTTCCTCGCCGAGACCGGCTTCCGCTTCTGGCAGATCTGCCCGCTCGGCCCCACCGGGTATGGCGATTCTCCCTACCAATCGTTCTCCAGCTTCGCGGGCAACGCCTACTTCATCGACCTTGAGGAACTCACCGCCGTCGGCCTGCTCTCGCCCGAGGAGTGCCGCCCCCTACGTCTGCTCTCGCCCACGCGCACCGACTACGGGGCGCTCTACCGCGAGTTCTGGCCGATTCTGGGGCTGGCGCACGGACGCTTTGTGCGCCAGGGCTCGCGCATCGAGGGCTGGGATTCCTTCCAGGACTTCTGCGCGCGCGAGTCGTCCTGGCTCGAGCCCTACGCGGAGTTCATGGCCATCAAGGCCCATTTCGACGGCCGCGCCTGGACGGAGTGGCCCGAACCCTATCGCACCTACCGGCCCGGGCTGACGACCTCGCTCCCGCCCGCCGCACGCGAGGCCGCGAGCCTGCACCGTTTCGCGCAGTACGTCTTCTTCACGCAGTGGAGACACCTGCGCGCCTACGCCGCCTCGCACGGCGTGGAGATCATCGGCGACATCCCGATCTTCGTCGCGCTGGACAGCGCCGACGCGTGGAGTTGCCGGACGGTGCTGCGCTTCGATGCCGAGGGCCGCCCGCTCGCGGTCGCCGGCGTGCCGCCGGACTACTTCTCCGCCACCGGCCAGCTCTGGGGCAATCCCATCTACGACTGGGCCGCGCTCGAGCGCACCGGCTACACGTGGTGGATCCAGCGCCTCCGCGCCGCCCTCGCGCTCTACGACATCGTGCGGCTCGACCACTTCCGCGGCTTCGATACGTTCTGGGAGATTCCGGGCGACGCCGAAAACGCCATCCATGGCGTCTGGCGCAAGGGACCGGGCCTGAAGTTCTTCGACGCCGTGCACGCCGCGCTGCCGCACGCGCGCCTCATCGCCGAGGATCTCGGCTACATCACGGCCGAGGTGTTTGAACTGCGCCGCGCCGCCGGCCTGCCCGGCATGCGCATCCTGCAGTTCGGCTACGGACACGACGACAACAACGTCAACCTCCCGCACTTCCTGCCGCACGACAGCGTTGTCTACACCGGCACGCACGACAACAACACCACCCGCGGCTGGCTCGACGAGCTACCGGCCGACGAGATCGACAGGATCGACGCCTACTTCCAGCTCGGAGGCACGACCTCCGCGCTCCCGCTCGTGCGCGCCGCCCTCGCCTCGGTCGCCCGGCTCGCCATCGTGCCGATGCAGGATCTCTTCGACCTCGACGCCGGCGCGCGCATGAACCGCCCCGGCACGGCCGAGGGCAACTGGCAGTGGCGCTTCACCGGCGAGCAGCTGGCGGAGCTGGCCGGCGAACACGGCGAAACCTTCCACACCTGGAACCAGCTCTTCGACCGCACGGGCGACCCGCGCCAGCGCGACTACAGCGCGCCGCCGGCCGAGTTGACCTCACACGCCGTCCACGGCTGAATCTCCACGCCCCGACGACGGCTCCCACGCCG
>JACSRI010000099.1 GCA_014879845.1 Opitutaceae bacterium
GCGCGGACCTGACGGCCAAGACCCGTGAATTCACCAAGTGGACGATCACGTGCGTGGTCGTCATCATGGTGCTGGCTTTCGGACTGGGAGGCTGGATCGCCGCGTCGACCCAACGGGCGATCATGGCGATCGTCGATCGCCTCGCGGAGTCCGCCCGGCAGACGCGGGCCTCCGCCGACCAGCTGTCCGCCACCGGCCAGGAAATGGCCAGCGGAGCCGCCGAACAGGCCGCCTCGCTCGAGGAGACCAGCGCCTCGCTCGAGGAGATGGCCGGCATGACCCGGCACAACGCGGAGAACGCCGGCAAGGTCAACGAGCTCGGGCGCCAGACCCGCGCCGCCGCCGAGAAGGGTTCCAACGACATGGCCGAGATGATCCGGGCCATGGATACGATCAAGGCATCGAGCGACGAGGTCTCGAAGATCATCAAGACGATCGATGAGATTTCGTTCCAGACCAACATCCTCGCCCTGAACGCGGCCGTGGAAGCGGCGCGCGCCGGCGAGGCCGGCCTGGGTTTCGCCGTCGTCTCGGAGGAGGTGCGCAACCTCGCCCAGCGCAGCGCCCGCGCAGCGCAGGATACTTCAGCCAAGATCCAGAGCGCGATCGCGCGCACGGTCGAGGGAGTCAACATCAGCCGCGCCGCCGCCGCCGGGCTCGCGGAAATCGTCGCGAAGGCACGCCAGGTCGACGAGTTGGCCGCCCAGGTGGCGACCGCCTCGCGCGAGCAAAGCACGGGCATCGACCAGGTCAACAAGGCCGTCGGTCAGATCGACACCGTCACGCAGTCCAACGCCGCAGCCGCCGAGGAAAGCGCGGCCGCAGCGACGGACCTCGGCCGGCAGGCCGCCTTGCTTGAGGAAGCGGTTGACCAGCTCTCGATTCTGGTCGGAGCCGGCCAACGCATCTCGGTGCCCCCGGTCAGCTCCCCGGTTCCTGCACCCGCGGTCCGGCCCGTGCCGCTGGAGTTTCCCGCACGCCCCGCTCGCCGCCATGACGCGCTGGCCGCGGCCCGGCACTGAGTTGACGGCAGGCCGTGGTGCGACGGGTGACCCGTGACGCCGATGACTCGACCCGAGCAGACGTAAAGCCCTATGCACCCTGTTGCGCATGCCCCGCCCCGGGGCGGTCGCCGCACCCGATGGCCGAGGCGACACCGCGCCCCGGCCACATGTAAGCCAACTTCTAGGCGCGTCTCCGCCTTCACCACCGCAAAAGTCCCGGCAAATCCTGTCGAAGACAAGAGTCTGGCGTGTTCACAAGATCAACCGCTCGCGCAATTCGACGCCACCACTCGTCATGAACCCGCGTCCAGAACGGCCGCCCGGTGCAGGCTCGATCTGAGCAACCGCATGGTCCATGATCCGAGCAAACCGCAGGACCGCCGTGGCTAGCGCCGAATCGATGGCCTTCACGTTACCATCACCCTGGTGCGCGACTCGCCCGAGCCGCCGTGCGCAGACCTGAAACCTCGATCGTCAATCCTCCCCGTCCCTGACGATGTCCCCCCACAGCAGCGCACGCCTCGCGAGCTTCCTGGCCCTGGGATCCATGGTCGCATGGTGCGCGTCCGCGCGGCCCGAGGCCCCGCTGCCCGAGGTGCTCATCGTTCACTCCTACCATTTCGGGATGGCCTGGACCGACGAGGTATCCATCGGACTGATCGACTCGCTGGCCGGATCCGCGGAACCCGTGTTCACGCAGCTCGACGTCAAGCGCCACCCACCGGACAGCGACGACGCATTGCTCGCAGTCGTGGCCGCGAAGGCGGCGATCGCCCAGCCGCGCGTCATCGTCGCCATCGACGACTATGCCTATCAGTTCGTCCTGAGGCACCGGGAGCGGATCGGAGCCGCGACGCCGGTCGTGTTTGGAGGAGTGAACTTCTTCACCGAGCCGCGACCGCCAGGCGTCACCGGAGTGATCGAGTCGATCGATGTCGACGCGACGCTGGATCTCGTGGCCGCCCTCCAACCCGACGCGCGCCGATGGGTGATCATCAACGACACCTCCGAGACCGGCATGAACAACCGCAAGGCGACCGAGCGGGCGCTCCTGAAGCGGTGGGCTCCCGAGGTGACTTGGATCGGATCGGAATCCTTCGCGAATACCGAGCGCGCCCTCGCGACCCTCGACCCGAGCGAGGATGCCGTGCTCCTGCTCTCGTGGAATCTCGACGCCGACGGCCTGACGCGGTCCTACGAGGACGCGGTGTCGCGCGCCCGCCGACTCTCTCGCGCGCCCCTCTATGGCGTGTGGGGCTTCTACTTCGGCCGCGGGATCGTCGGAGGTGCCTTGCTCGACGGTCGCGAGCATGGCCGCGAGGTCGGCGGTCTTGTCCGACGCGTGCTCCAGGGTGAACCTGTCGACGACATCCCGATCATCGATCAGTGCCGCGCGCCCCTGCGTGTCGACGCCCGAGAAATGAACCGGCTCGGCCTGTCCGAGGCCGGCCTTCCCGCCGGTGCCTCCCTCGAGTTCGTCGAGCACGGCCTCTGGTCGCTCCATGGCGCCAAGATCGTCGCCGTCGTCCTCCTGCTCGCCCTGCAGTCCGCGACCATCACCTGGCTGCTGATCGCCCGGCGTCATCGCCAGCAAGCCCTCCGTCGTCTCGGCGAAAGCGAAGCCAACCTGCGCAAGGCCCTCGACCACCTGGAAACGGCCCAGGAACTCGCCTGCATCGGCAGTTGGGAACTCGATCCCCAACGCGCGCAAGTGACGCTCTCGCGCGAGATGCACAAGATGCTCGGCCTCGCGCCCGATGCCCGCACCCCCCAGTACGCCGATATCCTCGCACTCTTTCATCCCGAGGACCGCCCGTTGATCGAACGCGCCATGGCGCGGATCGAGTCGACCGGGATACCCACGACCTTCGAGGTCCGCGGTGACCCGGCGCGCGAAAACTCCCGCACCTTCCGGCTGATGATCCAGCGGCAGTCGCTGCCGCAATGGCCGGGGCCCTGCCTGTGCGGTACGCTTCAGGACATCACGGCCGAAGCCCGGGCGCAGAACCTGGCCCGCGAGAGCCGCGAACGCATGCAACTGGCCCTCGAAGGTGCCGACGTCGGTATCTGGACCTGGGATATCGCCACCGATCGGGTGACCTTCGACGACCAGTGCCTCGAGCGCCTCGGTCACGCGGCCGGGAAGCTGTCGCCGAAGCCGCAACACTGGGCCCACCTGCTGCACCCCGACGATCTCCTCCAGGTGGTGCAGATCGTGAAGGGCTACCGCGCCCGCACGATCTCGAAGCACGAAGTGGAGTTTCGCATACGCCACGCCAACGGGAGCTGGGTCCGGGTGCTGAGCAAAGGCCGGGTGATCGAGTCCGCTCCGGACGGCGCGCCCCTGCGCGCGGCCGGAACCCACCTCGACATCACCGAACGGCACCAGCGCGAGCAGGCCCTGCGCAGCACCGAACACAAGCTCGCCGAGATCTTCCGCTCCAGTCCCGAAGTGATCGCCCTCACACGGGTTTCCGACGGGAGATTCCTCGAGATCAACGCCGCTTTTTCGCGCGTCTTCGGATTCACCCACGACGAGGTGGTCGGGCATACGTCGGTCGAGCTCAACATCTGGCCGAAACCCGAGGACCGCACGAGGCTCCTGCACATGATCAAGTCCGGCGGGGCGATCCGCGACCAGGAGATCAACTTCCGCGACAAATTCGGACGCCTCATCCCGTTCCAGGTGTCGGTCGCCCCGATCACCTCCGACGGCGAGGCCTGCCTCATCTGGCTGCTCACCGACATCACCGAGCGCAAGCGGGCCGAGCAGGAGCGTACCCACCTCCAGGAACAACTGCTGCACGCGATGAAGATGGACGCCGTGGGCCGGCTGGCCGGCGGCATCGCCCATGACTTCAACAACCTGCTGACCGTCATCACCGGCAACGTGGAGCTGCTGCGCTGCGATCTCGAGCCCGGCAGCCCGCAGGTCGCCGTGGTCAACGACGTGGCCACCGCTGCCGCCAGCGCCGCGGGGCTCACCCGCCAGCTCCTCGCATTCTCCCGCCGGCAGATCATCGAGCCCAAGGTTCTCGACCTCAACGAGCTCATCGGAAACCTGCGCAAGATGCTCGGCCGCCTCATCGGCGAGGATATCGCGCTCGAGTTGAAACTGGCGGACAACCTCGGCGCGGTGCGGGTGGATCCCGGACAGTTCGAGCAGGTCATCGTGAACCTCACGGTGAATGCCCGGGACGCCATGCCCAAGGGCGGGTGCATGACCATCACCACGGCCGACCGCGAGATCGAGATCGCCGGGGAGCACGCCCGCCTGAATCCGGGCCGCTACGTGGTCCTCTCCGTCACCGACACCGGCCACGGCATGACGCCCGAAGTGAAACGGCGTCTCTTCGAGCCGTTTTTCACCACCAAGCCCCTGGGCCGCGGCACCGGCCTCGGCCTCGCCACGACGTTTGGCGTGGTCAAGCAGGCCGGCGGTGCGATCGAAGTGGATACCGAGGTCAATCGCGGCACGACGTTCCGCATCTTCATCCCCTGCGTGGACGAACCGACCGAATCGCTCTCGCAGAATCTCTCGACCGACAATCTGCCGCGCGGCACTGAGACGATCTTGCTCGTCGAGGATGATCCGGCCGTGCGAACGATCACCTCGTCCCTGCTCACCCGGCTCGGATATCACGTCGTCGCCGCCTGCGATGGCTATGACGGCATCGAGAAGGCGAGCCACTTCGCCGGCCCGCTCCACCTCGTGCTCACGGACCTCGTCATGCCAGGTATCGGCGGACGCGAGACCGCCGAGCAGGTGCGTCTGGCCCATCCCGGCGCGGCGGTGCTCTACACCTCCGGCTACACGGAGGACGCCATCCTGCGCCAGGGCATCATGTCCGACAGCGTGGCGTTCATCAGCAAGCCCTACACGATCCAGGGCATCGCGGCCAAGGTCCGGGAGACGATCGACGTCTCCGCCTCACATTCGCGCGCAACGGTCAAGGGAACCCGGAGCGAATCCCGTTCATGATCATCGACGCCGCGGCATAACGCTCCGGGCTGCCGCTGTGGAGCGTGGCCGTGCGTGTGCTCTCATCGTCGACCGAGCCGTCCTCCCAGTCGTAGTGAACCGTGTGCTCGGTGGACGTGGCCGTGATGCCGTGCGCGGGACCGATGTCGCGCGAACTACGCTCGGGCATGCCCCGAGACAAGAAGATGCACCGCGCAGGCGCGTCGCACAGAGCGGGTCGCTGCGGAGGATATGGGAAAAGTTGGCCAGCGCCCGACCGTCCGAGGGTTCAACCGATCTTCTCGATCAACCGCGCCGCCACCTCGGCGGCCTCCGCGTCGCAGCCGGCGGGCACAGGCACGCGCACGGTGGTGATCTGGCGCTGATTCTTCGCGGGGGTGGAGTACGTGATCTCGAGGCAGGGCGGATGACCGGTGACGACATCCACACCTTCGAGCCGCGCGCCCCAGCCGCGCCAGAGATGCAACTCGCCGGCGAGGAGCAGGCCGTCCGGCCCGATGCGGGCCTCGGTCGAGTTGCGTCCGAGCCGGCGCGTGCGCGCGGACGAACCAACGACGATCACGAGGGCGAGCACGACGAGCACGCCGGCCATCACGACCGAGACCCACCAGCCGTCCTCCGGATCGAAGAGCGGAAACGCGATGGCGAAGAGGACACACCAGAACGCAATGATCGCGAACAACCGCCACTTCGCGCGGCGCTCGCGCGTGTCGTCTTCGCCGACAAAACCCGCCCACGTCTCCGCAGGAAAAGTCCAATGCGCGAGCAGGCTCTTGTCATCGAGCAGGCTCGCGCGTCCCTTCGCGCGCCCGCGGAAGAGAAACGAGCTGATCGCCGCCGTCGGCGCGATGAGCGCGCCGAGCAACACGCCGACCCAGCGGAGATCGCCGAGCGGCTCGAGAGATTCCTCGAATACGAACGGAGCAGCCACGCAGGCGACCCCGATGGCTGCGACAATCCAGCAGACCTTCTCGGCACGACTCATGGGGAGATTGGAGAGTGCACCGAAACGACGTCGGGGCAGGACGGCCTCGTCCGGTTCGATCGCCATCATGCCGCAGCACAACGGCCCGCGGAAGCGGGCTATCCCTGAGCGAATCCACTAACACGGCGGATAATACCGCCGGCCACGCAGGCTAATGCCGCGTCAGGTCAGCGGCGGTCCAGCCACTTGTCGACCTTGACGGGGCGATACGCGCGCATGCGGGCGACGAGCGAGGAGATGTCGCTCTCGACGATCAGCCCGGCGCGCTGCTCCGCGCGCAGGAAACGCTCGGCCACCATGTGATCGAGGAAGGCCAGCAGCGGTGCGTAGAAATCGGCTGTGTTGAGCAGGGCCACGGGTTTCTGGTGGATGCCGATCTGCGTCCACACGAAGATTTCGGCCAGCTCCTCGAGCGTGCCGATGCCGCCGGGCAGTGCGATGAACCCGTCAGCGCGCTCGGCCATCACGCGCTTGCGCTCGTGCATGGACGCGACCTCAACGAGCTCGGTCAGGCCGCGATGGGCGACCTCCTTCTCGATGAGCACGTGCGGCATCACACCGACCACGCGACCGCCGGCCTCAAGCGCCGAGTCCGCGACGTCGCGCATGAGCCCGACATTGCTGCCGCCATAGACCAACGTGATCTGCTCGCGCGCGAGCGTCTCGCCGAGCGCGACCGCGGCAGCGGCATACTCGGGTCGCGCGCCAGGGCTGGAGCCGCAGTAGACGCAGATGGATTTCATCGGAAACAATTCACTGCACCGGAGATCGCAGAGGAAGCGGAGAATACAGGACGATCACAATCTGGCACTCGACGAGCATCCATGAGTGCCGCGACTTCCTCCGCAATCTCTGCGGCCTCCAGTGAACCGCCGATTCCGGATCCTTCACCGTGGCCATCGCCTCAACGATGATCCTCACGGCGCCGGGAGGATCCGCCAGTTGTTTGTCGGCTCGGCCGGCACGCTGCCGTGTTTCTCGACCCAGTCGATGATCAGGTCGCGGATCTCCGTGCCCGAGCGCCAGACCACCGGGGCGCCCTTGAACATCGCGTATCCACCGCCGCCATTCACGCGGTAGTTGTTGAGCGCGAGCTTCAGCTTGCGGTCGGGGGCGAGCGGCTCGCCGCGAAACTTCAGGTCGACGATGCGGTCGCCGACCGGACGCGTGAGGTCGATGGTGTAGTCGACGCCCTCGGCGAGGTCGAAGTTGTAGCCGGGCTGCTTGGTGTCGATGAGCTCGGCGGCGGTTTTGCCTTCGCTGTAAGGCAGGAAATAGCGGGCGGCGTGCTCGAGGCCGGCCTTGATCTGCGCGCCAGTCACCTCGACGACGACGAGCGAGTTCTCGTAGACGTAGAGGCCCGCGATGTCGCGCACCGTGACCGCGCCCTTGGGCAGGCGGGCATTGAGATTGAAGCTCGCGGCAAAGGACACGTCGGCGCCGCCGGCCTCGAGTTGCACACGCTGGATCAAGTCGAGGATCGCCGTGTCCTTCAGGCGCGAGTCCGTCGCGGTGAGGTCGGCGGCGCAGGTGCCGATCGGTTTGCCCAGCCAGGCCTGGGTCTCGGTCTCGTAGGGCTCGATCAACTTCGCGATCGCGGGATCGGTCGCCGTCTGCGGCGTGACCGGGATGGTGCGACCGCTCCGGGCCGCGATGGTCCAGCCACCGCCGTCGACCGGATCGAGGTACACGTCGGCGCGCGCGAGCATGTCGGCCCAGCGACCGGCCTGGACCATGAGCACACCGTTGATGACGAGGCCGCTGACTTCGCGGTGCGTGTGTCCCATGAACATCACATCGATGCCCGACACCTGCTCAGCGATCGCGATGGAAGTGTTCTCACCCGGGATGTTCCACGCGCCACCGGAGCCCGTGCGCAGGTCCTCCTCGAGGCCCATGTGCACGGCGGCGACGACAAGGTCGGCCTTCTCCTGGGTGCGCAGGTGCGCGACCCACTTCTTCGCCTCGGAGATCGTCTCGCGGAACTCGTGGCCGGCGTAGTTGGCCGGTTCCTCCCAGTTGGGGATCGCCGCGGTCGTGATGCCCAGGATCGCCACGCGCACACCGGAGACCTCCTTGATGATATAGGGTGTGTAGAGCCCCGTGTCGTTGGAGTGTGTCTGGTAGGTGTTGGCCGAGAGCCACGGAAACTGCGCCTCGCGCCGCGCCTTCTCCAGCACGCTCAGGCCGAAGTTGAACTCGTGGTTGCCGATGGTCATCGCGTCGTAGCGCAGCGCGTTCATCGCGACCATCATCGGGTTGGCCGGGCGGCTGTTCTTGCGCGCGAAATAATAGGCCATGGGCGAACCCTGGATCGTGTCGCCGCAGTCGATGAGGATCGCCTCGGGTGCGCTCTTGCGGGCGTCGGCGATGAGCGTGGCGACCCGGGCGAGCCCGCGATCCGCGGGCCGGTTGGTGAAGTAGTCGACCGGCATGAGGTTGCCGTGCATGTCGGTCGTGGCGAGCACGGTGACCTG
This sequence comes from Opitutaceae bacterium, assembly GCA_014879845.1. Lineage (GTDB taxonomy): Bacteria > Verrucomicrobiota > Verrucomicrobiia > Opitutales > Opitutaceae > JAEWQP01. The sequence goes on from JACSRI010000099.1 coordinate 8,449, forward strand.
GACACGTTCGGCTGCGACTCCCCAGAACGAGGACAGAACAACGAACGCCAGAAACGCGCCCCATGCGCGTCGATTGAAGCGAGTAACCATGGCATCCACCAACCCCATGGACGGCTCGATGTCGAGCCCCCCCTGCGACGACGCGAGAACGTCGCGCGGCGACCTTTGAACTCGGCACACGCCCGCGAGCGGCCAAGCTCCAGACTGTCCGCTCGCGCCGTCCGAACCCGCGCCCGAGCCGACCACCCCATGACCGCACGTCTCTTGCTGCTGCTCCTGCTCGCGATCGGAATCGTCCGCGCGGGCGACTCCTCGCCGGCCGGCGAGGGCTCCGGCTGGAAGTGGAACTTCCAGCTTCTGCCGACGTCGCTGCAGAAACGGCCCAAGGTCGCCATGACCTTCTTCACCGAGATGACCGATGCCGGTCGAAAACTCGAGGCGCCGTCGGCCAAGGCACCGGCCTACTACCTCATCCACGCGGGCAAACCCCAGTCCTTCGGCGAAAACACGAACCGCACGCCACCGCCCCAGGAGGCCGACCTGCGCGCGACGGTGCTGCGCACGCTCGAGGCCGCGCACTATCATGAGGCGTCGCCGCCCGAGCATCCACCGACCCTGATCCTGATCTACTACTGGGGCGTCCATGCCGGGATTAACGATCTCACGGCCGAGATCGATCCGACCCAGGCCATGCGCAACCTCTACCAGCGCGCCCACCTCATCGGCGGCGAGAAGTTCGCGGAAACCTGGCGCCGCGCGCGCGAGGACGATGACCTCCGGCGCGATTCCATGGCGCTGGTGTACGGGGTGTCCTCGGACGAGTACAAGCTCCAGCTCAAGAGCGAAGCCGTGCGCAAGCTCCTGGCCCAGGCGCGCGAAGACGTCTACTTCGTCGTCGTCACCGCCTACGACGCCGCCGCACTGGCGCGCGAGGAGAAGGTCGTCCTGTGGCGCACCAAGATGACCGTATCCGCGCGCGGTATGGCCATGCGAGAGTCGATCGCCCCGCTCATCGCGGCGTCCGCGCCCTATCTCGGCCGCGAAACGGTCGAGGCCCGACCGGTCAGCCACCGCATCTACCGCGATGGTCGCGTCGAACTCGGCCCGCTGGAGGTGCTCGGCGTCGAGGAGCCGAGCGCCGACGACGAGACGGACGAGCCCGCTCCTTCGGACACGGCCGGCCCCGCGAGCCCGCCCGCAGCGGACACGGCGACGCCTGCGCCGTGATCTCCGGTGCGGCAGGCGACCGATCGCGGCTTGCCAGCGGCGGCGGCTCTGCCAATCACTGGCGCCCCAGTGAAACAAAGCATCGTCACGCTCGACATGGAGGGGGTGCTCACCCCGGAGATCTGGATCGCCGTCGCCGAACGCACGGGCATCCCGGCCCTGCGCCGCACCACCCGTGACGAGCCCGACTACGACAAGCTCATGCGCTACCGGATCGAGATCCTCGACCGGCACGGCATCACCCTGTCGAAGATCCAGGAGGTGATCGGCGGCCTCGACCCGCTGCCGGGTGCGCTGGAGTTTCTCGATGCCCTGCGCAGCGAGGTGCAACTCATCATCCTCTCCGACACCTTCGAGCAGTTCGCTCAGCCCCTCCTGCGGAAGATGAAGTGGCCCACCCTCTTCTGCCACCGCCTCGTGGTGGACCAGGACATGATCCGCGGCTACCAGCTGCGCATGCCCGACCAGAAGCGCATGTCCGTGCGCGCGCTGCGCTCGATCAACTACAAGGTCATCGCCGCCGGCGATTCCTACAACGACACGACAATGCTCGGCGAGGCGGACGTGGGATTCCTTTTCCACGCGCCGGAGAATGTCGTGCGCGAGTTCCCGCAGTTCGCGTCGCTCAAGGATTACGCGGCGCTGCTGGCGGCGATCCGGAAGGAATACTGACCGCCGCTGGCGAAGGTAGGGCGAGGCCTCCGGTCGAGCCGCGTCAACGGTTCGCGTACGGTAGCGGCTCGGCCAGAGGCCTCGGCCTACCTTGCACACCTCAGCCCGCTGCGAGCATCCGCTCGATCCGCGCCAGCGTGCGCTCGCGGCCCATGACGCGGAACATCGCGGTCAGGCTCGGGCCGACGTTCGTACCCGAAACCGCGAGACGCGCGATCGCCTGGTAGTCGCCGAAGCCGAAGCCGTTCTTCTCGGCGAGCTGCTTGATCGCCTCCTCGAGACCGGTGTCGCTCGAGAAGTCGGCGGTCGCCAGCAGTGTCGCCAACTCGCGGAGACGCGCGAACGGGTCGCCCTTCTTGAAGACCTTCTCGCGCGCCTTGGCGTCGATCGGGAAATCCTCGGTGAAGAAATACGCCGTGTAGGCGGGCAGCTCGTCGATGCCCTTGATCTTGGGCTGGCTGATCGCGAGCACCTCGCGCAGGTAGGCGGCGTCGGGCCAGCCGGCGGCGAAGGTGCCCTGCCGGGTGAAGTAGGCGCGCGCCTGCTCGACGAAGCGGTCGAGCGGCAGCTCGAGCAGGTAGGCCAAGTTCATGTGCGCGAGTTTCTTCTCGTCGAAGCGCGCATTGCTCTGATTCACGCCAGGGAGGTCGAAGAGGCGGATGACCTCCTCGATCGGCATCTTCTCGCGGTCGTCCTTGGGGTTCCAGCCGAGCAGGCAGAGGAAGTTGACCAGCGCCTCGGGGAGGAATCCACGCTGCTGATACTCCTCGATGAGCGCGCCCTTGTCGCGCTTGGACATCTTGCCCGGGCCGTCCTGCTTGAGGATGAGCGGGATGTGGGCGTACTCGGGCACGGGCGCGCCGAAGGCCTTGAAGAGTTCCACGTGCTTGCTCGTGTTCGAGAGGTGGTCCTCGCCGCGGATCACGTGCGTGATCTTCATGGCGATGTCGTCGACCACGTTGACGAAGTGGAAGACCGGGTTGCCGTCGGAGCGGACGATGACGAAGTCCTCGTCCTCCGTGCGCTCCACATGACCTCGGATGTGGTCCTCGATCACAGCCGGCGTGTTCTTCACCTTCGTGACCATCTTTTTGCGGTGATCATCGAAGACCTCATAGCGCTCGCCCAGCAGCTTGAACCAGATGGCGCCGTCCTTCTCGTAGGCGCGGCCGGCATCGAGGAGTTTTTGCAGGTAGGCCTTGTAGAGATCCGTGCGCTCGCTCTGGCGGTAGGGACCGTAGTCGCCGCCGACCTTCGGGCCCTCGTCCCAGTTCATGCCGAGCCAGGTCAGGCTGTCGTAGATGACGTTGAGGAACTGCTCGCTGTTGCGCTCCTTGTCCGTGTCCTCGATGCGCAACACGAACACGCCGCCGGTGTGGCGGGCATAGAGCCAATTGAACAGCGCGGTGCGGGCGCTGCCGATGTGAAAGAAACCGGTCGGACTGGGAGCGAAACGAACGCGGACCTGGGACATAGTGAATAGGAGGCGGAAGCCGTTGGTAAAGGCCGCGAGGCGGCGGGTCAAAGGGGCCGTGTATTCCAGCCGCGGCGGCGGGTGTCAAAGCCGGTGTGCCAGATCCACCCTGACGTGCTCCACCGATCCTCGACCCAAGAAACTCAAGCGTCGTCCCACTCCCACTCAACGCCGCTCACCCATTGACCCGTCCGACCGCAGCGCTAGTATGCCGGCATCGCACATCCTATGGTGTCCCGAGATCGACAGTGGCGATGGGCATCAGTGGTCGCAGTCTCTGCTGCGGTCGGGATCGCACTCCTCCAATACGCAAGGTTCCGCGCGGCACTGTCCGCACTGAGCGAAGTAGCGGTCGAAGTCGACGAAACCTACGATCGCCACGCGATGGAATCCATGGGGACCGATGGGCACGATCCGATCAACTCAGTCCGATCCCAAGTCACGGGACAGCCCGCGACCTACGATCACGCCGCCGCTGGCGCGGAGTTTCTCAAAGAGCACCCGGATTTTCGACGCCATCTGGCCGCTGACCTGAGAGGGCGGCTGCAAAATCGCTACGAGCCTCTGTACCGTATCCTGCACCTAAGCAAAGCCGAGGCCGACGCCTTCAAGGCAGTCCAGTTGGCGCGGATGTTCATCGTCGTCACCGGGCCGGATGGACCTCTGGGGTTTGCGGTCGCTCCGCAGTTGTCGCAGGCCGAAGTCGACCAGCAACTCATGGCGGTTCTCGGCGACGAACGGTTTCGCACCTATCAGGATCACGAACGTCGCCATGGCGTCGAGTTCGCCGCCCATCAACTGGTCATGGGGCTCACATCCACCGACGATCCGCTGTCGTTTGACCAGCGAAGCCAGATCGTCGATCTACTCGCAGAGTCCAGTGTGCCCTTTCGCAACGGCGGCAGCGCCTCGAGGTCTACCATCGACTGGGAGGAGGCGCGCACGCGTGCGGCCCTTGTCCTGACTCCGCCCCAGCAGGCCGCATTCGAACGGATCGCCAGTCGGGAAGAATACGTCCAGGTCCGGGAAGCCGGGATGACGGCCCGTCTGCCGTCGCCAACCGGAACCGACGCGACCTCGGCTTCGATCTTTCCCGCCGGATTATGAAACGCGCGTCCGTCGCACCTCGTGCGCTGGGGTGGTTTCTCACCGTCGGGATTCTGATCCTGGCCTGGCACCTCGCATACGCGACACAAGAGATCGAAACGGCCGTCAAGCGGCACGCCCACCTACACCAGAACTGGACACTGGATCTGGCCAATCGATTCACCCGACCGGGTTCGTCGGAACTCGCGTCCATGGCAACAGATCAGCCGGTCAGCGAGGTCGACCGCCCGCGCAGCGCCCGATATCCGCTTCACGCCGGGCCGCCATTGGCGGAGGACCGCGCGCGCATCACGAAGCTCGCACTCGAGTCGTCGCCCGAGTTTCGCGAACTCCAGCTCAAGTCCCGCCGGGCGATGATCGGTATGCGCTACGCGCCACTCTATGCGGCGCTCCAGCTGTCGCCGGACGAAATCGACATGTTCGAAGCCATCGCACTGGAGGAGCAGGATCTCGCGGGATCGACCCAGGGCGACAACCAAACACATGGCCGGCCTACCACTGGCGGGTCCAAAGATCGCTCTCATCAGGCCGGCCTCGACGAACTCGAGCGCGCCCGGATCGAACTACTCGGCCAGGAACGGTATCAACTCCTTCAACACTACGATCGAACACTCCCCGCCCGCAACGTCGTGCATCGCTTCGCCGCAACGCTCGTCGCCAACGACGTGCCGTTGACGCGACGCGAAGCCGACCGCCTGACTGAGATCATGGCGAGCACGAGTCCAGGCCTCCAAGGCAACGCGGACGGCGAGAAGATCGACTGGATAGCTGTTCTCTCTCATGCCCGGGGCGAGTTCTCGGCCGAGCAGTTCGAGCGACTCGAACAATTCGCCTCGAGTTTCCACGCGGCTGCCACGACCGCGCGTATGTTGACCGCGATTTCCGAAGGTAAGGAACCGACGCCGGTACCTTAGGCATCAGGGCCGCTCGAGCCATTCAAGCGACAGCCCATCAGGAAGTGCAAGAGCCGCGCCAGCCCGCCGGATATCCAGCCTCACGCTCTTTCGTTCCGACTTATGCCTATCTTTGGCCCCAACCTTCGGAGACGGAGGATCAAAAAGAGAAGTGATCGAACTCCCGCGGGCGGACGGCCTAGTTGCTACGCAGCGATCATCTGCATCAGGTCGATGCCCATGCGCTCGCGCGCGAAGGCCACGAGGTCGGGCGTCGGCGGCGCTTCGCACACCAGCGGACCGTCCGGCAGCGCGAACTCCACGCGCAGGCAGTGCAGGGCCTGGCGCTTGAGGAGCAGGCGCTTCTCCAGCGACTCGTTCCAGCCGCCCTCCATGAACTCGAGAAAACACGAGGGCGAGCCGCCATAGACCTTGTCGCCGACCACACGATGGCCGAGCCACTCCGCGTGCGCGCGGATCTGGTGCGTGCGTCCCGTCACGGGCACGGCCTCGACCACGGAAAAACCGCCGGCGTGCGCGAGCGTGCGGAAGATTGTCCGCGCCTCCTGGGCCTCGGGTGCGGGTCCGGCGCGACGCTTGGAGAAGACCACGCTGCCGAGATCGGGGCCGATGGGCTGGTCGACGACGTGTTCGCCGTCGGGCAGTTCTCCCTGGAGGATGACGAGGTAGCGCTTGGCGTTGCGGCGCTTTTCCACCGCGACCTGCAGCTGGCTCGCGAGCGTGCGCTCCTTGGCGAGCACGACCACGCCGCTGGTCTCGCGGTCGAGGCGGAAGATGAGGTGCACGCGCTCGAGCCCGGTGTACTCGCGCGCGGCGCCGACGACGCTCGACCACGGCCCGTTCTTGGAGGGATGCACGACGACGAGCGCGGGTTTGTTGAGGACGAGCAGCCGCTCGTCCTCGCGCACGATCCACGAGGCGAACTCCTCGCGCGTGATCATCCAGCCATCGGGCGTCTCAGGCATCGGCGCCGCCCTTCCCGCCCGCCGCCGTCGCCGCGCCCGCGCCGCGCGAGCCGGTCCGCCGCAGTGTCCGCTCGGCCACTACGGCCGCCAGCCGCAGCGGCAGCCGGCGCGCGAGCCACGCACCCACGCCGTTGATCACGCCGGGCACGGCGACGACGCGACCGCGGCGCAGCGCGCGGAACGAAGTCTCGACCACGCGGTCCACATCGTGCGCCAGCGCCGAGGAGACATGACCATCGAAGCCCGCCCGCCGTCCAAAGTCCGTCCGCGTCGGCCCCGGGCAGAGCGCCTGCAGCTGGACACCCGCTGGAGCCAACTCGTGCGCGAGCGCCACGCTCCAGCTCACCACGAAGGCCTTGGTCGCGGCGTAGGTCTGCATGCCCGGCATCGGCTGGAACGCGGCGGTGGAGGCGACATTGACGATCGCCCCGCCGCGCCGGCGCAACTCGGGCAGCAGCGTGCCGGTGAGTTCCACCATGGCGGCGATGTTGACTGCGATCATTTCGCCGTGTTGGCGCATTTTAGGCTCAGGAAAGGGGCCGATGGTGCCGAATCCAGCATTGTTGATGAGAAGCATCCTTCCCGCATCGACGGACGCCGCCCACGCGGCCACGTCCGCGAAGACGGAGCCCCGGACCGCCGCGTCGGCGAGGTCGCAGGGGAAGTGGACGACATCATCCGAAAGGCCCGGCTTCTCCCGAGAAAGGTTGCAAACCCGCACCTTCGGATTAGCCTCTCGAATCGTGGTGAGAAACCTCTTCCCGATCCCGGAGGAGCCCCCCGTAACGACGGCGAGCCCGAAGCCACTGAGCATTGCGACGGCTGCCTGCATCTCACCCTTTTGCTAGGTCGGATCTAAAATACGTACAACCATGCCCAACAAAAACATCCAACAGCACAATGGTCACGAGTTCATCCTCACCGGCATCCACATGGAACTGACGGAGGCGATCAAGAACATCGCTCAGGAAAAGGTGCAGCGATTGTTTCGCCATGAGGACCGCATCGTGCGCGTGCGCGTGGAACTGGAGTGGGACAAACAGAAGACGCCCGAACATCAATTCATCGCCAAGGGGCACATTCAGATCTACGGGCCGGACATGAACTGCTCGGTCGCGTCGGAAGACTGCATGAAGGCCCTCGACCTGCTCATCGACAAGCTCGACCGCATGCTGCGCCGCCGTTCGCGCCTGAAGAAGGTCAAGCGCCACCACCCGCACGGCGTCGAGCTCGCGGCATCGCTGCCCAAGGTCTGAGACCCGGGTGGGTTGCGTCACGGCTCTCTCGAGGCCCGGTCGAATCGACCGGGCCTTTTTCGTCGCCAAGGCGGACGCCGCGTTGGTCCGAAAACCTGCGACGACGGGCGACCCGGACGCCGCAGAATCTGCGAAAAATCTACTTGCTTAGCCCCCCGGCAAACCTTTCCCTCACCGCTCCTTCGCGCACCCGTAGCTCAATTGGATAGAGCATCTGACTACGGATCAGAAGGTTTGGGGTTCGACTCCCTACGGGTGCGCCACTTTTTGAGGCCTCCGGACCCCGGTCCGGAGGCCTCGCTCTTTTGCATCGGCGGAGGCTCGCCCCCCGAGTTCTCGGCAGACCGAGACCGTCACGGGAACCGGCTCAGGCCCTCGGCGCGGATCGTCCAGGTGCCGTCTTTCGGAAAACCGGGAAACTCCGTGGTACAGCCATCCCACCCGGCGACCATGAGGCCGACCGCGGCGAGAAACGCGCCGTTGCCCGGGAAATAGGTCGCGATCTCGCGTTTGCGCGCGCCCGGCGGCGGGTCCTTCGGCATCTTCTCGTCGCTGCGCTGCGGGACGTGGCCAGTCGGCAGATAGCGGTTGTTCGGGCCGTCGCGCATGAGGATCTCCACGGCCGTCTCCGGACGGCCGAGCCGGGCGGCGGTCATCGCGATCATCGGATAATCCCAACCCCAGATCTTCGTCTCCCAATCCCAGTGCGCGAGCACGGCGTCGAGCGTGCGCTCCATCGTCGCGCGGTCGACGTCGGGCCCACCCGGCAGGACGCCGAGCGGGCCGAGCATGGTGGGATGGTCGTGGCGGCTCTCGATGTTGTCCCAGGTGTCGGGATACGACTCGAGGGCGACATACTTGCCGTCCTTCTGCGGGATCGGCGCGAGACGCGCGATCACATCATCCCACTGGGCCTCGCGCGGCAGCCCCAGCCGTTCGCGCCACTGCTGCGCGGTGAGCAGCGCCCAACGCCAGTAGGCGAGTTCGAAGGACGGGTTCTGGCTCGTGGCCTGGTCGTAGATCTCCTGGGCGATCCAGAGCGGCGGGCCGAGCACGTACTGGTCGCGCTTCGGATCGAGCCAGACCATCGTGGCGAGGCAATCGGCCGTCTCGAGCACGAGGTCGCGATACCGCGCGAGGGTCTCGGCGGTGGGTTTGTTGCGGTAGAGAAGTTCGCACAGGTAGACCATGTGCGGCTGGTTCCAGACGATGAGCGGATTGCCCCCCGGACTCTCGCGCATCTCGGGCCCGGTCATCTTGGCCCAGCGCGCGCCCTTGAGGCCGCGGCTCTTCGCGAGTTCGCGCGCGGCCGGGAGCTGGGACTGATACCAGGCGAGATTGCGCGCGAGCAGCTCGTCGTTGCCCCAGATCGGAAAATGCGCGGCATGCCACCAGATCATCTCGGTGTGGTGCTTGCCGTACCAGGTGCTGCAGGTGAGGCCGCTCTCCTGCGGGGGCACATCGCCAGCCATCTGCGCGGCCATGAGGTAGCGCGAGAGGATGATGCGGTTCTCGATCTTCGCGGCAAGCGGGTTGGTGCTGCCGCTGAAGTCAACCGCGGCGCTGGAGAGCCAGAAATGCATCCACTTGTAGGCGGAAGCGGAAAGGACTTCCTCTGCCGTCGGCTCGACCCCGGAGAATTTCGCCACGGGCTGAAAGCCGATCGCCACGTCGAGTCGGCTCGCCCCACCCTGCGCGCACAACTCGAACGTGTGCGGCTGACCCGCGACGGCGAACGGCGAAGAACCGGATGCCCGGATCGGCACGAAATACCGGGTCGATCCGACTCTCCTCACGATCAAGTTCGGCAGCTCGAGCTCGGATCGGTGCGTCTCCGGCTGACTCCAGTCGAGTCCCGGCGTGTTCTTCACGTTGACGTCGTGGCCCCGGGGAAACGCGAGACGCACCGAAAGCTTGCCCGCGGCGACGAGCGGTGACTCGATGCGCACTGCGACGGTGTCCTGCTGCGGATGGCACGCGGTCGTGACCACCACGGGAATGCCCTCGATCTTGAAGCGGCTGGTGACGATGCCCGTCCACAGGTCGAGCGACTGCTCGGGTTCCTGGATGTCGGCGGGTGCGAGCGCCGAGCCATCGGCCTTGGTGCAGTGCAAGGCGAGCTGCCCGAGTGGCAGGTCGCGCGGATTTTTCCGCAGCCAATCGCCGGCCGGCGTGGACGAGCGGGTCGGGAACGGCAGCACGCGGCCGTCCGCGAGCGTGAAGTCCTTGCTCGCGTCAGCCAGCGTGTGCTTGTGCGGGTTCTCGTCGGAGATCCACGCCCAGCGCGAGAGTATCTCCACCGGCACGCCCCAGCGCTGGTAGTGCTCGGAAAACGTCTGCAGGCCCGTGATGTCGCAGCCGAACGCGAAGTTTCCGTTGCCGACGATCAGCGGCGCGTCGGGATCGACGGTGCGGACGATCGGATTGTGTCGCTTGACCAGTTCGTGACGGTTGATCGGCGCCGCGGATGAGGCAGGCAAGAGCCCGACAAACACGAGCATGACGGCGAGGGGCGAAAGGAGCGCTCTCATGGACTTCCCTTCCTTGGCGGATCACGCGGCCGCTGGCGAGCCGCGTCCACCGCCCTCCGATGCATCAATCGATATGGTCAAGCAACACCGCCGGACCGTCCATGCCGCCGTAGTCGTCGCCTGCCTGCTCGTCGAGCACGCGCTGCGCGCGATCGGCGGGAAGGTCGGTCTGGGCCAGCCAACGACGGGCGGCGTCGGGATCGGATCGATACCACGCGCCCGCGATGTTCTCGATCGCGTTGTGGCGCCGCCCCGCATCGGCGATCGACATCGCCCAGGTCGAGGCCTGCGGCAGGTCCACGCGCGCCAGCGCGTGGGCGCCGGCAAAGAGCGCAGAGTCGCGCACCGCGCCGGTCGGCAGGCGCCCGATCGCGGCCGCAGCCTCGGCCGGGGCGGAGGCCGCCCACTTCATAGCGACCGTGGTCGCCGCAGCCTCGCGCTCAGATCCGTCGGCCACGCCGCCGAGCCACTGCATCGCCGCGGCTGGATCGTTCTCGGCCCACGCGTCAGCGATGCTCCACACGGCCTGCTGCCGCAACTCAGGCGAGGCCACGGATGGAAGCAGCGCGGCGGCCCGGATCGGATCGCGGCTGGCGAGCCCGCTGATGACGCCGCCGAGAAACCCGACGCGCGCCTTCGGGTCGGCGATGCCGGCCGCGTACTGGGTGATGGAGGCGTCGGGCAGGCTGCTCCAGCGGTAGCCGACCGCGCTGTAGACGGAAGCCTGCTGGCCGCCCGACGGCAGGAGTTGCGCCACCTGGAGCGCACGCTGCGGGTTTGTCTCCACAAGCTGGTGACTGAGGCTGCTGAGCGCCTCGCGCCGGCTCGCGGTGTCGGGCTGGGCCTGGAGCCACGCCAGGGCCGAGGGAAAGTCCTGCTCGCCCCACCGGACGACCGCGTTGGCCACGGCCGAGTCGCGCATCGGTCCCGCGGGAATCATCGCCGTGAGTTCGAAGGCCGCCTTGGGGTCGATCTCCGCGAGTTGTCCCACGAGCGACGATGCGATCGTGCGTCGCGCCGGACCGTCGGGCTGCGTATCGAGCCAGCCCTTGAGCCGCATCGGATCGGACTGGCCCAGCGACCACGAGAGCCGCTCGGCCACACGCTGCTGGGCCGGCCCCTGCGGCAGGAGCGCGAACAACGCGAGCGCCGCGTCGAACGCACCGTCGTCGATCCCCATCAGTGCCTGGCTGACCGCGCGCGCGCGCTCGACGGGATCGCCGATCGTCATGGCGAGGCTCGTGGCCGACGACGCGCTCTTCTCCGCCAGCGAACGCAGGACCGAGCTCAACAGCGTCGCACGCGCCGCCGGCGTGGGCATGCGATCGAGCATTGCCATCGCGCCGCTGGGATCGCGGTCGGCGATCACCCCCACCGCCGCGGAGAACGCGCGCTCGCGCAGCCCCGTATCCGGCAGGGCTTCGATCCACTCGAGGGCCGCCTGGGTGTCGTCGGCGGCGAGACCGCGGGCGATGGTCGCGAAGAGATCGGGTTCGGTATCCGGCGGCAGGAGGGCGGCGAAGGCCGCCGCGATGTGCGGGTCGGAGTCGATCAACTCCACGGCGACGGAGCGTATCGCCTCGGTGCGATCATCGCCGGCGGGCATGGCCGCGATGATCTGGCGGGCCTGTTCGGGATCCTTGGTCGCGAGTTTGCCCAGGATGTTGGTCCATTGCTCCGAGCGCACCTCTCCCGGCGGCAGGTCCCAGAGCGAATTGAGCGCGGCCGAGGGATCGCTGTCGGCCCAGGTATTGAAGATCGTGCGCAACGCCCAGGTCGTCTCCTGGCCCGCCGGCATGGCCAGGGCGAACTTCAGCGCCGCGCGCGGGTCGATCGCCGCCCATTCCTGCGCGAGTCCGCCCATCACGGCGCGACGCACCGGCAGGTCCTCGACTCGCCGCAGCCACGCGACCGCGGCAGGAAGATCCTCCGCCGCCCAGCGCGACACGATGCTCTGCAGCGCGCCCTGGCGGACATTGCCGGAAAGGCGCACGAGCGCGAGCGACGCAGCCCCGGCCGGGTCGTCGTCGGCGATCTCCATGCAGATGGTCGACAGGGCGGCCTCGCGCTCCCGCGGATCCCCGAGTGTCCCGGCCCAGGCGAACGCCGCCTCCAGGTCCCGGGCGGCCCACTCGCCCGCCAGCGCGCGCACGGCCGCGGCGCGGGCGCCACCCCGCGCGAGGGCGTCGAGCGCGGCGGCGGCCTGGGCGGCGTCCATCTGTGCCCACGAGGTGAATACGAGTGCCGTGTTCCGGTCGATGGCGCTGCCGTCGCCGTACTCCTCAGCCAGCCGCAGCGCGGCGCGGGGGTCGACCCAGCCGAGCGAGGCCACCGTGGCCGTGACGGCGCGCCCCCGCATCGGCCCGGCCGGCATCGCGCGCACCCACACGGCCGCAGCCTCGGGATCGATGTCGGCCCAGGCGGCGACGGCCGCGTCGAACGCCGCCTCGCGCTCGTGGCGGTTGGCAATCGTGCCGACGTAGTCGAGCGCAGCCGCCGGCTCGGTCTCGGCCCAGCGGGCGACGAGTTCGCCGCGGATCCAGGCGCGTCCGTGTGCCATGCGCGAGGCGTCGACGATCCGCAGGATGCGCGGCATGTCCTCCGGGGCGATGGCGTGCATGAGATTGAGCCGCTCGCGCTGCGAGCGCCACACACCGGTCTTGCAGACCTCGCGGATCCGCTCCTCGACCTCGTCGATCGTGAACGGTCGATCCATGTCGCTGACGGGCGAGAGCCGCACCTGTCGCGGCACATCGTCGGCGGCAGGCACGGCGGGCAGGTCGAGCGCGCCCGGACTCCCGGCATCGGATCGGCGGGCCGTCCAGTGTCCGAACGAAAACGCGGCACCGGCCAGGCCGAGCGTCGCGAGCATAAGCACAAACACACGAGAGCGATTCATCGCAGGAGACAGGGTTCCACGGATCGCCGCGGGAGTACGCGGGTTCCATCAACAAGACGAAATCACCTGCCCGATTCTTAGCGAGAGCGATGCGGTGCGATCGCCTCGGCACGGATCGCGGCCCGCCGACGCACAGAACCCGCACTCACAGGAACGGCGTGGCAAGCCGGGCGATGCCGTCGCGCAACTTGACCGGGAGCGGGCGGCCGTTGACCTCCGCGAGCGTCACCTCGTGCGCACCGGCGCGCCGGCCGTCGAACCATTGGCAGAGCTCCCGGGCCAGGCGCATCGAGTAGCATTCGACATCTAGCTCGAAGTTGAGCCGCAGGCTGCGCGGGTCCCAGTTGGACGAGCCGAAGAAAGACCATGCGCCGTCGACGATCATGATCTTGCTGTGGTCAAACGGCCCCGGCGTCATGAAGACGCGGCACCCGCGCTCGAGGACCTGCCAGAGGTGCGCCGTGCTCGCCCACTGTACGAACGGCAGGTTGTTCTTCTCCGGCAGGATGATCTCGACCGCGACGCCCCGGAGCGCGGTCGTGTTGAGGGCGGAGATGAGCGCCGCGTCGGGTAGGAAGTACGGCGTCGCGATGCACACGCGCGTCGTCGCACTGGCGAGCGCACCGAGCAGCGTCCATCGCAGGCGGTCGAGGTTTTCATCCGGGCCGTCGTCGACGACGCGCGCGTAAGCGTCGCCGGCTTCCGCGAGATCGGGAAACCACTCGGGCCCTTCCAACACCTCGCCAGTCGTGAAGAGCCAGTCGTCCGCGAACACGTCGCGCAATTGCGCCACGACCGGTCCCTCGACGCGGAAGTGCGTGTCGGCGATTCCGAGGCGTCCATCCGGTCCGGTCTCGTGCCCGGCCCGGATGTTCATCCCACCGGTGAAGGCGATGGTCCCATCGGCGATCAGGAGCTTGCGATGGCAGCGCATGTTCAGCGCAAACGTCGGGATCGGTGCGAGCGTGGGCAGAAAACGCGCGACCCGCACGCCGGCCTGACGCAGGACGGATACGATGGAGGGCAGCGAATAGCGCGCCCCGGTGTCGTCGACGAGCACACGCACCTGGACGCCGCGGCGCACGGCGCGGCGCAGCGCCTCGACAAAGCGCAAGCCCACGCGATCGCGGTCGAAGATGTAGGTGCAAAGCGCGACGGAGTGCCGCGCGCCGTCGATCGCCGCGATCATGTCGGGATAGGCCTGATCGCCGTGGAAGCGCGGCTCGATGCGGTTGCCGGATTGGAGCGGGGCCTGGACCACACGCTCCACGAGGCGGATGAGCCGGCCGAGTTCGGGACGCACCACGACGACGGGAGGCTCCGGCGGCGGGTGGACGCGCAGGTGCGAGAGTGCCGCGCGGTCGCGGCGTGGCCCCGTGCTGCGCAGGAGCACGGCCCGGCGCTGGATGCGGTTGATGCCGAGCAGGAGATAACCAATCGGCCCGGCCACCGGTGCCAGCCAGATGAACGCGACCCAGAGCACGGTCGATCGCGTATCGCGCTTGTAGAGAATGGCGTGCCCCGAGGCCACCACGGCGGCGCCGAGCGTGGCGGTGGCCGTCGCAATACCCCAGGCGCTCGCGAGCCAGTCTCCCAAGGTCATCGGCCTGCAGCCTCGCAGGTGCCACTGAACCGGGGAAGGTCAAAAGCGCGCAATCCGAACGAGGGGTGTCGGTCGACCGACGCTAACGCCGTTTCAAGAAAGTCGTAGCCGCAGAAATCGATCGAACCTCGAAGAAGCTGCTCCCTTCTCGCATGCCAGAAGCGGCTACGCCCTTGGTGAAGCCGCGGTGGAGCATCCCCTAGGGACAACAAAAAGCCCTTCCGATCACGCGGAAGGGCTGACGAGCGTGCGCTGCCCCGGAGGCGGCGCCGCAGAGAAGGCGGCGGCTTACTTGCGCGCGCGCTTGAACTTGTTCGTGAACTTCTCGACGCGGCCGGCCGTGTCGACCAGGCGACGCTCACCGGTATAGGCCGGATGCGAGTCGCTGGTCACGTCGCGCAGGACGATGAAGTATTCCTCGCCGTTGATGGTCTCCTTGCGGTTCGACTTCATCGTCGACTTGGTGAGGAAACGGTGGCCCGAGGACACGTCGACGAAGGCGACGTTGTTGAGCTTGGGATGGACTTCGGCTTTCACGGTCGGAAATGGATGCTTGGGCCGGGTTGGGATCAACCCTGGCGGGCCTTGTAACGCGGGTTGGACTTGCAGATCACGTACAGCCGACCCTTGCGGCGGACGACCTGGCAATCCGGGTGACGGCTCTTGGCCGACTTGAGTGAAGAGACAACCTTCATAAGCGCGCCAACGCATAGATTCGGTCGGAGGCTGTCAATCAGCTATTTTCTCCAAGCGGCACCGACGCCACCGAGTCAACCGGTCGGCCCCGGAATCCCCGCAGATACCCAAGAGTGGCCCGACGCCCTCATCCTCGGATCAGCCCCGCTTCGTCGCCCGGCCGTCAATTCAGCTCCGGATCGTCCGGCGCTTCGGCGAGCAGGCGCAACTCCGGGCTGATTCGGCCGATCACGGCGCGCCAAAGGTCGGGCCCATCAGCGTCTTGCATCAACGTCCCGTCGATCGGGGCGACAACCCAGGCGTTTTGCTGGAGTTCGCCCTCGAGCTGTCCACCCGTCCAACCGGAGTAGCCCAGAAAGGCCCGGATGACGAGATGCTCGTGGGTGCGCTTGAGTTCGGCCGCCTTTTCCGGATCGAGGCCGAAGTAGAGCTTGAAGGTGCCCTCGTCGTCCGAGGCCTCCCAGGCGGAGAGAATGAGCTGCTTGTCGCTCACCGGTCCGCCGGTAAAGACCGGCACATCAGCCAGGTCGCCCAGGGCAAAGTCCCCACTCAGTTCGGCCAGCGTACGGCCGGTCGGGCGGTTGATGATCACGCCCATCGCCCCCTCCTCCGAGTGCTGGGAGAGCAGGATGATCGAGCGCCGAAAGTTCGGGTCGAGCAGGCTCGGATGCGCGAGCAGCAGCGAGCCGGCGAGCTTCTGCGGGATGGCGCGGCGACGGGTCATGGTGAAGCGCGTGGGCTACAGCTTAATGATGGCCACGCCTGCCTCAACCAGGATGTCCCGCGAGAGCTCGTCGTTGCGATAGTCGCTGTGATACTTGATCGTGCGGATACCCGCAGCCGCGAGGATCTTCGCGCAGTTGATGCACGGGTAGTGCGTCACGTAGGCGATGCAGCCCTCGACGCTGATGCCGCGGCGGGCCGCGTCGGCGATGGCGTTCTGCTCGGCATGCACCGTCGCCTGCTCGTGGCCCTCGCGCACGCGCGACTTGTGGGGCGTGCCCGGGAGAAAACCGTTGTAGCCGGCGGCGATGACACGGTTTTTCTGGTCGCCACTCGACACGATGACGCAACCCACGCGCAGGCGCTCGCACATCGACCTCGTCGATATGAGAAACGCCATCGACATGAAGTAGTCGTCCCACGACGGCCGATCCTGCTGGGCCGAGGCGAGGGAAACGATCGCGTCCAGAAATCCCGGAGAATCACTCATGGTGTCACCGGCGAGCACGTTGGTCGGCGCCCGGACTTTGGCGAACAAATCCCGCGCCGGCCCGGCGTCGCCGCACGCTCCGCGACACGCACGACGGCGCGATTCCATGCGCGCTCGATAGAGCGCCCCGGTGGGCTCAGCGCGCGGAAACGGTCACGTCCCAGGTGTCCGTGCGAAACGGCGAGGCCGGCAGCCCCAGGCCGTTCTCGAGCGAGAGCATCGGATTGGCCTCCCAGGCGTAGCGCACGGCGACAGGCTGCGCGATGGCCGGGTGCGAGACGACGATCGAGGCCTGCTCGATGCGCGCGTCGGCCCAGCGGAACTTCCGGTCGGCCCCGGCGATGGCAAACCCCTGCACGATGGCCCCTCCCCGCGTGCGCAGGCCGCCGTCGACATGCGCGAAGCGCACGCGGATGCCCGCCCCCTCCACGGCATGACCGGCGTAGAGAGGACCTGAATACGGCATCGAGCGCCGGTAGGCGACCGCGAGCGCGCCGAGCGCGAGGCGCTCGCCCACGGTCTTCTTGTCCCGGGGATGGATGTCGTCCGCATCGCCCACGTCGGCCGCCACGGCCATGCCGGTCGCGGGCTCGCGCAAGGCCTGCGCCTGCGCCTCCCGCAACTCGGCCCAGGGATCATCCGCAGGCTCATCGCGCCTCGGCAGGTGGTTGGCGAGCTGGACAAAGAGGAAAGGCAACTCCGCGATCCGCCATTGCCCGCGCCAGCTGCGGATCAGCTCCGCGAAGAGCGACCGGTAGAGGCCGGCGCGGCCGACATCGGACTCGCCCTGATACCAGATCACACCGCGCGCCGGCAGGCGCGTGAGCGGGGCGATCATGCCGTTGAACAAGCCCGACGGATAGTCCGGCTCAGGCATCCTTCCGTCCGCGAGCGACGGAGCCGCGATCGGGATCTGCCGCTCGACGACATACTTCCATCGGCCGGCGAGCGGTATCGCCTCATGCGGGCGGCCGTCCGGGTAGAGGCGCATCGCGCCGGCCGGCCCGATGATGCCGCCGTTGCCGCCGCGGTCGAAGACGCGCACCGCGATGAGGTTGGCCCCCGGGCGCACCAGGCCCTCGGGCACGACGTAGCGGCGCGGCGTGCGCCAGGCGTCGGGATTTTCCGCGCCGATGCCGCCGATGGCGGCACCATTGAAGTAGGTCCGGTCGAAGTCATCCACCGCGCCGAGTTCGAGGCGCAGCCGGTGCGAGGCCCACGAGAGCGGCACATCCACCCAGCGGCGCAGCCACACCGCGCCGTTGAAGGAGAGGCCCTGCGCCTGCCATGCGCCCGGCACGACAAGTTCCGGGAGCTTCGCGTCGGTCAGGCTCTCGAGCGCCCAGCCCTTGCCCTCGCCGGCGTTGCCTGTGTCGACATGCACGATGGGCGGGGGCGGCTCGATCAGTTCGCGCACACGCCCGATCGGCGCGGACACCGGGGAGAACTCCACCCGCCCCTTGAGCACGTCGCCGGGAATCCACGAGGCGATGCCCGTGCCACCCCACGTGGCCTGGATGATGCCGACGGGACACTCGATCGAGCCCTGCACAACGCGCGCGAAATGAAAGGCCACGGCCGAGAACCCGGCCGCCACCTTCGGCGAGCACTCGCTCCACTGACCGCCGCACTCCGCCTCCGGCACGAGCGAGCCGCGATGCGGCACGGTGAACAGGCGCACGCGCGGATAACGCGCGGCCTCGATGGCGTCGTCGGCGCCGGCGGAGTCGCTCAGCGGCCACTCCATGTTGGACTGCCCGGCGGCGATCCAGATGTCGCCGATGAGGATGTTGCGGCGGAAGAGCTGCTTCGAAGGCGTGGAGACCGTCAGCGTGTGGGGACCACCCGCGGGCAGCGGCTCGAGGCGCACTTCCCACTGGCCCAAGGCGTCGGCGCGCACGGACGCGACACGCGGCCCGAGTGCGACCTTCACCGCCTGACCCGGCACCGAGCGTCCGAAGATCGGGATCTCGCGGTCGCGCGGAAGCACAGCGTGGTCGGAAAAGAGGGGATGGAGGGTGAGTGACGGCAGCATGGCTCAGAGAGGTGGCAACAGCCGGACGCGGCAGTCGGCCCGGGCTTTTCCATCAGGCTGAGACATCGACCGGACGGACAAGTGCATTGCATCCCCGCCGCGACAAACCCCCAGTTTTCACAGCGGTTTTGCAGCCCATCGGGGCGCATCGGATGCGTCGCCGCGGGGTGCACTCGCCTCCGGGTCGTCAACCGCGGGGTCCGGTCCAAGGCGTAGTCAAACTGTCCCTACACCTGCGTTGCCGACCGCCCGCGCCACACCGTGGCCGTGGCCAACGAAAAGCGCCGCACCCTGCAGGGTGCG
>JACSRI010000072.1 GCA_014879845.1 Opitutaceae bacterium
TCCTCCTTGGCGCCGCCGACGAAGCGGTCGAGGTTGGTGCGCACGGTCACGCGCGCCTTCACCTTCACCTGGATGCCGTCCTTGGCCACGCCATCGATGGTCATGCGGCCCTGGGCGGGATTGGGGCAGTCGATCACCTTGGGGTCGACCGAGGTGCGCACGGCCTCGACCACGGACTTGCCGGAGCCCTTGGTCGCGAGGTCGATGGCGCAGGCGCGCTGCCAGTAGAGTTCGATGCCGGCTTTTTGCGCGGCGATGATCGCCTGCACGGTGGGCACGAGATTGCCGCCGGCGAGGAAGTGCGCCTCGAGCTCGTCGACGGAGAGGTCGATGCCGGCCTTCTTCGCCGTGATGCGCGCGTCCACAACCAGGCTGTAGGGCACCTGGCGCAGCCGCATGGCGATGAGGGTGAGCGGGCTGACGTAGGCCTTGGCCAGGAACGCCCGCAGCCACACGAAGAAGAAGGCGACGAACCAGAGGAAAACCGCCAGCGCGATGACACCGGCGACGGCGATGAAGATCAGTTCTTTGCTCATGATGGAATTTTGGAGACGACGAGTCGGAAATTGTCGGTGCTGTGAACGACGAGCGACGTGCCCGCCTCGACGAAACCGTCGCGGCAGAAGGCCTCGAGCCGCCGCCCGTCGATCGTGACGAAACCCGAGGGCGCGAGCACGGTCGCCGCCACGCAGGTGCGGCCGACGAACGCGGCATCCGCCGGCGTCGTCGCCTTGCCGGTGACCTCGCCGCTCAGGACCAGGCCGCGGCCCAGGCGGGTCTTGGGCAGGTAGACGAGTTCGAGGTAGAACGCGGCGCACACGGCGACGAGTGCGACCGCCAGGCTGACGGCGCCGCCGACGACGCCATAGTCGCGAAACGCGAGCACCACCGCACCGAGCATGGTCAAGCCGCCCATCACGCCGAGGATGCCGCCGGGCAGGAAGATCTCGAGGGAGAGCATCAGCAGGCCGATGCCGAAAAGGACGAGGATCGTGGTCACGCGTCGAGTTTCTCCACGATCAGGACGAAGTCTCCGCGGCGCACGACTCGAATCGGCGTGCCGGCCTCGAGTTCACCGATCTCCGACCGTGCCTCGAAGCGTCGTCCGCCGACCTCGACCGCCCCGGTGGGACGCAACGGCGAGATCACCACGCCGGCATCACCGATCGCGACCGTCGCGCGTTCCTGGGCCAGCGGCGCGGAGGCCGACTCGCGGATCTCGGCCGAGAGCGCGAGGCGGCCCCAGAGCGTGGTCGATGGCAGAAACTTCAGCACCGCGGCAAAGAGCGCGATGCCGATGAGGAAACCGAGCGAAAGCGTGTAGGCGGGCTTGAGGAAGACGCCCGGGCTCACGGAAAACCCGTCGCTGGGCCAGATGTCGGCCATACCCCACAGGAGTGAACCGAGCATGAGCAACACCCCCAGGCCCGCGAAGAGAAACGTGCCAGGCAGCAGGAACATCTCCACGAAGATCAGCGCCACGCCCAGGAGGAAGATGAGCATCGGCACGTGGTCGGAGAGGCCGGCGACATTGTGCCCGAAGAACACGATGAGAAAGAGCACGACGCCGACGATGCCGAGCCCGGTGAAGGTCTGGGTCTTGAACTCGATGAGCAGGCAGAGCCCGCCCAGGCCGAGCAGGATCGGGCTGATGCGCGTGAGCCACTGCGCGAGCCCGAGCGACCAGGTGACGTGGAACTCGCGCACCTCGAAGGCCGCGCCGCCGGCCAGGTGCTTGTAGAGCGCGGGCAGGTCATCGACGATCCCGGCTCCGAGCAGCGCGGTCGGCGGCTCGCCGTAGGTCTTCATCGCCTTGGTTGCCGTGAGGCTGAGGAGCTCGCCCTTCGGCTTGAGGACGGTGTCGTCGATCTTGAGCTCGTAATTCGCATCCATCATCGCGATGAGCACCTCGGAGCGGTACTTGTGGCCCTCGGTCGTCGCTTCGATCTTCGCCCGCATGTAGCTGAGGATCTTCTGCTTCATGGTCTCATCGATCTCCTCGCCTCCCGACTGCACCGGCGCGGCGGCCCCGATGATCCCGCGCGGCGAGAAGTAGATCTGGTCGGTGGCCGAGGAGATGATGGCCCCGGCGGAGATCGCCTCGTCGTTCACAAAGGTGATCGAGCGCCCCTTGAACTTCTCCTGCAGGATCTCGATGATCTCGAGCGTCACGCCGAGCGAGCCGCCCGGCGTATCCATGTCGAGGATCACGTACTGCGCGCCCGCGACCTCGGCCTCCTTCAGGCCGCGACGCACGATGAACAGCGTGGGCTCCGCGATCTGGTCGCGCACCGGGATGACGTAGAACTTGACCGGCGCGGCCGAGAGCGCGGGCGGCGGGGGCACGGTTTCCGGCCCCGGGGCTTCGGACACCGGCATGGCGACCGGCGCTGACGGCTCCGGTGCTGGCGCGGCCGGCGCTCCAGAGACGGCGCCCGTCTCCGCCAGCAAAGCCCGGCCCGTCCAGACGGCCAGCATGAACAACACGAGCAGAGATCGTATCATCGCGAGGGCTGGAGCGTAGGCTGGGAGGTGTGAAAAGCAAGGACCTCCGGCGCACTCATCCCACACGGCCGCGCCAGCCTTCCCGAAAAAGTCCGGGGCCGCGATCGTCACGCGGCCCCGGCACGGAGTCAGTCGTCGTTCAAGGCGACGGGGAAAGGCGTCAACACGCGATCGCCACCGGCTGCCGCACCAGCGCGCGGGCACGCCGCAGCCCGGCCTCGGCCACCAGTCCGTCGAGCGCGTGCAGTTGGAAAGGCTTGTGCAGACAACCCACGACCTTCGGGTGATCGCGATACACCTCCGGATCAAAGGCCCCCGAGATGACGACGAAGTGCACGCTGCAGCTCTCCCAATGCGCGAAGGTCTGGATCAGCTCGTCACCGCCGAGGCGCGGCATGGCGAGGTCGAGGACCACCGCCTCGATGTCGTGCGAGGGCTGGTTGAGCAACGCGACCGCATGCAGGGCATCCGACACGGCGAGGACATCGTGCCCCTGCGCATGCAGGTGCTCGTAGAGCATCGCGCGGTAGTTGGTATCGTCGTCGCAGATCAGGATCTTCATGGGACGGCCTTGGCTGAGAGAGGAGCATCGCTGCCTCCCGCTGTCTCCGGCCCGGCCCACGTCGACCTCGCCTCGGGCGGAGCGGCGCGCCGCGTGGCGGCGGAAACATCGGAATGCATCGATAGTGACTCCGTTACCGACCCGAAGGAGGATCCCCTTGAGACGGCCCGGAGGATCGAGGGACCTTTTACCGCGGGGTAGCGCCAGACACGGAGGATTTCACTCAGGCCGCTGCGGGAAACCTCGGGGGAGCCGCATCCGGAATACTCCGATGACGGTCTCCTCACGGAGCCGCCGGCTCGGCTCGGTTCACCTGATATCGTATACCCTGGCTCGAGGCAGGCTCGCAGGACGCGGGCACGGACGACGCCTGCAGGTCGGCCTGAGGCGGGCTCACTTTGCGAGCGACGGTTCGTCCTGCTGCA
Source organism: Opitutaceae bacterium (assembly GCA_014879845.1). Classification (GTDB taxonomy): domain Bacteria; phylum Verrucomicrobiota; class Verrucomicrobiia; order Opitutales; family Opitutaceae; genus JAEWQP01. The sequence continues at coordinate 3,493 of JACSRI010000072.1, forward strand.
GGCGCACGCGGTAGCGGGCCTCCACCGCCTTCTCCGCCGAGATCGGAGCACGATTCCCTTCGTGCGGCTTCGTGAGCCACGCACTCCAGTCACCATCGGCGCGCGTCGGCTGCGCCGCCAGCGGGAGATCGAAGAATTGCGTCCCATAGTCGCCGCAACCCACGCCCAGCGAACGTTGCGGCGCACTTGTCGCCAACGGTACCGAGGCCGCTACGACCGGGCGCCCATCCGTCAGCACGACCTCCGACAGCCGCATGTCGCCCCGCGTCTGGTCGCGCCCACCCGACATGGCCGTGAGGGTGACATGCCAGCGATACAGGTCGCCGGATTTCGGATCGGGCAGCGAGATCGCAGGCGGAAAGCGGACTTCGACCTCGAGAACGAGGTCGTGGCCATCGATGCGCGGTGGAAAGTCCGCCGCCAGCCAACCGCAGCCGAGCACGAGCACCAGCAGGCCCGCGGTCGCGCCGAGCCCCAAGCCGAGCGCCTTGAGGAAACCAGGTGATCCTCCGGCGGCGACCACCCGCGCGCAGATCAGGCCGATGACGAAGCCGCCCAGGATGCCGAGCAACCCGACACCGACGACCATGAACCCCGCCGCGCCTTCACGGCCTGTCACGCGAAACCAGGCCACGAATACGTGCGCGACCAGCCCCGCGCCCACACCGCCCGCGATGCCGCTCACCACGGCGACGACAAAGGAAAGCGGCCAGCTCATGGGCATAGATAACTCGCGGCCTCGACGCCGATCCGGGCACACAGCTCACGAAACACGGCTGCACGCTCGCCGCGATCCTCCGTGTTAAAGCGCAGGAAGAACGGCCGCTGCTCCCAGTCGAAGGGCTCCGCGGCCTGGCCATGCACGTACATCAGCATCGCGGCGAAGTGCACCGCGTTTTCGCCGGTGCCGTTCAGCGCCCCGCGCAGCAGCGCAGCCACTACCTCCGGCGGGTGGCACTCCGCCACCGCCTCGAGCACGGTCGCCACGTCGCAGGACGAAGCCTCCGCCTCGAGCGCGGCGACGAGCGCGGCGCTGCACCGACCCCCGCGCACGAGCCCAGGCGCATAACGCTGCACCGCGAGCCGGATCTCCGGAGTCCCGTCCCGGGCGGCAGCCCGCAGCGCGGTCCGCGCACGCCGCGTATCCAGCGCGGCCAGCGCCTGCACGTCGCGCCAGTCGGTCGTGGCGCGCGGCAGCAGCACGGCCTCGATGCGCCGGCGTTCTGCAGGACTGGCCGCACGCAGGGCGTCGAGATCGTAGCCCACGCCGTCGTGCCACTGCTCGTAGCCGATGGCCATGCTGCGCTCAAAGCGCCGCAGCGGCGTGTCTGCATCGTCGGAGGGCATCGGGGGAGGCAGTGCTCCGGGTTTCTATGGTGGAAAGAGCGAAGGAGACAACCTGCATTCTCCGCGGGACGGCCGGCTCGGGCGTGGTCGGATCCGCATCCCGTCGCCGCAGGGCGAGACCCGGCGTGCCGCGACCCCGGACTCCCGATGCAGGCTCGCCTGGCCCTCGTTCGCGCGGCAGCGTGCACGGACGCGAGCCCACACATGATCGACCCGAGCAACGGCAATATCCTGTTCGAGGTGCCGGCGTTTCAGATTTCCGCAGAACTCACGACGACGCGATACCACGCCTCCCCGCTGGCGTCGCTGGGCGGCTCTTCGCCGAGCCCGCGTTTCACCTTCCAACCCGTGCACTGGGGCGGCGAAGCCTGGGCAGGTCGCCTTGTGTTCCGAGGCGGCATCCTGCACGCCGTCAGCCTGCAGGTCCTGCGCGCTGAGTTCGGCACGAGCTGGACCGACGCCTCCGAGGAAAAGGAACTCGCACGCAAACACTGCCACGAAGCCCTCGCCCGACGTGCGCTCGGCCAGGGACTGGAGGTCCTCATCGCACATCCACACGACGCACGCTTCTCCATGCTCGGCCGTGTGTATCCATGGGGCCGGGTTCGTTCCTTCTACGACGACAAGGCCGGCTTCAGCGCGCTCGAGGTGGAGTATCACGTCGAGTCGATCGGAGACTGAGGAAAGAAAACAGCCCGGATCGCGGAGGATCGCTCCGCCATCCGGGCTGGAAGACGTGGACTACTCTGAAAAGAAGCTAACTCATCCCGACACCGTCGACAGGCCGTCGCACGCGCCACCGTGCCCGGGCTGCGGATATACACCCAACCGGAGCCGGCACCTCGTGGTGCCGCACGCGTCCGGCCTGGACTCGTCCGATGGCGGCAGAGGCGCGGTCGCGAACCGCGTCACTCCGCCTCCGCATCGCGGGCCCGGCTCTCCCACCAGCTGCAGGCGCGGATGTCGCGCAAGCTGGTCGGCACCGGTATCCGCCGCGCGGATCGGTCGAGTCTGTTCGACAGCAACGGACCATCCCTGGAATCAGGGGCACACGGCGGTAAAGAACCGTTCCGAGGTGCCGCTGTCGCCGATGGGGACACGCACCGGCGCCCCGCACTTCGGGCAGCGGCCGACATAGGCCGTGCCCTCGAGGTTGCGGTAGAGGCGTCCATAGACGCGACAGGCCACGAAGTGCACGCCGAGATACGGCCTGCCCTCGTGCCCGGGCGCGGACGCCTGCGCGGGCGGTTTGTCGTCCATCGACATCTCCTTTCACGGGAAAAGGGAGGGACGGGGCGGTTACTGGAGCAGACGCAGGACGGATTGGGGCGTGGAGTTCGCCTGGGCGAGCATCGCGGTGCCCGACTGCACCAGGATCTGGGCCTTCGCGAGTTGCGTGGCCTCCTGGGCGACATCGACGTCGCGGATGCGCGAGATGGCGGACTCGAGATTCTCATACTGCACCTGCAGCTGGGCGGAGGCGACCTCCAGGCGCGACTGCGAGGCGCCGAGCGTGGCGCGCTCGGTGGCGAGCTGCTGCACGGCGTCGACGACGAGCGAACCGGCCGTCGGGCTGGTCACGCTGATGCTCGAGCCGGTGCCGGTGAGCATGTTCTCGACCAGCTGCCAGACCGCGCCGGCGGCGCTGCGCAGGTCGATGTCGCCGATCGTCATGGTGTGGTCGGGCGACTCGCCGATGGTCACGACCAGGCCGCCCGGGTTCGGGCCGAAGAGCGAGATGCCGTTGAACGTGCCGAGCGGCGTGTTCGAGCCATCGCCAATCGTATCGGCGAGCTGGCGACGCAGCGCCTGGAACTCCTCGTTGTAGAGGGCGATGTCGTCGTCGTTCTTCGTCACGTCGCGCGCCATGGCGGTGAGCTCGCTCATGCGCGTCATCACCTTGTTCATGGAGCTGAGGAAGCCATCGGCGGTCTGCACGAAACTGATGGCGTTCTGCACGTTCGTGGTGGCGGCAGTGATGCGGGCGTTCTGGGCCTGCAACTTCTCCGACACGGCGAGACCGGCGGCGTCGTCCGACGGCTTGACGATCTTCGAACCCGAAGACAATCGAGCGAGCGAGCGGCTCAACATGGCATTGCTCATGCCCAGATTGCGGCTCGCGTTGATGGCATTGATGTTGGTGTTGATGACCATGGTGGTCTCCTTCTTGGTGTTTTTTCTGACTTCCCTGCTTACTTGGCGGATGCCGGCGGGGTGTTGGCGCCGGCGTTGTTGAGTTGTGTCTTCTTCGCGGCCAGGGCTCCGGCGAGGCCGGCGAGGCCGGCCTTGCGCGCGGCGGCCTCGGGGCCGGCCACGGTGACGGCAGCTTCGCTGTTGGCCTGACGGACCTGGTCGAAGAGTTCCTTGCGCACGATGGGCACCTCGCGGGGGGCGTTGATGCCGATCTTGACCGTGTCGCCGTCGATCCGGGTGATGCGGATCTCGATGTTGTCGGCGATGACGATCGATTCGTTGACCTTGCGTGAGAGGATGAGCATGGCGTTCGTCTCCGGTGCAGGGTCGCGGATCAGGCCTGGCCGGCGGAGCCGGAGGCGATGAGCGGGTGGCGCGCGGAGTAGTCCGCGTAGTTGGCGATGATCATCTGCCGGCCTTTGAGGGTGCGGCGGTTGACCACGACCGGGCCGATCAGGTTGACCGTGGCGGCCTCGGGGTGGTCGGGCTTGAAGTTGACCACGTTGAAGATGTAGGCGTCCTCCGGTCGCTCGATCTCGAGGCGGGCGGCGTCGTCGTCGGAGAGCTCGATGGTGTAGCCCTGGATGAGGGCGTGCGGCTCGATGACGATGAAGTTGAGGGCGTGGTTGTCGACGCAGCGCAGCCACATGAAGGGCAGCTCCTCGGGGTTGAGGATCACCTCGAGGCGCGTGGCCTCGGGGAATCCAATCATCCCGGCGGGCAGCTCGAACGCGACTGGCCGGAGCCATTGGGCGCGGTCGACGGTGGCATCGGTGGCGACTTTGATACTCATGGTGTGGCGGTGTGGGGTGAGGGGAGCCGGAAGCGGTGAACGGGCCGCGCGGCGTATTCAGGAATCAAAGATAATCGAGGAGCGAGCGGTTGAGCACCTTGCCGGCGCTCATGAGGGCGGCCTGGTAGGCGTTCTGGTTCTGGGTGAGCTGCACGACGGCCTGGGCGAGGTCGGTGTCGGCGTCGCGCGAAATCTGCTCGGCGAGGTCGGTGTAGCGCGCGGCATTCTGGGTCTTGTCGACCTCGACGCGGGAGAGCAGCGCGCCCTTGCCGCTGAGCTGGAGGATGAGCTGGTCCTCGGAGGTCTGCAGGCCGGCGGAGAGAGCGCGCACGTTCGACGAATCGCGCGTGTTAAGCGCGTCGCGCAGGCCGACGAGGCGGTTGAGAAAATCGGCGATCTCCTGGTTCTCGGTCGCGCTCGAGTAGGGCGAGATCGAGCTGCCCTCGGCCACCTGGATCTGCGCGGTGGTGGCGGAGCCGGCGTAGGTCACGGCGGTGATCCGGCCGTTCGCGTCGCGCGTGACGGTGAAGGGGCGCTGGTTGGCGGTGGTGCCGCCGAAGAGCGGCTCGTCGTTGAAGTTGGCGTTGGCGTTGACCAGGGCCTGCTCGAGGACCGAGTCGATCTCGGTGGCGTAGACGACCATATCGTCGCCGTTGAAGACGTCGTTGGTGAGCGAGACCACCTCGTTGGCGCGCTCCGAGGCGTCGAGCAAGTTCTGGATCTCGGCGTTGGTGGCGTTGAGGATGTCTTCGGCGCGCAGGGCGTTGCGCTGGAACTGGGCGAGGCCGTTGCGCTCGGCCTGGTAGTTGAGCACGCGCGACGCGGCGGCCGGGTCGTCGGAGGGCGCGATCACGCGCTGTCCGGTCGAGGCCTGCTGCTGGAGCGTGTTCATCTTCGAGGTCAACTGCTGGAGCTGGTTGACCAGGTTGTTCGGGAATGTGCTGGAAGTGACTCGCATGGCTGGCGGGGGTTCAGGCGGTCAGGCCCTTGACGACGGTTTCGAGCATCTCATCGATCATGCGCATGACGCGGGCGGAGGCGTCGAAGGCGCGCTGGTACTTGATGAGGTTGGTCATCTCCTCGTCGATCGAGACGCCGGATACGCTGTCGCGACGCTCGACCATGAGTCGCTGGAGCGTGGACTGGTCGTCGTAGCGGCTCTCGGCAGAGGCGGTGGCATTGGCGAGGTCGGAGACCACGCTGCGGTAGTAGGACCCGAACGTGCCGTCGATGGCGTCGCCACCGCCGGTGGCGTAGGCCACCTCGGACAGGCCGTAGACCGCGAGCGCGATGTCGTTGGCGCCGGGGTCGGCGGTCACCGTCGAGCGGACGTTCGCGGAGGAGAGCGAGGCGTCGAGCGCGATCGTGGCGGCAGTGGTGCCGGCCGGGTCGAAGAAGTTCGAATACGCGCCGCCGGGATTGTAGGCGGTATTGAACGACGTGACGAGCTGCCGCGCCATCGCGTCGAGGCTGGTGCGCAGGTCGGCGATGGCACCGTCGCGTGCGGTGAGCGCGCCCTGGAGGCGGCCACCGAGCAGGCCGAGCGCGACGGGCGGATTGCCGCCGGTGAAGCCGGTGCCGGTGAAGGTCACGCCCGTGGGCGGATTGGCCCCGTCGAGCAGCACGACATCGGCGCCGCCGGTATCGCGGGCGAGGATCTGGATCTGGCTGGTGGAGCCGGCGACGGGCGCGGTGCGGAAGTCGACGTATTTGGAGAGTTCCTCGAGCTTGGCCTGGCGCTGGTCGCGCAGGTCGAGGGCGGAGCCGGGCTCGCCCACCTCGTACTGGCCGATCTGGCGGTTGAGGTCGGAGATGGTCAGGAGGAGGCCGTTGACCGTGTCCGCATCGGCGGACATCTGCTCGGTCAGGTCGCTCTGGATCGACTCGAGGCGGCCGTCGACGATGTTGAAGCGCTCGACGAGCGTCTGCGCCTGCTGGTAGAGCGACTGGCGCTGCGACTCGGAGCGCGGCGTGGCCGCGAGGCCGTTGAAGGCGTTGAAGAGATTGTCGAGCGCCTCGCCGATGCCCTTGGAGGCACCGGAGGAGTCGGCGCCCTCGATGTAGGTCGCGTCGCCGCTGCGGTCGATGTTCTGCCCGAGGGCGGCCTCGGCCTTGAAGAAGGCGTCGGACTGGACCTCGAGCGAGGTCATGAGCGCGGTCTCGCGCAGGATCTGGGAGTCGAGGAGCTTGTCGCGGACCTGCTGGAGGCCGAGGGCCTCCACGCCGAGGCTCTGCGGTCCGAGCACGGTCTGCACCACGCCGCGGTCGCCGAGGATCACGCGCTGGCGTGCGTAGGCGGCGTTGTTGACGTTGGCCATGTTCTTGCCGGACACGAACACGCCCTGGCTCTGCGCGGCGATGGCCTGGGAGGTGCGGTGGAGTTCTGAGAACAGTCCGGACATGGCGGAGGTGGGTTAGTCGGTCAGGTCAACCGAGGGCGTTGTAGCGCGAGACCGCGGCGGCGCGGGTCGGCAGCGTGGCTCGGCCGGTGCGGCCGTAGGTGCGGGTGAAGTTCTCGGGCTGGAGCACGCGGAGCGTCTCCTCCGTGAGCTGCACGGCGCGGGAGAGGAGCAGGTGGTTCTGGCGCGCCTTGTGGCGGTTGCGCCGGACCATGTGGTTGATGTCGGTCATGAGCGCCTCGACGAGCGGCTGGACGAAGTCCGGCAGGTGCTCGATGAGCTTGCGCAGCGAGCCGGGCACGGGCTGGCCGACGCGGGCGAGCAGGTCGTCGACGAAGGCCTCGCGGCGGCCACGCAGGTCGGCGACCGTGCGGGTCTGGAGCTCGATCTCGTCGTTGATGGAGAGCACGGCATCGGGCTTGCGCTCGATGATGCGGTCCTGCTGCTGGCCGAGCAGGTTGAACAGGCCGCCGTATTCCTGCAGTTCGTTGCGCAGGATCTCGACCAGCGGCTCCCAGTCGCCGGCCTCAAGGCGTGTCGGTGTCGATGTCATGGTTGGAAGGCAAGGCGCTCGAGAGCTGCGCCTGCATGAGGTTGGAGAATCCGAAAACCCCGTCGCGGCTCAGGCCCTTGGCCAGCGCGTCGGTGATCATGTAGCCGTAGATGGAGTTGTCTCCGCCGAAGGTCTCGCCGCCCTTGGTCAGCGGCTTCATCGCCTCGGAGAGATAGTTGCGCAACAGCACGGCCTCAAACTCCTTGGAGACGGCGGCGAGGCGCTCCTTCTCGGGCGCGGTGCCATGCACCAAACGCTCGCGCCACGCACCCGGGTCGGCGGCGTTGAACTGAAGAGATGTGGCAGCATCCATGCCCATGACCGCTCCTAGTTGACGATGAGTTCGGCCTGGAGCGCGCCCGCGCGCTTCATTGCCTGGAAGATGGACATCATCTCGCGGGTCGACACGCCCATGGCGTTGAGCGCCGTGGCGACCTGCTCGATCGTGGGGTACTCCTCGATCACGGTGAAGCCGCCCTGCTTCTCCGTGACGCTGGTCTCGGTGCTCGGGAGCAGCGCGGTGCGGCCGCCCTCGCTGAAGGGCAGCGGCTGGCTGGCGTCGAGCGATTTGGCGACCGTGATGGTGAGCGCGCCGTGGCTGATGGCGACGCTGGAGATGCGTACTGTCGACGTGGCGACGATCGTACCGGTGCGCTCGTTGACCACGATGCGGGCCGGCGTATCCGGGACGACCTCGAGGCGGCCGATCGCGGCGACGAAGTCGATCTCGCGGCGGTCGAACATCACGGGCACGCGCACCCGCACCGTCGAGGCGTCCGCGGCGAGGGCGATGTCGGGGTAGTTCTTGTTGATCGCCTCGGCCATGCGCGCGGCGGAGGTGTAGTCGGGATTGAGCAGGAGCAGGCGCATCTCGCCGGAGGAGACGATCTCGGTGGGGATCTCCCGCTCGACGATCGCGCCGCCGGAGATCTGACCGACCGTCGGGTGATTCTTCTGCACGGTCGCGCCGCCGGGACCGCCGGCGCCGCCGAGGAAACCGCCGACCGCGATCGGGCCCTGGGCCACGGCGTAGACGATCTCGTCGGCGCCGAGCAACGGCGTCTGGAGGAGCACGCCGCCCTGGAGCGACTTGGCGTCGCCGAGCGCGGCGACCGTGACGTCGATGCGCTGGCCGGGCTTGTAGAAGGCGGGGATGTCGGCCGTGACCATGACGGCGGCGACGTTCTTGGACTTCACCTGCTGGGCGGGCACCGTGACGCCGAAGCGCTGCAGGGCGTTGGCGATGCTCTGCACCGTGTAGAACGCGGTCGAGCCGTCGCCGTCGCCGGCCAGGCCGAGCACAAGCCCGTAGCCGACGAGCTGGTTGTCCCGCGCGCCCTCGACGAGCGTGAGGTCCTTGATCCGCGCCGCGGATACGGCGGCCGGCATCAGGAGGGCGAGGAGGAAAACTGAGAGGCTGCGTCCTTGCATCTCAAAAAGTCCGTTTAGAAGGGATTGACCGTATCGATGACGCGGGAGAGCCAGCCCTTGCGCTGGTTGGCGGAGATCGTGCCTTCGGAGACAAACTCGACGCGCGCATCCGCGATGGACGACGAGGCGACCGTGTTGGCGTTGGTGATGTCGTCGAGGCGGACGATGCCGCGCAGGATCGCGTACTGCTTCTCGCCCGAGTAGGAGACGAAGCGCGAGCCCTCGATCACGAGGTTGCCGTTGGGGAGCACGTCCACGACGGTCACGGCGGCGCGGGCGCTGATGGTCTGCTTGTTGTTGATCTCGCCGCCACCCTCGAAGTTGTTCGTGCCGCCCATCTTCATCTGCGGGAGCGAGCCGTTGTGCGAACCCATGTTCGAGGAGGCGGGATCCCAGAAGAAGGCGTCGACCGCGGCGTCGACCGAGGCGGACTTGTCGGTCTTCGTGCGCTTGGAAGCGCTCACGCTGGCGGACTCGGACACGACCACGGTGATGATGTCGCCGATGCGCCGGGCCTTGCGGTCGGTGTACATCGCGGCCTCGCGCGCATGCGTCTTCGTCCAGAGCGAGCCGGCCGAGGCCGGGAGGACGGAAGCGAGGGCGACCGAGGCGACGAGGACGGGCTTAGAAATGCACGCGGACTTTGTTTTCATCGATCACTTCGGCGGAGAAATCCCGCTTCGATTCGAGGTTGCGGATGGTCACGGTCTCGCCGAGCGCGCCGCTGCGGACGGCCTGGCCTTTCATCGTGATGCGGAGGTTTCCCTGGCTGGCGACCACCTCGACCATCTGGCCCTTGCGCACGAGCGAGCGCGGGGTGATGTCGTTCCAGGTGATCGGGCGGGTCTCGGCCACGGCGCGAGCGATCTCGTAGCGGGTGACGATCGCGGCGTCGGCCGGCACGGCCTTGGGCTCGCGCAGGAGGTCGACCTCGCGGGTGACGAGATCGAGGTCGGCGAGCTGCTCGCCGGCGGCGACGCGGCGCTGGGTGAACCAGACGTCGGCGAGCACCTCGGCGCGGAAGGAGAGGATGTGCAGGCTGCTCGATCCGTCCGCGGCCACGAGACGGAAGCGCAGCAGCATCGTGCCGGCGTTGAGGCGGGACGGCGCGTCGACCAGCTCGATGGCGGGCAGCTCGGCACCCTCGCCGAGTCGCGGCATCGTGGATACGGGGATGAGGCGCAGGCGGCCCGTCGGCTGGAACTTGTCGGCGAGCGCCTGCTCGAGCGCGGCAAGCAGGTCGATCTCGTCGGCGCCGACCCGCACGAGCGGGCGGGTGGGCTGCTCGGCCACGGAACCCACCGTCTCGGCGGCGGGGGCGGCATCGAGCGTCGCGGGCGTGGCGGTGTAGGGTCCGTCGACCGGGGCGAGCACGCTCTCGACCGACGCCGGTGCGGAGGCACCGATGAGAAGATAACTCCAGATAACCATGACGCGTCCTTGCGGGATCATTGGGGGTTTAGCGCTTCAACTGGCTCACGCGGGAAAGCATCTCGTCGGCGGACTGGATGGACTTGGAGTTCATCTCGTACGCGCGCTGGGCGAGGATCATGGCGACCATCTCCTCGACCACGTTGACGTTGGATGACTCGAGGTAGCCCTGCAGGAGCGTGCCGTAGGCATTCTCGCCGGGGCTGCCGATCTCGGGCACGCCGGAGGCGCCCGTCTCCACGAACATGCTACCGCCGACGCTCTGCAGGCCCGAGGGATTGGCGAAACGCGCGAGCTGGATGCGGTAGGTGGTGGTTCCGCTCGGCGTCGTCATCGTGACGTCGCCGGAGGCTGAGATGCTGATGCTCGACGTGCCGGTGGGCACGGGCTGGAAACCGCTGAGGAGCGGATAGCCGCTGCTCGTCATGATGCGGCCGTCGGCGCCGACCTTGAGCGCGCCGTCGCGGGTGAAGGCGCTGGTGCCATCGGGACGCTCGACCTCGAAGAAGCCGTCGCCCTGGATGGCGATGTCGAGCTTCTCGCCGGTCTGCGTGAGCTGGCCCTGGGTGAAGACCTTCGAGGTGGAGACCACCTGGCTGCCGTTGCCGAGCTCGACGGATGTGGGCGTGAGATTGCCCGCGCCGGATTCCGCACCCGCCTGGCGGGCGCTCTGGTAGAAGAGGTCCTGGAACTCGATCTTGCTCTTCTTGAAGCCCGTCGTGTTCACGTTCGCGATGTTGTTCGAGATCGTGTTCAGGTTGACCTGCTGGGACTCCATTCCCGTGGCGGCGGCGTAGAGAGCGAGATTCATGGGGGATGGAACGCGTTAGGACGTCGGGGCGAGGCTCTGCACGGCGCGATCCGAGAGACCGTCGTAGGTCTGGATCACCTTCTGGTTGGCCTGGAGCGCATTGGTGATGGTGACGAGGTCGATCATCTCGTGGATGGCCGAGACGTTGCTCATCTCGAGAAAGCCCTGTTTCACCTCGGAAGCCTCGACCATGGTCTCGTCGACCGTGCCCTCGCGCTCGGGAGCGACCACGAAGCCGCCACTGGTGCGGCGCAGCGCGGAGCGGTCGGAGACATCGTAGACCGTGAGCACGCCGATCTCCTGGTCACCCTGGAAGAGGCGACCCTCGGGATTGAGCGAGATCTCGCCCTGGTCGATGAGCACCTGGATCGGACCGGTCTCACCCACGACGGGAAGGCCGGACTTGCTGATCAGCTGGCCCGTGCTCGAGACGTGAAACTGGCCGTCGCGCGTGAAGACCGCGGAGCCGTCGGGACGCTGGAGCTTGAAGAAACCTTCGCCCTGGATGGCGAAGCACCGGGGCTCGCGGTTGTACTCGATCGTGCCCTCGATGAAACTGATGCCACCCTTCGGCACCGGGAGATAGGCCGCCATCTGTTGCGTGGACTTGCCGTCGTCGCCGAAACCGATCGTGCCCATGGCGACCGCGTCGAAGCTGACCACGTCCTTCTTGAATCCAGGGATCGGGCCGGTGCCGATATTGCGCGCCACGACGTCGCTCCACTTCTGGAGGGCGTCGGCCGAGGCAGCGCTGTTGTAGATTCCCTGGAACATGGCGCCGCCCAGAGAGCAACGCCTATGCCATGGAATTTAACTCGTTGATTATCATAATAATCAAGTCGCCATCGATTTCGAGGGCAAACTTTGCCGCGGCCGTTGCGGCGGATTTTGCCGGGGCTGCTGGGTCCCCTCGCACACGCCAAACGCCCTCCCCCAGCCCCATCACGCCACGACGCGGCGCTGAAATCCTCGCGGGCCGAAACGGAAAAGCCGGCGCCCCAGCGCAAACGACCGACTGAGCTGGTCGTCAACGGATTGCTCGAGGCGGGCGCGCAATCCCAGGCCGTAGCGCAGGGAGACCTCGGCGACGGGCACCCCACGCAAGATGCCCGCCAGGTGCGCGGCGTCGCGGGCTTGACCGAGGCGGTTGTCGAGGTCCGCCAGGTTGGCCCGAAAGCGGGCGAACCCCGGTCCGGCCCGACTCCGGATGAGGCGCAGCTGGTTGAGCAAATACTTGGTCAGCTTGCGCCATTCGTGAAGGTGCTCGTCGGTCGGATCCGATACCGCCAGCCACCATTGGTCACGCGCGCGGCGGTAGGAGCGACGAAGGCGGCGCAGACACTCTTTCTGAGAGAACGTCGTGATCGCCGCCCCGGCCATACGGCGTCGCACCCCTCCAAGGACGCGATGGGCGCGCGCGAGATCCGTATCGCGCTGGCGCAAGGGAGCCCTCGCCGCCTGATGAAGGCGCACGGTATCCTCCAGCAGTCGCAGGTCGACCGAGCCGGCGGCGGCGGCCTCGAGCCGGAGGATCTCGATCAATGCATCGGATTCGCGGTGAGCCGCGAGCAACCGCCCCACATCGCGCAGAGCCTCATCCTCGGTCTCGCCATCAGCACCCGCAAATCCGTCCCAGCACAGGCGCATCAGCGCACGCATGCGTTTGATGCGCTTGCGCACCTCGTGCAACGCCTCGGCATCGCCCGCCGCGATCACCAACTCGAGGCGGGCCGCATCAAGCTCTTCGAGCACGATGCGACGGGCGCCGGACACGAGGTCCTCCTTCTTGCGAAAGCGATAGCTCATGCCGTTGTCCCGCGCCCGCGCCTGGCTCGGCCGCTCCGACAAGTGCACACCGCAGACCGCGCGGCGGGGCAGCCACGCGCGGTCGCACGATCTCGGAGGTCGATCTCAAACCTGCTGTGCACGATGTACTCGAAGCCTTTCATCGACACCGTGGCGAACGCTTTCAGACCCGGAACGACCACCGCGATCGGACGCCGTTCGCGGCATTCGCGCAACTCTGGCGTTGCCCGCACTCCGGACACGTGTCTGCTTCCTTCATCATACCGCCCGGTTCGGCGCGTTATCGCTTCGGCCGGCCTCCGCAAACCCGCCTCGTTCCATCCCGCTGCGGTCTCCCCCGCCCGCTCGCCCAGGACCTCCTCATCCCCATCATGCCTCACACGCGCGACTTTGGCTCGATCCGCTCGACGGCGGATTTCGCCCGGTACGTGGGACTCGCCCGCACCACGGTCTCCCGTGTCCTCAACGGTCACCCCGGCGTTAAGCGCTCCACCATTGAGCGCGTGCAGCGGGCCCTTGAGCAGACCGGCTTCACGCCCAATGCGTTCGCCGTCGGGCTGCGCGGCAAGGGCGCGGCGGTCGCCGGCATCTGCATGGAAAACCTGCTCACGCCGCCGATGGTGGCCAAGCTCGCGTTGCTGCAAAAACGCCTGCGGGCCCGCGGCTTCACCTGCTTGATCGAGGTGCTCGCCGCCGGCGAGAGCCGCAAGGTGGTGCAGCATTTTCAGGCGATGCAGGCCAGCGCGGTGATCTTCATCGGGCACTTCGTGCCGGCCGAGATCGCCCAGCGCGTCGCCGAGTTGCGTCGGCGCAAGATCGCGCACGTGCTCATCGATCAGGCCAACATCGCGGGCGCCAACTCTGTGTCGTTCGATCGCGCCGGCGCGATGCACCTCGTGATGAACCACCTGCTCGACCTCGGGCACCGCTCGTTCGGCCTGCTCGGCATGGATCACCCCGAGCAGCAGACCCGCGACCGGCTTCGCGGCATCACCGAGGCGCTCACCGCCCGCGGACTCGATCCCGCGGCCCACACGCGGTCGCTCGACCACCTCGAGCCGCGCGACAACGACTTCACGTTCGGTCGGGCCCTCGCGCGCGCCTTCGCCCGACTCGAGAAGCCGCCGACCGCGCTGGTCGGCGTCAACGACGAGGTCGCGATCGGCGCGATGCTCGCCCTGGAGGAGATGGGCATGAAGGTGCCCGACGCCATCTCCGTCACCGGCTTCAACAACCAGGACATCTGCCAGATGACCTCGCCCAACGTGACGAGCGTCGACCAGCAGGTCGAAGCGACGATCGAGATCGCCCTCGATCTGCTCGAGGAACAGCTCGAACAGATCTCCGACCAGCCCGTCGTACGCATGATCAGGCCGACGATGATCGCGCGCCAGTCCTCCGGTCCGGTGCCCCGTCGCGCGACGTAACCATCGCGCGGATGCACGGCGCGCTCGCGTGCGCGGACCAGCGCCGCCCGCTCGCTGCGGGACAGCGGTCACCGATCAGGCGCGCGGCGCGCTCAACGACGCAACCAGCCGCCGCTCCCGCTCGCCGCTCGCTTATGCGCGGGCACCGGGAACGAGGCGGCGTCCTCGGCCTCGAGCTTGGGACGGCCCGAGCCGAAACGCTTCTCGCCTGGCGCCAATTGGACGCCGGGCAGCCGCGAGATGATTTTGGTGCGGTTCACGGCAAACCGCGGGGTGGGGTCAGGTCTGCAATTCATGACAAGTCGGTATGGGGAAACGTACGGGGCGAAGTTCACAGCGCAACCCAACACACTGCAAAACTGCACATCGTCACCCCGGTGTGACGATTGAGCAGCGATTCTCTTAGCCGCATCGGGAAATTCCCTACCCGCTTTTCGCGGAATCACTCCACCGCCCTGCGCACTCTCCGCCGGTCGACTGCAAATCATCGGCGAAGCGGCGCCGCCGACTTCGGCTCCCGCCGCGCCGGCCGAATCCATCCTACGGACACCGCGGCTTCCACCGTCGGTGCCGACGACCATGAAGCGGCATCACTACGCGATCATCACCGGCCAGCTGCTGTCCTACGCGCTGATCATCACGTTCATCTTCGCCGACCGGACATTCAACCTGACCGGAGTCTTCTACCCCGACGCCCGCGGCGCCGGAGGTTCCTGGGATCTTGCGTTCGTCTCCGCCTGCCTGGTCGGGCTCGTCGGCGCGATCAACGTCTGGATCACCAGCTACTACATGCAGAAGTCCTCGACGGTGCAGGACTGGGTCGTGGTCTGCGCCTGGACTCACCGGGTGAAGCACGGCAACCGCTGGGTCAGCCTCGAGGATTTTCTCAGCGAACAACTCGGCTGTCAGGTCTCGCACGGCCTATCGGAGGAGGGCTACTCCTCGATCAGCGGCGAGATCGACTCGAAATGGCGCACGCTCCGCGTCGACCCGGTCACGGGCGAAGCGATCGTTCCGGACAAGCCGTCCCGTCCGCATACAGGTCCCGAGCGTTCGCCTGCCCACGGTTGAGCCGGACGACCGGGCCCCGCGTCCCGGTCTGGTCGAGCTGAGTCAGCCGGCGTCTCCCGCATTGTTTTCGTCGCGTCGCTCGCCCATCGTCGCGGGTTTGATCCGCCCGCATGGCCGAGGAACGACAGCCTGACACGACGACGACCCGCGACCGGTCGCGCTCACCTGCGCGCCCGCCCGCCGAGCCACGCACGTGGCGTCCGAGCTATCCGGAGGAGTTGCCCGTCTCGGCCCGCCGCACCGAGATCATCGCGGCGCTGCGCGAACACCCGGTGTTGATCATCGCCGGCGACACCGGCTCCGGCAAGACCACGCAATTGCCGAAGATGTGCCTGGAGGCCGGTCGCGGGCGCATCGCCTGCACGCAGCCGCGCCGGGTGGCCGCGATCTCCCTCTCGCGCCGCGTCGCCGAGGAGCTCGGCGTGCAGTGGGGGCGCGAGGTCGGCTGCAAGATCCGCTTCATGGATGAGAGCAGCGCCGACACGGCGGTGAAGTTTCTCACCGACGGCATGCTCCTCGCCGAGGTGCAGGCCGACCCGATGCTGCGCGCCTACGACACGATCGTGATCGACGAGGCGCACGAACGGTCGCTCAACATCGATTTTCTCCTCGGCCACCTCAACCAGCTGCGCCACCGCCGCACCGACCTAAAGATCATTATCACGTCGGCCACGATCGACACCGCGGCGTTTTCCCGCGCGTTCGACGACGCGCCGGTGATCCAGGTCTCCGGCCGCCTCTACCCGGTGGAGGTGATCTACGCGCCCGTGGACGAACTGCTCGAGGAGGCCGGCGAGTTCACGCACCTCGACGCCGTGGTCGCGGCGCTCGAGCGCGTGCTGCTCGAATCGGATCGCGGTGATGTGCTGGTGTTCCTCTCCACGGAGCGCGATATCCGCGAGACCGCCGACCTCATCGAGTCGCGCCACTTCGGCCCTCTCGAGATCGTGCCGCTCTTCGGCCGGCTCGCCGCCGCCGACCAGCAGCGCGTGTTCGCTCCGTCACGTCGCCGGAAGATCGTGCTGAGCACGAACATCGCCGAGACCTCGCTCACGATCCCCGGCATTCGCTTCGTCATCGACACCGGCGAGGCCCGCATCAGCCGCTTCAACAACCGAACCCGCACGCGCCGCCTACCGATCGAGCCGATCTCGCAGAGCAGCGCCAACCAACGCAAGGGCCGGTGCGGCCGCGTGGCCGAGGGCGTGTGCATCCGTCTGTATTCGGAGGATGACTTCAAGAAGCGCCCGGAGTTCTCCGTCCCCGAGATCCACCGGGCCAACCTCGCCGACGTGATCCTGCGGATGAAGTCCGCGCGCCTCGGCGACATCGAGCGCTTCCCCTTCATCGACCCGCCGCCGCCCGCCGCCATCGCCGCCGGCTACGCCCTCCTCGAGGAACTTGGTGCGATCGACGCCCAGCACACGCTCACGCCGCTCGGGCGCGACCTCGCCCGCCTGCCGGTCGACCCGATCGTCGGCCGCATGCTCCTGCAGGCCACGCAGGAGCGCGCCGTACGCGAGGTGCTCGTCGTCGCCGCCGCGCTCAGCATCCAGGACCCGCGCGAACGCCCAGCCGACGCCGAGGCTGCCGCCGACGCCGCGCATCGACGTTTCGTCCACCCCGACTCGGATTTTCTCACGCTCCTCGCCATCTGGGACGCCTTTCACGACGAGGTGGAGCACCTCTCGCAGGGCCGGCTGCGCAAGTTCTGCCGGCAGCACTTTCTCAACTACAACCGCATGCGCGAGTGGCGCGACATCCATGCGCAGCTCGAGGAGGCCCTCGGCGATCTCGAGCCTCGCCGCCGCGACTCGCCCGCTCGCACGCAACCGGCGTCGGAGCCGGGAGAGCAGGACATGCGCTTCGGCGGCGAACGCTACCGCGCGATCCACCGCGCGCTCCTGCCGGGCCTGCTCGCCAACGTCGCACGTCGCGACGAAGGCAACCTCTTCCGCGCCGGCGGCGACCGCAAGCCGCTCATCTTCCCCGGCTCCACCCTCTTCGACCGCAAGGCCCGCTCCAGCGCACCGCGCGGCGGCGACAAATCCGCCTCGCGCCCCAAGCCGAACAAGTCGCCCGATTGGATCGTCGCCGCCGAGATCGTCGAGACGACGCGGCTGTTCGCCCGCACCTGCGCCCGCATCGACGTGCAGTGGCTGCTCGATGTCGGCGCCCACGCCTGCAAGGTCGCCCACAGCGAGCCCACGTTCACCGTGGAGTCGGGCCGCGTGCTCGTGCGCGAGACCACGCGTCTCCACGGTCTGGAGATACGCGTCCGCCGCGTCGGCTACGGGCTGATCAACCCGAAGCACGCCACGGAGATCTTCATCCGCGAAGGCCTGCTCAACGCCGAGCTCCAGCTCCCCCACCGATTCCTCGAGCACAATCGCGCGCTGCGCGACAAGGTCGAGGTGCTGCGCACGCGTCTGCGCAGCGGCGTCTACCTCGACCTCGACGAAGCCTACTACCGCTTCTACGCGTCGCGCCTGGAGGGCATCTCCTCGATCCACGACCTCAACCGCCACATCCGCGACCGCATCGCGCGCGAGCCCGACGTCCTCTGCCTGCGCGAGGAGGACCTGCTCGGCGACCTGCCCGAGGACTTCGACCGCGCCGCGTTCCCCGACCGGGTCGAGCTGGAGAACTTCGCCCTGCCCCTGCGCTACGCCTACAAGCCCGGCCGGGACGAGGACGGCGTGACTGTGCGCCTCGAGCCCGCCCAGGCGCGCCACCTCCAGCCCGGCATGCTCGACTGGCTCGTGCCCGGCCACCTCGAGGAAAAGATCGACCACCTCCTGCGCGCCCTGCCCAAGGAGCTGCGCAAACAACTCCTGCCGATCGGGGAAAAGTCCGCCGCCATCGCCCACGTCCTCCGACCGACGCACGCGACGCTGCCCGAGAGTCTCGCGGCGCATCTGGAAAAGCACTACGGCGTGCGCACATTCCCCTCCGACTGGCACCCGGAGGAGATCCCGCCGCACCTGCGCGTGCGCGTCGAGGTCGTCGGCACGCAGGCCGACGGCACGAAGAAATCGCTCGCCGCCTCGCGCGACCTCGCGCAGGTGCGCACGTTGCTCGCCGAACAGGAGCGCGCCGCCGCCCAGCGACCCGACTCCGCCGTGGTCGAGGCGTGGAAGAAGGCCTGCGCCGCCTGGGAACGCACCGGCCTGGAGACCTGGACGTTTGACGCGTTGCCGGAACGCGTGGCCGTGACCGAGACCGGCGGGCTCACCGTCCATGCCTACCCGGGCCTCCGCGTCGAGCCGACAGGCGTGGCGTTGCGCCTGTTCAAGACACCGGAGGAGTCCCGCCTCGATCTCGCCGCCGCGCTGCGCCGTTTCTTCGAGCACGAGCTGCGCTACGAGCTCAGCTGGCTCGATCGCGACCTCAAGGACGTCGCGCGGCTCGGCCCACTCGCCGTCACGCTCGCCCCGATCGCGACACTCAAGGAAAACGTCGGTGAGCACCTGCGCCGGCATCTCTGCGCGCGCACGATCGCGCCGCTCACGCGCGAGGCCTTCCAGAAGGCTGCGGCCGCGGCGCGCGAGGAGTCGAAGGGGCTGCTCTTCCGGTTCGTCGACCAGCTCAAGACGATCCTCGAGCTTCGCCACGAACTCGTTCTCGCGGTCGCCAAGCCGCCCTACCGGGACTACCCGCGCGACCTCGCGCGCCTCATCCCGCCGGATTTTCCCCTGCGCACGCCGCACGCCCAGCTCAAGCACTTGCCGCGCTACCTGCGCGCGATGCAGGCGCGCGCGCGCAAGGCGAAGGAAAATCCGCTGCGCGACGCCGAGCGGGCCATCGCCCTCACGCGCCTGGAGACACGACTCGCCGCCCTCGAGAAATCGCCGCGCGCCGCGGCGACCGCCGTCGCGCGCGAGGAGATCGGCTGGCTGATGGAAGAGCTGCGCGTCTCGCTCTTCGCACAGGAGCTCGGCACCGCCGTGCCTGTCTCGG
This sequence comes from Opitutaceae bacterium, assembly GCA_014879845.1. Lineage (GTDB taxonomy): Bacteria > Verrucomicrobiota > Verrucomicrobiia > Opitutales > Opitutaceae > JAEWQP01. The sequence continues at coordinate 22,715 of JACSRI010000072.1, forward strand.
AAAAACGCCTCGAGGCCCGCCTCGCCGAGATCGGCGGGTGATTCTCCAGAAGACAGAGAGGCGCGCTCGTCGAGCGCGCCTCCCGAGTCGTCAGAGCTTGGCCGGGCCGGTTTAGTCGTCGCAGCCAACTGCAGCCGCCTGCAGGACGCGGAAGAACACGTCGGTATTGTCCATCACGCCGTGGAAGAGCGAGGCGCCGCGACCGCCGGCCGAGAGCGGGATGTCCGATCCGGTGTGCACTGCGGTGCTCACCCCGGCACCGGCCGCCTGGCCCGCGATGAAGAAGTTGCCCGCCACGTCGCGCGCGGCGCCGGCGACATTGGGCTGCGGGTTGGTCAGCCAGTCCTCGTACCGGTCGCCATTGGCGGCGTAGCCGATGAGGATCTTCTTGTCCGTATCCAGCGTCGTGGGATAGCCGTCCGTGCTGCTCACGCCGTAGGTCGGGAAGCCCGCCGCGTCATAGACGCCCACCACGCCGGAGCGCAGCTGCGCCGCGCCGCCGCCCGAAGCCGCCCGCGTGCGCAGCTCGGCGTCGGTCACGACTGTGCCGCCGATGATGTTGACGCCCGCGCACTCGTGGTCGGCCGTGACAACGATGAGCGTGTCGGGATTCCGCTTCTGGAAGTCGATGCAGGCCTGGACGGTGCGGTCAAACTCGATGGTCTCGAGGATCCAGCGCTCCGTATCCATGTTGTGGGCCTGCTTGTCGATGGAGGCCGCCTCGACCATGAGCACGAATCCGTCGCGCTCGCGATTGAGCACTTCGAGGGCCTTCTTCGTCATCTCCTCGAGCATCGGCTGGTCGGGGAAGGCCGCGACACTCCCGACCGCGGCGCCACCACGGCGCTCGGCGATCTTGTCGAGGGCGACATCCATGTTGCCGGTGTTGAAGAGACCGAGAACGCGCTTGGTGCCAGCGGGGGTCGCGTCGAGCGTGGCCTTGTCGGGCGCGTAGTAGAATCCAGCGGCCTGGAAATCGGCAATGAGGTCGCGTGTCGGGTCGATCGCCCCGGTGGGCACGCCCCACCCCGCGGCCACGTCGGCGGGCAGCACATAGTCGGCGCCGCTCGAGGTGGTGCTGCCGATGCGGCCGCTGCCGGCCGTGCCCTGCGGGAGGAACCATTTGCGACCGCCGCCCATGAGAACGCGCAGGTTCGCGTTGGCCGCCGCTTCGTCCAGATACATGTCGCAGATACCGGTGCCGGCGCCGCGGTCCTGCGTGTGCACGGCAAACGAGGCGGGCGTGGCGTCCTCGACGTCGGCCGTGGTGACGATGCCGAGAGCCTTGCCCATGCGGCGCGCGAGGTAGCTGCCCATGTGCTCGACGCGCGGGTTGTCCCACTTGTCGGCGGTGTCGTCGGGGAAGACGCCTTCCTGGTTGTTGTTGGACTTGTTGCCGGTGGAGTAGCAGGCGGCGCCGGGCGCGGAGTCGGTCACGATGGAGTTGAGCGACGCGGTGCTGATGAGCGCGGTGTGCGGCAGCGAATCCATCGCGAGCATGTCCTCGGCCTTGCCCATCTGCACGTTGCCCATGACGAGGCGCGCGGCGGTGCGGTGCGCGATGCCCATGCCGTCGCCGATGAGGTAGATGACGTTCTTCGCGCGGCGGCCGCGTGGGCCACCCTTGAAGGCGACGACCTCGAAGTTGCCCTGATCGCTGACCTTCGCACCGTCGCTCTGTGTCGCTTCGATCGTGAGCTTGTGCACGCCGGGGAAGTTGGCCTCGACGGCACGGCGCGTGACGCTGAAGCGGTCACCGCCGATCGGCGTGATGGTCACGCCGCCCGGAACCGTCCAGCCATTGATCCTGAAAACCGCGGCGGTGATCGACGCCCTGGCGTCCGCCTGGACCGTCGCCTGCAGGTCGAAGCGCTGACCCGTGACGAAGCGGCTGATGTACGGTGGATTCGAGTCGTCGAAGGTGAAGAGCGCACTCGGGGGATTGAGGCGCGTGACCGTCGGCGCGGCCGACGTCGAGAGGCTGGCTGCGGCGAGAACGATCGACGCGAAGCCGGCATGGGAGACAAGCGATGACAGGTTCATGGGTGCGTGATGGGCGTGGTGGCGGACAAGGCGGTTGCGGCGCAGGTGGCGCCTGAAATCAGGGACGGCTGGTGGAGCCGAGCGCGCGACGCGCGAGTGGAAGATGGAGGTCGACCGGCTCGCCGGTGTCGGCCGCGAGGACCTGCTCGGCGACAAGTCGCACATGCGAGACGCGCCCGTCGCGCTCCTCGCGATGGCCGAGCTCGAGCCGGCCGATCACGGTCAGCTGCTGTGGCCGCCAGGTCACGCCGAGGCCGGGACGCGGGGCGAGCATGACCTGCACCGCGTTGGGCGGGACATCACTCGCGGCCAGCGACTCGCAGGCGTAGGTGGTCACCGGCGACGCCGCGACGAGGAAGAGGTCGGGATCGGGATTGAGTTCGCGGACCATGTGCCCGGTGAGCTGCACGCGCCGACCATCGAGAGCGCGGGCCTTTTCGGTGAGTTCCCAGCCCTTCGGGCCGACGGGAAGAACGAGGATCTCATCGAAGCCAAGAGTTGCGATTGGTCCGTCGGCGGCCGTCGGCTCGGACTGCGCGGACACCAGGCAGACAAGCACTGTAACGGCGATGAACGAGGAGAAGAATAGCCTCAGCATGTGCGGGCGGGAGCCTAGCGCCCGTTCGTGTCAGCCGTATCACGGTCGCGCGACGAATCGGTGAAAACTCGCCTCGCCCGGCACCACTCCAGCCTTCAGGCTGCGTCACACTCCACTCTCGCTCGTTCCCATGCCCGACCTTCCTTCTCCCGACCCGCTCCCGCTCGTCCGCGAGCATTTCCCCGCGCTCACCGCGGAGCAGCTCACGCAGCTCGGCCGGCTCACCGCGCTGATCCGCGCGCAGAACGAACGCGTGAACCTGATCTCGCGCAAAGACGTGGAGCACATCGAGGAGCACCACCTGCTGCACTGCCTCACCGCGACGCGCGTGCTGCGGCTCGCCGCCGGGGCGCGCGTGGCCGACGTGGGCACGGGCGGTGGCTTTCCCGGCCTGCCGCTGGCGATCCTGTATCCGCACGCCAAGTTCACGCTCGTCGACTCGGTGGCGAAGAAAGGCCGCGCCGTCTTCGAGGTGGCCGAGGCGCTCGGGCTCGAGAACGTGCACATCATCACCGAACGCGCGGAGAAGCTGCGCGATCGCTTCGACTACGTGCTCGGCCGCGCCGTGACCGCGCTGCCGGAGTTCGTCGGCTGGACGGCGCGCCTGCTTCACCCCGGCAAGAAGGGCGAGCCGGCCAACGGCATCCTCTACTTCAAGGGCACACTCTGGAAGGAGGAGCTCGCCGCGCACACGCTGCGTCCGGCGGCGGTGTGGGACCTCCACGACTTTGTGCCGCGACCCTATTTCGAGGAGAAGTTTCTCCTGCACTTCCCGGCGCCAGTGAAGCTGTGAACGACTGCGCGAAAGCGACCGACCGCGAAGGTAGGGCGAGCCCTCCGTCCGAGCCGCATACCGCGAACCGTTCGACGATCGCGGCTCGGCCGGAGACCTCGCCCTACCCCGAACCGGCAACAGAAACTCTGCCCGAATCAGCCTGGCGCGCGCGCCAGGCCGCCCACCTCGCGCGCGTGCGCCTGTGGACTGGACCACACCGCGCCCGCGCGGCGCGCGGCGAGACGCACCCGGTCTATGACTTTCTCTGGCACTATTACTCCGTGCGGCCGGCCCTGCTCGAGCGCTGGCACCCCGGACTTGGTGTGACGCTCGCGGGCGACGGGGCGCGCGGGTATCTCACGCACGCGGGCTACACGGAGTCGGCCGTTGGCGTCACCGCCGACGCACGCTCGCTCTCGGCCGGCCGGCTCGAGTCGGTGCGATGGATCGCCTCGCTCCTGCGCGCGTGCACGGAACGGCCGCCCGTGCATTCCTGCTTCGGCCTGCACGAGTGGGCGATGGTCTATCGCACCGACGACATCCGTCACCCGGCGACGCCGCTGCGTTTTCCACCGGACGAACTCGCGGCGATCGTCGAGTCGATGCCCGTGCGCTGCTCGCATTTCGACGCGTTTCGTTTCTTCACCCCGGCCGCGCGCCCACTCAACCGCCTGCAGCCCTCGCGTGAGACGCGCCTCGAGCTCGAGCAGCGCGGATGCCTGCACGCGAACATGGATCTCTACAAGTGGGCGGTGAAGCTCCTGCCCTACGCGCCCTCTGAACTCGTCGCCGACTGTTTCGCACTCGCACTCGCCGCGCTACAACGCCAACACCGACCAGCTGGGCGGCGCCGCCGCCGGCAGGA
>JACSRI010000163.1 GCA_014879845.1 Opitutaceae bacterium
CAGGGCGGCGACGTCGGGCAGGGGCGCCTTGGCGAAGCTCGGCAGCGTCTGGGCGTGGGCCGAGCCGTCGGCGGACGCGAGCGCACGACGGATGATCCGGGCGAGGGCGAACTCGAAGGGACTCGTACGGTAGTCGGCGCCGATCATCTCGTCGATGACCGCGAGCAGCGCCGACACCGTGGCCGGCGCGAGCTGCCGGATGGCGGGCAGGGTGAGATCGACGAGGGCGAGGCGTGTCTCGTCACCTAGCGAGGCGGTGGACCGCGCGAACTGGAGCGCCTGGATCATGCCGGCCGCGCCCAGCGCCTGCTCAAGGATCCGGCGCTCGCGCGCGGCCGTGGCCTCGTCGAGGGCGTGTGCGAGCAGGCCGAGCAACAGCGCTGGCGCGCTCTCCGGGCCATGGGCGGCGGCGCGGAGCACGTCGGGGATCGCGGCCAGCACGCCCTGGGCGCGTGTGGGTGCGGCCTCCGCGCCCGCCACGAGCGCGGCGACAAACTGCTCGGGCCGCAGCGGCGGAGGTTGCGCGGCGGTCGGCCGGGCCGGCGCGGAGGTGGTTCGGTGTTCCGAGTCAACCGCGGCGCCTGCCTGGACGGCGGGGAAACGTCCGTCGAAGGTTGGCTCGATCGCGCGGATGCGCGCGAGCAACGGCGGGTGGGTCGCCCAGGGGCCGGCTCCGGCCACGACCAGGGCGTTGGCGAAAAAGAGGTGCGAGCTCTCGGTCGCGTGGGCGCTGCCCAGGCGCGAGCCGAAGGCCGAGCCGCCGATCTTCTTGAGCGCGCCGGTGATGCCGGCCGGATTGCGGGTGAACTGCACGGCCGAGGCGTCGGCGAGAAACTCCCGCTGGCGCGAGACCGCGGCCTGGATGAGACGGCCGAAGAACACGCCGATCAGGCCGACGAGCATGATCGCGAGCCCGAGCAGCAGGATGCCGGCATGCCCGCCCTTGCCCTTGCCCGAGGAGCGCCCGGCAAATCGCATCGAGCGCAGCATGCTCCGTCCGATCACCACGAGCAGCATGATCCCGAAGAGCAGGCCGATGAGGCGGATGTTCAGCCGCATGTCGCCGTTGAGGATGTGGCTGAACTCGTGCGCGATCACGCCCTGCAGTTCGTCGCGTGAGAGCGTTTCGAGCGCCCCGCGCGTCACGGCCACCGCGGCGTCGTCGGGCGTCCAGCCGGCGGCGAAGGCGTTGATCCCCTGCTCGTCGGGCAGCACATAGATGGCCGGCACGCGCACGCCCGAGGCGATGGCCATCTCCTCCACCACGTTGACGAGACGGCGCTCGCGCAGGTCTGTCGTGTGCGGGGCGATACGCGTGCCGCCAAGCGACTCGGCTACCGCGCCGCCGCCGGCGCGCAGGGCGAGGGTCTTGAAGAGCGAGCCCAGCCCGATGACCGCGACCGTGCCCAGCGCGACGGCGCCGAAGATCTTCGGGTCCCAAAACTGCCAGCGCTCGGTGTAGAACTCGGGTCCTTCCAGATCGGATACAGCTTCGTGGAACACGAAGAACGCCACCACGTACAGCACGGCGATGATGCCCACCACCGCGGCTGCGAAATAGGCCACGAGCAGCGACGTGCGGCCGCGAGCGCGGTCCTGGGCCTGGAAGAAGTCCATCGAGAGGAGTGGACGTGAGGGGAGGGCGGGATCGCCCGACCGTGGGTGGTTCAGGCCACGTTCACCGCCCCATGCACCCTCAACCGAAACTCACCTTCGGCGCCTGGCGTTCGGCCGGGGCCTCGACCTGAAACAGCTCGGCCGCGGCGAAATTGAACATGCCGGCGAGCACGACGGTCGGGAAGGTCTCGCGCTTGGTGTTATAGACCGTGACCGCGTCGTTGTAGGCCTGGCGGGCGAAAGCGATCTTGTTCTCGGTCGAGGTCAATTCCTCCGTCAGCTGCGCCATGTTCTGGTTGGCTTTAAGGTCGGGGTAGGCCTCGGAGACGGCAAGCAGTCGGCTGAGCGCACCAGTCAGGCCGCTCTCGGCCGAGAGCAGGCTCTTGACCGCGGCGCCGTCGGCGGGATTGGCGGCGGCAGCCTGGGAGGCGGCGAAGGCGGTGTTGCGGGCCTTGATCACCGCCTCGAGCGTCTCGCGCTCGTGTTTGAGGTAGGCCTTGGCCGTCTCGACCAGATTGGGAATGAGGTCGTAGCGGCGCTTGAGCTGCACGTCGATCTGGGCAAACGCGTTCTTGAAGCGGTTGCGCAGCGTGACCAGGCCGTTGTAGATGCCGACGATCCAGAGCACCAGGACGGCGAGGATCGCGAGGACGACGAGCACGGGGATCGTGAACATAAGCAGATGCGCTCCTTGGGGTTAACTGGCGCGCACGATGGCAATTAGGTTTGGCGTGCGCGAGGATTTTAGTGCAGAGCTGGCGAGCCGGTTGAACACCGGGACAGCGCCCGCTGTCCCCGCGGGTTGCGAATGACACTCTCATGCCAAGTTACGATGCGCCGCCTCCGAGCGGCGACTGCCGTGTTCCGTGCGCTGCGCGTGCACGCGGTGCGCGCCTGCGTGGTCGTGTGGGTCGCGGGTGCACCGGTCTGGGGCGGACTTGCCGCGAGAGCCTGGGCCCAGGAGTCGGCGCCGGCGACGGCAGCGGCGAGCGCGCCCTTTTCATCGACCAGCACCGTGGCTGAGGCCAGTCGTGGTCACGACATCGTCTGGCAGTTCGAGCTGGCCGACAGCGCCATGCGTGGCGGGTATCACTCCCTGGCCGAGCGGCTCTACCAGGAGATTCTCGAACGGAAGGATGCCGACGACGCCGTGCGCCGGCGGGCGGCCTTGGGGCGGATCGACGCGTGGATCGCACAGGGACGGGGGGCCGACGTGGCTCTCGCGCTCGAGGCGATGGGCGGCGGGCGCGACGAGGCCTGGCGCCTGCGCCGTGCCGTCGCGCATTTCCTGATCGGGATGTCGACACGCACGCCGGCTGAGGAGCAGCGTGAGTTTGCCGGGATGGGCGAGCTGCTACGCGACCTGCATCCGGAGATGTTTCCCCGGGACGCGGGCTGGCTTTTTTTCCTGCGCGGCATGGCGGCACTGCGGGCGGGCAACAACGGCGAGGCGGAGCAGAATTTTGTGCGCGCGGAGGCGGCTGCCATTTCCGAGGCGGAGCGCTCGATGTTTCGCGTGGCGAACTGGCAGGCCGGGTTGGCCGCGAGCGAACCGACCGAGGACCTGGTGGCGAAACTGCAGGAGACCGCCGAGCGTTATGCGGGTCGCCAGCTCGGGCTGCTCTCCACCTTGCAGTTGGCCGTCGTGAGGGACCGCATGGGCAACAAGTCGCGTGCGGTCGCCGAACTCAAGCGCCAGCGCGAGACCATGCCCGCCACGGAGGTCGAGCTGCGCGACCAGACCCTGCTCCTCCTCGGCCTCATCGCCGGGGCCTCATCCGAGGATGGACGGCAGGCGCTGCGCGAGTTGCTCGAACGCGGGCAGAACATCGATTTCCAGCGCGTCGCCCTGATGCGCCTCGCCGCGGCCGCGCGTGTCGACTCGGCGGGTTCGTCAGCCGACCTGCGGCGCCTGCTCTCGACCCTGCTCGACCGGCCGGCGCCTCATCCGTTGACCGAGGACCTGCTCTTCTTTCGCGCCGAACTCGCCCTTCGGGCGCGGGCTTTTGAGGAAGCGGAAAACGATGCCAGGGCCGTGCTCTCGCGTTTTCCCGGTTCCAGCCGGATGCGCCGTGAGGCGCTCTCGATCCTGGCGAGTTCCTCATGGCAGCGTCCGCCCCGCTACCGCACGGCGGCGGATTACCTCGCCCAGATCCAAGCGTTGCCCGAAGTCAGTGTGGCCGACAAGGCGCAGCTGGCGCTCCTGCAGGGCGAGTGCTACTTCCGCGCGGGACGGCAGGACAACACGGTAGAGGACTATCGCAACGCGGCCGAGGCCTACGCGGCGATCCAGGCCGGCGGCGTCATGCCGACGGGGGTCTCGCCCGGTGTGGTGTTTTTCCAGCGCGTGCTCGCCTTGATCAACGCCCGCGCGCTCGATGCGGCGGTCCGCCTGCTCGACGACCCGGCGGCCCGCGCCGGGGTCGATGTGGAGAGCTGGTGGCAGTCGGAATGGAATCTCGCGCGCGAACTCCAGTTGCTGGGACGTGGGGCCGAGGCCGTCGCCCGGGCCGATGCGATGGGCCCGGTCGTCGGTGTGCCGGCCGAGCTGCGCCTGCGCTTTCTCTGGCTCGCCGCGCAGGTCTCGCTCGAGAGCGGCCGGCGCGACGAGACGACCGCGCGCGTCGATCGCGTGCGCGAGTTCGTGCAAGGCCCCCAGGGTGCGGAACTCAGCGCGGAGCGGCGGGCCGAGGTCATGTCCAATGGCTTGCTCGTCGCGGCCGAGGCGCCGTTGCGCGCCGGGGATCGCGACGGCGCACGCGCGGCGCTCGAGCGGTTGCGCACCGAGTTTCCCACGAGCCTGGCGGCGGACTACTCCTACATCGTCGAGGCCGGTTTCCTTGCGGCCGAGAACCGGCTGGTCGAGGCCATGCAGCAGCTCCTGCGCTTCGTCGACGCCCGTCCGGGCAGCCGCTATGCGCCCGAGGCCCTCTATCAGGCGGCGCTGCTGAGTATCCAGCGCGGCCAGAAGGAACATCTCGACGAGGCCAATCGCCTGCTCGAGCAGATGGCTCAGGAGTATGGCGAGGACAACTACGTCTTTCAGGCGCGCCTGAAGCAGGCGGAGGTCAAGCTCAGCCTCGGCGCATTCAGCGACGCCGAGGCAATCTACCGCGATCTCGAGGACAAGTTCCCCAACCACGCGGACCGGCCGATCGTGCAGATCTCCCTGGCCGGCGCCTTCATGGCCCAGGCCACGGTCGAGCCCGCCAAGTTCGACGGGGCGGTCTCGCGCTTCGAGCGCCTCATGGCCAACGAGAGCCTGCCGGTCGACCTGCGGGCCGAGGCCGGTGCGCGGCTCGCCGAGGGCTGGCAGGCCCAGGGCAACACGGCGAGAGCGGCCGAGATCTGCTGGGAGGTCTACCACCGCTTCGTCGAGGACCCCAACGCGGCATCGCCCCTCGGTGCCACCGGCCCGTCGTGGATCTCGCGCGCGATCTTCCTGCTCGGCGACATCGAGGAACGCGACGGCCGCTTTGAAAACGCCCGCCGCCTCTATCAGTCGGTGATCGACCACGGCCTGCCCGGCGAGAAGATCGCCGACGCCAAGATCAAGCGCATCAGCGCGCCCGTCGGGGTCGGCGGCTGAGGCCCGTTTTTCGCACGCACACCGCTCTTTCTTCCCGCATGAACGTCCAGGATCGCTCGCTCCTCGATCTGTTTTCCCTCGGCGGCCCGGTCATGTGGGTGCTGCTCGGTCTCAGCACCATCGGCCTGGTGCTGTTCGTCGAGCGCGCCCTCTTCCTGCACCGCGGCCAGATCCGCACCACGCAGTTCCTCGAGGGCATTAAGAACATCGTGCGCAAGCGCCGCGTCGTCGAGGCGCTGACCGTGGCCGAGGAGACGCCCGGTCCGGTCGCCGCGATGGTCAAGGCCGGGCTGCTCCACTACGAGGAGACGGAAGACCGCATCCGCGCCGCCATGACAGAGGCCGCGCTGGTCGAGATCCCCGTGCTCGAGCGCCGCCTCGGCGCGATCGGCGTCATCGCGCAGGTGGCTCCGGTCCTCGGCCTGCTCGGCACGATCCTGGGCATGATCCAGGCCTACCAGGAGTTTGAGAAGGGCGGTGCGTACGCCACCGCCGGGGCGCTCTCCGGCGGCATGTGGCAGGCGCTGCTCACCACCGCCGCGGGCCTGGCGGTCGGCGTGGCGGCCCGGCTCGGGCATCACTTCCTCGCCGGCCGCATGCGTGCCCTCGTCTACGATATGGAATGGGTCGCCAACGACGTCCTGCGTTTCCTCGTCGCCGAGCGGAGCGGAGCTGGTGGCGAGACGCCCCCGGCCGCCGAGGCGGCGCCGGGCGCGGGGCCCGACCAACCTTCGGGAAAACCATGATCGTGCAGCCGTTTAACTTCACGGCGCGCCTGAAGCAGACCTCCGTCGGCTTCGACGTCGTGCCGTTCGTCGACTTCTGCCTCCTCCTGGTGCTTTTCACCGTGCTCGGCTCGCGCTTTGTCGTCGCACCCGGGCTCACCGTGAACCTGCCTGCGATGCAGGCCGCGACGAGCGACGCCGTGCCGACGAGCCGCGTGCTCACCGTCGGCGAGGTCGAGGGCCGCGAGCTGATCATCTACGACAATCGTGTCCAGAGTCTGAAGACGCTGGCGGATTCCTTCGCCGAGCATCCCGCCGCTGCCCCCGGCGAAGTGCTGCTGCTGCGCCTCAAGCGCGACGTCTCGGTGCAACTGCTGGTTCAGATCAACGAGCTGGCGGCGCGGGCCGGCTTCTCCGCCGTGCAGATCGCGGCTGAGCCGGAACAGGCGAGTGCATCCAGTTTTCAGTGACCGCGGCACCGCACATCGAGGCCCCGTCGCGTGAACCCGCGGCGCCGGCACGCGAACGGCGCAACCGCCGGCGCGCGCGCCTGCGCTGGGGCGCCGGTGTGTTGGTGGCGCTCGGTTTTCACGTGGCGCTCGTCGGGTTGACGCGGGTGGATATCCAGGCGCGCCGGCGCGCCGATCCGCTCAATCCCCGCATCGCCTGGGTCGGTGACAAGGCCGTCCTCGAGGAGGATACCCTGCGCGGCCAGCTGCTGAGTGTCGGCAACGACACGCCGCTCTTTATGATCACCGGGCAGAACTTCGCCGGCGTGCAGCGCCGAGGCGAGGAGGCGCGCGGCCCAGGCGAGATCTTCTCGCGCTACGAGCCCATCCTGACCGTTCCGGTGGATCGCAGCCCGCCGGGCTTGGTGGCGGCACCCACCGACCGGTTCGATCCGGTCTCGGCGATCCAACGCTTTCAGTGGCCGTATTTCGCGCGGTTTGGCCGTGCCGACCCGGTGGCGCGGACGTTCGAGGCCCGCCGCGCCCGCATCGAGGTTCGCTCCAGCGGTTCCGGGGCCCTCGTCTACGCCATCTCGCTGCCGCAGGTGGTCGATCGCGAGACTCCCGAGGTCTGGCCGGATTGGCGGCCCTTCGAGCTGCATCTGGCTGTCTCCGGCACCGGTCGCCTCTCGGAACCCGTGGTCATCGGAAGCGGCTCGGGGTCGGATCGGGTCGATCAGTTCGTCCGCGACTACATCCGCCGGGAGATGCGCCTAGACCTGCGACTGGGGGAGGGGAGTTACCGCATCGTCGTGGGACCGTGACTGGGCCGGCGCCCGCGCAGGGCCGCGAAATCGCGGCCAAGCCCGCAGATTCCCAAATATTTCGGTTGACGGGCAAAATCGGGGATTTCAATTTCCACCTTCTTTTTCCTCTTTCCGACCCACTTTTAAAGCCCTTGTAGCTCAGTTGGCAGAGCACGTCCTTGGTAAGGACGAGGTCGCCGGTTCAAATCCGGTCGAGGGCTCCAGGTTCGGAAGCCGTTGATTCCACGGCTCTAATCTTGGATTCACATTCTTCAAACAACCTCACATCCACATGGCTAAAGGAACCTTCGAGAGAACAAAACCGCACGTCAACGTCGGCACCATCGGCCACGTCGACCACGGCAAGACCACGCTCACCACTTCGATCCTGAAGTGTCAGGCTGACCTCGGCCTCGCCGAGTTCAAGTCCTACGCGGAAATCGCGAAGGGCGGCACCGTGCGCGACGCTTCCAAGATCGTGACGATCTCGGTGGCTCACGTTGAGTATCAGTCGGTCAAGCGCCACTACGCGCACGTCGATTGCCCCGGCCACGCGGACTTCGTGAAGAACATGATCACCGGTGCCGCGCAGATGGACGGCGCCATCCTGGTCGTCTCGGCCGCTGACGGTCCGATGCCCCAGACGCGCGAGCACATCCTTCTCGCCCGTCAGGTCGGCGTGCCCGCCATCGTCGTCTTCCTGAACAAGGTCGACCTCATCGACGACGCCGAGCTCCTCGACCTCGTCGAGATGGAGATCCGCGAACTCCTCAGCAAGTATCAGTTCCCGGGTGACACGATCACCATCGTCCGTGGTTCCGCCACGGCCGCGCTCGAGGGCAAGCCCGAGGGCAAGGCCGCCATTCAGGCGCTCATGGACGCGATCGACAAGGATATCGCCGAGCCGGTCCGCGAGATCGACAAGCCCTTCCTGATGTCCGTCGAAGACGTGTTCTCGATCACCGGCCGCGGCACCGTCGCGACGGGTCGTATCGAGCGCGGCGTCTGCAAGGTGGGCGACACCGTCGAGATCGTCGGCCTCAAGGATACAGCCTCGACCGTCGTCACCGGCGTCGAGATGTTCCGCAAGATGCTCGATCGCGGTCAGGCTGGCGACAACGTCGGCGTGCTCCTGCGCGGCGTGGAGAAGGACGGCATCGAGCGTGGCCAGGTCCTGGCTGCCCCGAAGTCGATCACCCCGCACCGCAAAGCCAAGGCCGAGATCTACGTCCTCACCAAGGAAGAGGGCGGCCGCCACACCCCGTTCTTCCAGGGGTATCGCCCGCAGTTCTACTTCCGCACCACGGACGTGACCGGAGTCTGCACGCTGCCCGCCGGCGTGGAGATGGTTATGCCCGGTGACAACATCAACCTCGACGTCGAGCTGATCGTTCCGATCGCGATGGAGAAGACCCAGCGCTTCGCCATCCGCGAGGGCGGCCGCACCATCGGTGCCGGTCGTATCACGGAGATCATCGAATAAGGAAAGTTGGTCTTCTTTGGCGCGCCGAGACTCCACATTGGGGTCTCGGCTGCACCATTTCAGGAAATTCCACAGGCCAGTAGCTCAATTGGTAGAGTAGCGGTCTCCAAAACCGTTGGTTGGGGGTTCGATTCCCTCCTGGCCTGCCACTCTCGCCGTCCTCGCCCATGAAGAACCCGTTCCGCGCCGTCCGCATTTTTACCTCCGAGATGATCGGAGAGCTCAAGAAAGCCACCTGGCCGACTTGGCTGGAACTTCGCGACTCGACGCTCGTCGTGATCGTCGCGGTCGTGATCCTGGGCATCTTCACCAGCATCGCGGACTTTTCTCTCATCCAGCTGGTCGCGCTCTTCACCTCCTGGGTGAGCTGATCTCAACACGCCTCCGCATGTCCACCCAGACCTCCACGCCTGCCGGTGCCCAGTGGTTCGCCGTGCACACCCTCTCCGGCAAGGAGAACAAGGTGAAGGAGTACATCGAGAAGTTTAAGCGCGTCGAAGAACTCGATGACTTCATCTTCGAGGTGCTCCTCCCGACCGAGGTCGTTTCGGAAGTGAAGCGCGGCAAGAAGACCAGCACGGTGCGCAAACTGATGCCCGGCTACGTCTTCGTGCAGATGAAGCTCTACGACGACGAAAACAAGGTGCTGAACAAGCCCTGGTATTTCGTCAAGGAGACGACCGGCGTCATCGGCTTTGTCGGCGGCGACCGCCCCACGGCGCTGCGCGAAGCCGATATCCGCGAGATCCGCGAGCGTGTCGAGGCCGGCGCGGGCAAGGAAACCCCCAAGGTTCAGTACGACGTGGGTGAGGAGGTCAAGATCACCGACGGGCCGTTCCTCAACCTCACGGGCCGTATCGACGAGATCGACCCGATGCGCGGCAAGCTCAAGATCTCCGTCTCGATTTTCGGCCGCTTCACGCCGGTCGAACTCGAATATTGGCAGGTCGAGCGCGCCACGAGCTAAGTCCGCGCCCCTCCCCCGCGATCCTCCCATCCTCCAGGCGCCCGGCGCCACGATCTACACTCTCACACTCAAACTCCTTTTCCCATGGCCAAGAAAGTCACTGGCATCATTCGTCTTCAGCTCCCCGCTGGCGCCGCCAACCCGGCTCCTCCGGTCGGCCCCGCGCTCGGCGCCCACGGCGTCAACATCATGGGCTTCTGCAAGGAGTTCAACGCCAAGACCAAGGACCAGGCCGGCCTCATCCTGCCGGTGGTGATCACGGTCTACGCCGACAAGTCCTTCACGTTCATCCTCAAGTCGCCCCCGGCGTCGGTCCTTCTCAAGAAGGCCGCTAACATTGCCAAGGGGTCTGCGGTCCCGAACCGCGACAAGGTCGGCAAGGTCACGAAGAAGCAGCTTCTTGAGATCGCCAAGACCAAGGTCAAGGACCTGAACGCCCGCAGCGACGAGGCTGCGATTCGAATCATCGCCGGCACGGCCCGTAACATGGGCGTCGACGTCGTCGACTAAACACCAACAACCCGCAGGAGTCCTCAGTCCGCTCGGACCAGACGTTTGTACTGCATCGTACCATGGAAAAACTGAGCAAGCGCTACAAGGCGGCGACCCAAGCTGTGGACCTGACCAAGGAATACTCGGTCCAGGACGCAGTGGCCGCCCTCTCCAAGTTCCCGAAGGCGAAGTTCGACGAGACCGTCGAGGTTTCCGTTCGCCTCGGCGTCGATCCCAAGATGGGCGACCAGATGGTCCGCGCGACCGTGGCCCTGCCCAACGGCAGCGGCAAGAAGGTCCGCGTCCTCGCATTCACCGAAGACGCTGCCGCGGCGCTTGCCGCTGGCGCGGAGTACGCCGGCCTCAAGGATTACCTCGCCAAGATCAATGAAGGCTGGGTCGATTTCGACGTCGCCGTCGCGACCCCCGGTGCGATGAAGGAAGTGCGCGCCGTGGCCAAGGTCCTCGGACCGAAGGGCCTCATGCCGAACCCGAAGTCCGGCACCGTCTCCGACAACATCGCGCAGGCCATCAAGGAAGTGAAGGCCGGTCGCGTGGAGTTCAAGATGGACAAGGCCGCCAATGTCGGCGTCGGCGTGGGCAAGCGCTCGTTCACCCAGGAGCAGCTCGTGGAGAACATCAACGCCCTGCTCGGCGCCCTCGGCAAGGCCAAGCCGGCCACCTTCAAGGGCAAGTATATCCACACCATGGTGCTGTCCTCGACCATGAGCCCCGGCGTGCGCATCGCCGCCGGTGAGTACTCGAAACTCTAATACACGAGGAGACACCAGACATGAGAACCGCCAAGCAATTCCTCGTCGACGAAGTCGAAAGCCACCTGCGCAAGTCCGACTACGTCTATCTTGCCAATTTCGACCGCATCACGGTCGAGGACGTGTCCAATCTGCGCAACCAGCTCGCCGCCGAGAAGGCCGAGTTTCACGTCGTCAAGAACAGCATCCTGCGCGTCGCCGCCAAGAAGCTGGAGTATCCCGACCTCGACAAGTGGCTTGCCGGGCCGACCGCGATCGTGGTCGGCGGCAAGAATGCCTCCGGCGTGGCCAAGGTCATCCGCGGCTTCTTCGAGAAGGCCAACAAGGGCGAGGTGAAGGTCGGCGTCGTCAACAAGCGCGCGTTCGGTCCGGATGAGGTCAAGGCCCTCTCCGAGCTCCCGTCGCTCGACGTCCTTCGCGCCCAGCTCCTGGGCCTGCTCAACACGCCCGCGCAGAAGGTGCTCTACGTCCTCAACGGCGTGCCCACCGGCCTGCTCAACGTCCTCCAGGCCAAGTCCAAGGCCTGAACCTCCCTTTCGTCGGCCGGCGCGAGCCGGCCTGCGGAAATCACCACCAAGTAGAAACCTCCAAAGAATCAGGCCCGTCCCGCGTCCGCGGGATTAAACGCTCCTGTCGGAGTACGAGCCGTTCAAGGAAACAGTCATGTCCACCATCACGAAAGACCAAGTCATCGAGTGGCTCTCCAGCCAGTCGGTTCTCGAAATCGCCGGCCTCGTCAAGGACCTCGAAGCCAAGTGGGGCGTCTCCGCCGCCGCGCCTGTCGCGGTCGCCGCTGTCGCTGCTCCTGGTGCCGCCGCCGCTGCTCCCGTCGAAGAGAAGACGGAGTTCAACGTCGTCCTCGTCGACGCAGGTGCCAACAAGATCGGCGTCATCAAGGAAGTCCGTGCCATCACGGGCCTCGGCCTCAAGGAGGCCAAGGACCTCGTCGAGGGCGCGCCCAAGCCGGTCAAGGAAGGCGCTGCCAAGGCCGAGGCCGAGGAGATCAAGAAGAAGCTCGAGGCCGCTGGCGCCAAGGTCGAGCTCAAGTAAAGTTGCCGCATCCGCGCACTTACATCCCTCGTTTTTCGAGACAGGCCCGGGTTTTCCGGGCCTGTCTTTCCCGTTTCTGATTCCCGGGCGCCGTTTCAGGTAAAACGGCGAGTCCCGGCTGTTTGTTTTTCACCAACCGCCGCATCCGCATCCACTCGGAGTTCCCATGGTCGAACGCACCAACTTCGGAAAGCTCAAGGAAGTCATCCAGCCTCCCAATCTGATCGAGATCCAGATCAACTCGTATCTGGAATTTCTTCAGAAGGATGTCCCGGCCAACCAGCGCAAGCCGGTCGGTCTCGAGGCCGTGTTCCGCGAGGTTTTCCCGATCACGAGCTACGACGAGCGCCTCACGCTCGAGTACGTCTCCTACACCATCGGTGATCCCAAGAACACCGAGCTGGAATGCTACCGCGAGGGCATCACCTACTCGGTGCCGCTCTACGTGAAGCTGCGCCTCCGCGAGGAGGCCTTCATCAAGGACGAGGAGATCTACATGGGTGAGATCCCGATGGTGACGGACCGCGGTTCGTTCATCATCAACGGCGCCGACCGCGTCGTGGTCTCCCAGCTGCACCGCTCGCCGGGCATCTGCTTCGAGGTGGCCACCCACCCGAACGGGAAGCTGCTGCATTCGTTCCGCATCATCCCGGACCGCGGCACCTGGCTCGAAGTGCAGTTCGACAACAACGACCTGCTCTACGTCTACCTTGATCGCCGCCGCCGCCGCCGCAAATTCCTCATCACGACGCTGCTGCGCGCGCTCGGCTTTACCTCCGACGTCGATCTCCTCGGCCTCTTCTACGAGGTGAAGGACATCAAGACCAAGCACGCCCTCGACCTCGAGAACGTGTCCAACCTGGTCCTCGTCGAGGATGCGATCGACGCCCAGAAGGGCATCGTGCTCGCCCGCGCTTTCGAGCCGCTGACCAAGGCCATCGTCCGCACCTTCGAGCAGCACGGCATCAGCTCGCTGCGCGTGATCGACACCACGGCCGACGAGGGCGCGATCATCCGCGCGCTCAAGAAGGACCCGACCCGCAACGAGGAGGAAGCGCTGAAGGAAATCTACAAGCGTCTCCGCCCCGGCGAGCCGCCCACGGTGGCTAACGCCAAGGCCCTGCTCAAGCGCCTGTTCTTCGATCCCAAGCGCTACGACCTCGGCCGCGTCGGTCGCTACAAGATCAACCAGAAGCTCAACCTCTCCGTCGACCTCGAGGAAGGCCGCATCCTTAAGTCGGAGGATATTGTCGAGGCCACGAAGTACCTCATCCGCCTCAAGCGCAACGAGGGCATGGTCGACGACATCGACCACCTCGGCAGCCGCCGCGTCCGCACGGTCGGTGAACTCCTCGCCAACCAGTGCCGCGTGGGTCTGGCCCGCACGGAACGCCTGGTGCGCGAGCGCATGACACTCTTCGACCAGAGCGTGGATTCGATCACGCCGCAGAAGCTGATCAACCCGAAGGCGCTCACCACGGTCATCCGCGACTTCTTCGCCCGCTCGCAGCTCTCGCAGTTCATGGACCAGATCAATCCGCTGGCCGAGCTGACGCACAAGCGTCGTCTCTCCGCCCTCGGGCCGGGTGGTCTCAACCGCGATCGCGCCGGCTTCGAGGTGCGCGACGTGCACCCGTCGCACTACGGCCGTATCTGCCCGATCGAGACGCCGGAAGGTCCGAACATCGGTCTGATCAACTCGCTCTCGATCTACTCGCGGGTCAACGAATTCGGCTTCATCGAGACGCCGTATCGACTCTGCAAGGACGGTCGCGCCTCGGACAAGATCGCCTACCTCACGGCCGACCAGGAGGAGGGCAAGATCATCGCCCAGGCCAACTCCGAGCTCGACGAGAAGGGTCACTTCCTCGGCAAGGTCGTCGTCCGCCAGAGCGGCAACTTCCTCGAGGTCGAGCCCAAGGAGGTCGAGCTCATGGACGTTTCGCCCAAGCAGCTCGTCTCGGTCGCGTCCGGTCTCGTGCCGTTCCTCGAGCACGACGACGCCAACCGCGCGCTCATGGGTTCGAACATGCAGCGCCAGGGCGTGCCGCTCCTCCGCACGGAGGCTCCATTCGTCGGCACCGGCATCGAGGAGCGCGTCGCGCGCGACTCGAAGACGGTCGTGGTCTGCGAGCACGACGGCATCGTCGCCTCGGTCGACGCCCGCCGCGTCGTGATCACGAAGGACGGCGAACTGCCGGCTCGCTTCGACAAGCATCCCAAGTCCGACCCGAAGGCCGGCGTCTGGGTGTATGAACTGCGCAAGTTCATGCGCTCGAACGCGGGCACCTGCTTCAACCAGAAGCCCATCGTGAAGAAGGGCAAGAAGGTGAAGGCGGGCGACATCATCGCCGACGGTCCGTCGACGGACAAAGGCGAGCTCGCCCTTGGCCGCAATGTGCTCGTGGCGTTCATGCCGTGGAACGGCTACAACTTCGAAGACGCCATCCTCATCTCCGAGAAGGTCCTGAAGGAGGACATCTTCACCTCGATCCACATCCAGGAATTCGAGGTCACGGCCCGCGACACCAAGCTCGGACCGGAAGAGATCACGCGCGACATCCCGAATGTCGGCGAGGACGCGCTCAAGAACCTCGACCACAACGGCGTCATCCGCATCGGCGCCGAGGTGAAGCCCGGTGACATCCTCGTCGGCAAGATCACGCCGAAGAGCGAGACCGAGCTCGCCCCGGAAGAGAAGCTCCTGCGCGCCATCTTCGGCGAGAAGGCCGCCGACGTGAAGGACACCTCCCTCGTCGTCCCGTCCGGCGTGACCGGCATCGTGATGGACGTGAAGGTCTCCAGCCGCGTGGACTTCGAGAAGGAGAAGCTCAGCCCCTCCGATCGCCGTCGCCAGGTGAAGCAGATCAACGAGGAGTACAAGACGCAGATGGAAAAGCTCCGTGAGTCGCTCACGGAGGCCCTTTCCAACATCCTCCTCGGTGAGAAGATCCCGCTCGACGTCGTCAACGGCGAGACCGGCGAGGTCATCATCCCGGCCAACCGCAAGATCACCAAGACGCTCCTGCGCAAGCTCGCCGCCATCTCCAAGCACATCGAGATCGATCCGTCGCCGGTTCGTATCAAGATCATGGAGATCATCGGCAGCTACCAGTCGAAGTTCGACGAGCTGGAGACCGACCGCGAACGCAAGACCGCGGGCATCGAGACGGGCGACGAGTCCGCTCCCGGTGTGATCAAGCAGGTGAAGGTCTACGTCGCCACGAAGCAGAAGCTCGAGGTCGGCGACAAGATGGCCGGCCGCCACGGCAACAAGGGTGTGGTCGCCAAGATCGTGCCCGAGGAAGACATGCCGTACCTGCCCGACGGCACGCCGATCGAGATCTGCCTCAACCCGCTGGGCGTGCCTTCGCGCATGAACGTCGGCCAGGTGCTCGAGACGCACCTTGGCTGGGCGTGCTCGAAGCTCGGCCTGCGCGTCGCCACCCCGGTGTTCGACGGCATCCCCGAGAAGCAGGTCCGCAACTACCTCAAGGACGCCAAGCTGCCGCACTCCGGCAAGAGCCGGCTCCTCGATGGTCGCACCGGTGAGAACCTCGATCAGGACGTGGTCGTCGGCTACATCTACATGATGAAGCTGAACCACCTCGTGGCGCACAAGATCCACGCCCGCGCGGTCGGTCCGTACTCGCTCGTCACCCAGCAGCCGCTCGGTGGCAAGGCCCAGTACGGTGGCCAGCGTTTCGGCGAGATGGAGGTCTGGGCACTCGAGGCCTACGGCGCGGCTTACACGCTGCAGGAGCTCCTCACGGTCAAGTCCGACGACGTCGCCGGCCGCACCAAGATCTACGAGTCGCTCGTCAAGGGCGACAACTCGTTGACCGCCGGCACGCCGGAGTCGTTCAACGTTCTCATCAAGGAAATGCAGGCCCTCGGCCTCGACGTGCGTCTGGCGCGCCGCAACGCGCTCGACGCCGCCATCTAACACTTAACAGCACGCGTTCCCGAAATATATGAGCACCGAAGAAGCACGTCAGGCTCTCGGAGTCGAAAAGGAACAGGAGTCGTTCGACTGCGTTTCCATCACCGTCGCCTCGCCGGAGACCATCCGGTCCTGGTCCAAGGGTGAGGTCAAGAATCCCGAAACGATCAACTACCGCACGTTCAAGCCCGAGCCGGGTGGACTCTTCTGCCAGAAGATCTTCGGCCCGGTGCGCGACTACGAATGCGCCTGCGGCAAGTACAAGCGGATCAAATACAAGGATGTCATCTGCGATCGCTGCGGCGTCGAGGTGACGATCTCGCGCGTGCGTCGCGAGCGCATGGGCCACATCGAGCTGGCCGTGCCCGTCGCACACATCTGGTTCCTCAAGAGCATGCCGAGCCGCCTCGGCCTGCTGCTCGACATGACCGCGCGCTCGCTCGAGCGCGTGATCTACTACGAGAACTACCTGGTCATCGATCCAGGCCGCACGCCCCTCGAGGAGAAGCAGCTCCTCACCGACGTCGAGTACCGCCAGGCGCTCGACGAGTACGGTGACGACGCCTTCGTCGCCAAGATGGGTGCCGAGGCCGTCCGCGATGCGCTCGCGCGCACGGACATGGAGACGACGGTCGGCGAGTTGCAGGAGCAGATGCGCTCCACGCGCTCGAAGCAGATCAAGAAGAAGTTGGCCAAGCGCCTGAAGGTGCTGCAGGGCTTCATCAAGTCGAAGTCCCGTCCGGAGTGGATGATCCTCGAGGTGCTCCCGGTCATCCCGCCCGACCTCCGCCCGCTCGTTCCGCTCGAGGGTGGCCGCTTCGCCACCTCCGACCTCAACGACCTCTACCGCCGCGTCATCAACCGCAACAATCGCCTGCGGAACCTGATGCAGCTGAAGACGCCGGATGTCATCATCCACAATGAAAAGCGCATGCTGCAGGAAGCTGTGGACGCGCTCTTCGACAACGGCCGCCACGGCCGCCCGGTGACGGGCGCCGGCAACCGCCCCTTGAAGTCCCTCTCGGACATGCTCAAGGGCAAGCAGGGCCGCTTCCGCCAGAACCTCCTCGGCAAGCGCGTGGATTACTCGGGCCGCTCGGTCATCGTCATCGGTCCCGAGCTGAAGCTCAACCAGTGCGGTCTGCCGAAGAAGATGGCGCTCGTGCTCTTCGAGCCGTTCATCATCCGCCGCCTCAAGGAACTCGGCTTCGTGCACACCGTCCGCGGTGCGCGCAAGATGATCGAGAAGAAGTCTCCAGAAGTCTGGGACATCCTCGAAGAGGTCACGAAGGGGCACCCGGTTCTCCTGAACCGCGCCCCGACGCTGCACCGCCTCTCGATCCAGGCCTTCGAGCCCACGCTGATTGAAGGCGAGGCCATCCGCATCCATCCGCTCGTCTGCACCGCCTACAACGCCGACTTCGACGGCGACCAGATGGCCGTGCACGTGCCGCTCTCCCTCGAGGCGGTGATGGAGGCGAAGCTGCTGATGATGTCGACGAACAACATCTTCTCGCCGTCATCCGGTAAGCCGATCCTCACGCCCTCGCAGGACATCGTCCTCGGCGCCTACTACCTCACGATCAAGCCGCGCACCGAGCCCCCGAAGGGCCAGCGCGTGCCGCTCATGAGCACGGTGGACGAGGTGCTCTTCGCCGAGCTCGACGGCGCGGTGAAGGTGCACGATTGGGTCGACTTCCCCAATCCCGACTACGGCCGCGACACGGTCTACGGGGTGAAGGACAAGAAGATCATCCGCACCACGGTGGGTCGCATCAAGTTCAACACCATCTGGCCGCGCGACCTCGGTTTCGTGAACTTCGCCGTGGCCAAGGGCAAGCTCGGCGACCTCATCCTCAACACCTACAAGGTGGCTGGACCGCAGGTCACGGTCGAGATGCTCGACGCCCTGAAGGAGCTCGGCTTCAACGTCGCCGCCAAGGCCGGTATCTCGATCGGTATCGACGACATGATCATCCCATCGGCCAAGACCGACATCGTCGCCAACGCGCGCAAGCGCATCGACGAGGTCGAGGCCCAGTATCGCCGCGGTATCATCACCACCGGCGAGCGCTACAACAAGATCATCGACATCTGGACGAGCGCGACCGACCAGATCGCCAAGGCCGTGTTCGAGAAGCTCGAGGGCAACGACGGCAAGCCCGGCGTCAACCCCGTGTATCTGATGATGGACTCCGGCGCCCGCGGCAACAAGCAGCAGGTCCGCCAGCTGTGCGGCACCCGCGGCCTCATGGCCAAGCCCTCCGGCGAGATCATCGAGCGCCCGATTCTGTCGTCGTTCCGCGAGGGTCTCACCGTGCAGGAGTACTTCATCTCCACGCACGGTGCGCGTAAGGGCCTCGCCGATACGGCGCTCAAGACGGCCGACGCCGGTTACCTCACCCGCAAGCTCTGCGACGTGGCGATGGACGTCATCATCACGGAGGAGGACTGCGGCAGCCGCGACGGCATCTGGAAGCGCGCCATTTTCGAGGGCGAGGACCAGATCGTGGGCCTGCGCGAGCGCATCATCGGCCGCTTCGCCGCCGACGACGTGCTCAATCCGCTCAATCCCGCCGAGGCCTTCGTGCGCGGCGGCGAGCTGATCACCGAGGAGATCGCGAACAAGATCGACGAGGCCGGCATCGACCGCGTGAAGGTCATGTCGCCGCTCACCTCGACCGCGCCCAGCGGCATCGACGCCAAGTCCTACGGCATCAATCCGGCGACCAACAAGGTGGCCAAGCTCGGCGACGCGGTCGGCATCATCGCCGCCCAGTCGATCGGCGAGCCCGGCACGCAGCTCACGATGCGTACGTTCCACATCGGTGGCGTCGCCTCGAAGATCTTCAAGAACCCGGAAATCGCCGCCCGCAACAAGGGCACGCTGCGCTTCAAGGGCCTGCGCCTGGTGCAGACCAAGGAAGGCGCCAACATCGTCCTGAACAAGACCGGCTCGATCCAGATCGTCGACGAACTCGGCGGTGAACTCGAGTCCTACGACATCGTCGTGGGTTCGGTCCTGCTCGTCGGCGACGGTGTCGTCGTCGAGAAGGGCACGCGCATCGCCGTGTGGGATCCCTACAACGTCCCGGTTCTCTCCGAGAAGGCGGGTGTTGTTTCCTTCCGCGACATGATCCCGGGCGTGACGATCAAGCGCGAGCTCGACGAGAGCACGGGCCGCATCGCCACGACGGTCATCGAGCACAAGGAAGACCTCAACCCGATGGTCGAGATCCACGAGCGCGGCTCGAACAAGTCGATCGCGACCTACGCGATTCCGACCGGGGCCCAGGTCGTGGTGAACGAAGGCGACGAGATCTCTGCCGGCTCGCTGCTGGCGAAGACGCCCCGTCAGGCCTCCAAGACCCGCGACATCACCGGCGGTCTCCCGCGCGTGGCCGAGCTCTTCGAAGCCCGCCGCCCGAAGGAAGCCGCCGAGATGGCCCGCATCGACGGTGTCGTCTCCATGGGCGGCACGGTGCGCGGCAAGCGCCGCCTCGTCGTGACGAACGAAGAGGCCGGCCAGGAAGAGGAGCACCTCATCCCGCACGGCAAGCAGATCATCGTGCAGCCGGGCGACCGCGTCTCCAAGGGTCAGCACCTCACGGAAGGCTCGGCCGACCCGCACGAGATCCTCGAGATCCTCGGGCCGTCCGCGCTCTACGACTTCCTCCTCAACGAGGTCCAGGAGGTCTACCGCCTGCAGGGTGTGACGATCAACGACAAGCACATCGAGGTCATCGTCCGCCAGATGCTCCGCAAGGTCCGCATCACGGATACCGGCGACACCGAGTGGTTCTGGGGCGAGCAGATCGAACGCGCGAGTTTCCTCCGCGAAAACAAGCGCATCGTCGAGGCGGGCGGCAAGCCGGCCGAGGCGGAGCCGATCCTGCTGGGCATCACCAAGGCCTCGCTCGAGACCGAGAGCTTCATCTCGGCCGCCTCCTTCCAGGAGACGACGCGCGTCCTCACCGACGCCTCGACGCTGGGCAAGGTGGATACGCTCACCGGCTTCAAGGAGAACGTGATCATGGGTCACCTCATCCCCGCCGGCACCGGCCTGCCCAAGTACCGCAACCTCCGGGTCGCCCTGCCGATGGGAGCCGACATCATCGAGCCGGTCGCGCCCGAGACGACCAGCGAAGTGGGTTGATCGGCGTCGCGAGCGCACGCTTGGCATCGTTCCGAGGCCGTTCCCTTCGCGGGGAGCGGCCTCGTGCTTTTGTCGGATACGCAGGTGAGCCAGCCTTGACTTCAGCTACTATGTGATACAAGGTAGCTGCGTGTCCGATGTAGCACGGGAGCATCTCGAGAGCTGGGCGGTGCAGGTCCGCAAGGGCGTCCTGGAACTGGCCGTGCTCAACACGCTGCTCGAGGGCGAGCGCTACGGTTACGAACTGGTCAAGGCGCTCGCCGCTGTGCCCGCGCTCAGCGTCTCGGAGGGCACACTCTATCCGATTCTCTCACGCCTTCGCCTGCAGGGACTGGTCCGGACCCGGCTCGAGGAAAGTCCCGAAGGCCCGGCGCGCAAATACTACGCCCTGACCCCGGCGGGCCGCGATGCCGCCCGCGAGATGCAGGAGCGGCTCGACCACCTGGCGGTGGCCTGCCGCCACCTGCGACATTCCCCATGAAAAACTGGACCCCGGCCGCCCGCGACGAACTCGAATCCCGGCTCGCCGAGCACCACGCCCGCCTTGTCGGCACAGGCGTCGATGCCGACGAGGTGGTGTCCGACCTGCGCCGTCACCTGGAGATCGAATTCGCCGGCAAACCGCCTCCGGCTGCCGGAGACGTGCGGGCGGCCCTGCGCGCCCTCGTGGGAGCGGCCACAGATCATCAGGGTGATGCGCCCACGCCGGAGGCGCCGGCCGTCGGCCGCGATCCTGGGGTGCCCAGGCTGCGTTATCGCCCTGCGTTGTGGATCTTTTTGGTGGCCCTGCCTCTCGTCACTCTGGCCTTCGAGTGGGTCACCGAACTGTGTGCGACGGAGTTCTTCGATCCGCTGCGCGGATGGGTGCAGATCGTCGCCGTTGCGGCCGTCCCCGCGCTCTTTGCCGGCGTTCTCCTTTTCCACGGGCGGCTCGGACGAACGAGCTCCGGGTTGTATCGCCTGCGTGTGGCCGTCGCGGTCGCGGTGGGCGTGTGCCTGTTCTATGCGTTCCAGTTCGTCGTGCTCACTCCGTTTGCCGTCGTCGGCACGATCTACCTGGGGATCGGACTGCTGCCGCTCTCGCCGTTGATCGGCGTGCTGCTCGGACTAGGCGTGTTCAGTCAGCTATCGCGTCAGGCACGGCGAGATGGTGCGGCAAAGGCCCGGCGGGCATGGCCGTGGATATTCGCGGGTGCGGGTGCCTTGGTGCTGGCCGACCTCAGCCCGACCTGCGCTTCGCTCGGGATGCGCTGGTATGCGAGTCACGATCCGGCCACGCAGGCCCGCGGCCTGACGCTGCTGCGTAGCGTGTGGGTCGACACCGAGGACATCGAACAATCCTGGCGGGCGGCCGGTCCCATGACCGGAACCAACGTCGTGCTCAACCTGCTCACCGGGCAAAGCGGCCGGATCTTTGGCTTGGACTTCGAGCGGGCTAGATTCGCGGCCACAGGGGCGGCACGCGACCTTGCCGACCCTGACTTGTGGCGCCGATCACGCGGTCGAGGTCGGGCAGGAGACGGTCGCTGGAGCGTGCTGGGCAACCTCGCCCTGGATGGCAGTCGCTTGGACGGAACGATCGATCCGGACCTGCTCTACGGCTACGTCGAATGGACGATGACCCTGCGCAATTCCGAGTCGTGGCCGCTCGAAGGGCGCGCCACGCTGCAGCTTCCACCGGGCGGCGTGGTTTCGCGTGTCACGCTCTGGATCGCCGGCGAGGAACGTGAGGCCGCATTCGCCGGACGTGCGGCCGCGACCCAGGCCTATGAGTCGGTCGCGATCGTGCAGCGTCGCGATCCGATCCTCGTGACCACGGCCGGTCCGGATCGCGCGCGGTTGCGCTGCTTTCCGGTCCCGGCCTCGGGAGAGATGAAGTTCCGGCTTGGCATCACCTTCCCGCTGCGACCCACGCCCGACGGAGCCGCCGCGGAGGTGTGCCTGCCGTCGGTCATCGAGTCGAACTTCATGATCCCGGGCGCGCTGCAGCACTCCCTTTGGGTGAGCCGTGCCGGCACCGACGGAGTGCGTGTCGAAGATGCGGATACACGATCGCTGCGTGGGCCTGTCGGGCGCGATGCGCTCAGGGCGCTGTTCGTGCGCGTGAGCCGGGACGCCTCCGTCGGGCGCGTCGTCGCGCGGGGCGTCGATGATACTGCGGTCATCGTGCAGCAGCTGGGCCGGGCGAAGGTGCCAGGACGGCGCCTGATGATCGTCGTCGATGGCAATCCGCGGGTGCTGCGCGGCTGTGGGACGGCGTTGGCGCAGTGTGTCGCGGGAGTGGGCCCGGTGGATACCGCCCTCTGGTGCGCGCTCGACCGTCCGGTTCACCGCGACTTCCCGGGTCCGGAGGCGGCACGGGCCTGGCTCACTGAGGGCGTTGACGCGGGGGAGATGTCCGATGCGAACGGCGGCACGGTCGCGATCCCGCGGCGCGGGGGCTTTGATAACGGCCCGGCTCTGGTCGCGGCTCTGACCGAATGCGCCGGCTCGGAGGGTGGGGGCGTGGTCATCTGGGTTCACGGCCCACAGGTCGGAAGCGCGGGCTCGGCCGAGGCAGTGCGCCAGGTCCTGGAGCGGACGCAGGGGCGCGCGCGCCTGGTAACCGTCTGTGCCGTCCCGGGAAGGAATGACCTGTTGGATGCACTGGACGGGAGACCGGAGGTCCGCGGAGCCGGGGCGCTCGAGGCGGGCGCCCTGCGCCAAGCCATCCTGCGGCAGGCTGGGGATGCGGCCGTCGACGTGACCCGCCACGTAGAGATGGCCTCATCGGTGGCGACCGGAGCGACGGTCGCGCCGACGCGGCATCTCGCGCGACTCTGGGCCGCGGAGGAGGCGGCGCGCCTGATGGCCCGAGGACCCGCGCGCCAAGCCGAAGCTGTGGCACTTGCGGTCAAGCACCAGGTCGTGACCCCCGTGTCGGGCGCAGTCGTGCTCGAGACTCAGCAGCAGTATGACGCGCATGGCCTCAGCCCGGTCGATCCGGCGTCGGTCCCCTCGGTGCCGGAGAGGGCTTCGATCCTCGTCGTGTTTCTGGCGGGAGGGGCGATCACCGCGGCGGCCGTGATCCGGCGACGAGTGTGTCGACGAGCGACGTCATGAAGGCGCGCCTCGCACTTGCCTGCTTGGCCGGCCTCCCGCTCGTGGCGTTCGTGGCAGTGGTGGGTTTGGCGTATTACGCGTGGTCCGTCGTAGGACACTGGCCTGTCTACGCCCACCCGGACCCGAAGGATCTTCCGAATTCCGCATGGCGTCCGATCTTGCCCTGGATTGTCGCGGGAGCCGTCGCATCGGTCGTGCTCTATCCGCCGCTTGCCGCGGTCTCGCTCGCTCGCGCGAAGCTCCCGGCGCGGGTTTGGCTGCGAGAGCACGGTATGGGGCTCACGGTGTTCTGCTTGGGAGTCGGACTCTGGGCGATTGAGACGAGCGTGCGTGGGGAGAGGGGACTTCTGTCCTGGTTGCTCGACTGACTTCTGGGCGCCGCGCAGCGGGGATTCTGGAAAGCTGGGGCGGAAATCTCTCGTCGGCACGAGATCGTGCTTGTCATCGCTTCCACGGGGGGCCTTTTTCGACAGTTTCGTCGGATCGCGTCTGCACCGAACCGAGCAGCTCCGGGGTCCGGCCCCCACACCATATCGCCTGCTACGCTCCCGCCCGCCCGGGGTGCGTGAGATTTTTCAGGACGTTTCGAAAAATCTCTTGCCCGGTCGGACTCGGGTGCTACCGTCCAAACCTTTTTCCACTTTTCACCAGACCATGCCCACCATCAACCAGCTCGTCCGCAAGGGCCGCCGCGCCGTCCGGGCCAAGTCCAAGTCCCCGGCGCTCGCTAGCAATCCGTTCCGCCGCGGCGTTTGTGTGCAGGTGATGACCCGCACGCCGAAGAAGCCGAATTCGGCTATCCGCAAGGTCGCCAAGGTGCGCCTGACCAACGGCAGCGAGGTGATTTCCTACATCCCCGACGAAGGTCACAACCTTCAGGAGCACTCGATCGTGCTCGTGCGTGGTGGTCGCGTGAAGGACCTCCCCGGTGTTCGTTACCACATCGTCCGCGGTACCCTCGACGCCCTCGGCGTGGAGAAGCGCCGCCGCAGTCGCTCCAAGTACGGAGTCAAGCGTCCGAAAGCCGCCAAGTAATTCGCCCAAGCCATGTCACGTCGCCACAGAGCCACCAAGCGCGAGCGTCTGCCGGATGTCCGGCACAACAGCACCCTGGTCGCGCACCTCGTCAATGCCGTCATGAACAGCGGCAAACGCACCACGGCCCAGCGCATCGTCTACGGTGCGTTTGAGAAGGTCTCCGAGAAGCTCGAAAAGGGCGATCCGGTCGACATCCTCCTCGGCGCGCTCGAGAATGTCCGCCCGAAGCTCGAGGTGAAGAGTCGCCGCGTTGGTGGCGCCACCTATCAGGTGCCGGTCGAAATTCCGTTCGAACGCCAGGAGAGCCTCGCACTTCGTTGGATCCTCGACGCCGCTGGCTCACGCAAGGGCACGCCCATGCGCGAGGCTCTCGCGGCCGAGATCGTCGACGCTTACAACAACACGGGCACGGTCGTGAAGAAGAAGGACGACGTGCACAAGATGGCCCAGGCGAACCGCGCCTTTGCTCACCTCCGCTGGTAAGCCGATGTCTATTCAGATCGTTACGGAAAAGTCCCAGCTGTCGGCCTCCAACGCCGCGTCGCGTCCCGCTCCGATGGAGTGGACGCGCAACATCGGCATCGCCGCGCACATCGATGCCGGCAAGACGACGACCAGCGAGCGCATCCTCTATTACACCGGCACCGTCCACAAGATGGGCGAGGTGCACGAAGGCACCGCCGTCACCGACTGGATGGAGCAGGAGCGCGAGCGTGGCATCACGATCACCGCCGCCGCCATTTCCTGCGCCTGGGTCGCCTCGGTCGGTCCCTTCAAGGGCATCAAGACCCGGATCAACATCATCGACACTCCCGGCCACGTGGACTTCACCGCCGAGGTGGAGCGTTCGCTCCGCGTGCTCGACGGTTGTGTCGCCGTGTTCTGCGCCGTTGGGCGCGTCCAGCCGCAGTCCGAGACGGTCTGGCGCCAGGCCAACAAGTATCGCGTGCCGCGTATCGCGTTCGTCAACAAGATGGATCGCGTCGGCGCGAACTTTTTCGCCTGTATCGAGGAAATGCGCACGAAGCTGAAGGCCAACGCCCATCCGCTCTTCCTGCCCATCGGTGCGGAGGAGAACTTCAGCGGCCTCGTCGACCTCGTGCAGATGAAGGCCTACATGTTCGGCGACACCGATCCCTCCGACCCGCTCGGCATCAAGGCCGTTCCGGTCGAGATACCGGCCGACATGGTTGCCCAGGCCAAGGAGTACCGTGAGAAGCTTGTCGAGGCCGTCGGCGATAGCGATGACACCATCGCCGAGAAATACCTCGGCGGAGAAGAGGTCACCGAGCAGGAGCTCCTGATCGGTATTCGCAAGGCCACCATCGCCCTCAAGTTCACGGGCGTCATCCCCGGCTCCGCCTTCAAGAAGAAGGGCGTGCAGCGTCTGCTCGACTGCGTCGTCAACTACCTGCCCAACCCGCTCGACGTCCCGGAGATCAAGTGCCAGGACAGCGAAGGCACCGAGATGGTGGTGAAGTCCGACGATCGTCTCAAGACCGCCGGCCTCGCCTTCAAGCTCTGGAGCGACCCGTTTGTCGGCCGCCTCGTTTTCGTCCGCGTTTACCAGGGCCAGCTCAAGAAGGGGCAACCGCTCTACAATCCCCGCACCCGCCGCACCGAACGCGTCTCGCGCCTGTTGCTGATGCGCGCGATGGACAAGGAGGAGATCGATGTGGCGTATGCCGGTGACATCTGCGCCGTGATCGGCGTCAAGGATGTCATCACCGGAGACACCCTTTCCGACGAGGATCTCGATGTCCGCCTCGAGCCGCCGTCGTTCCCAGAGCCGGTCATCTCGATGTCGATCGAGCCGAAGTCCAAGTCCGACCAGGAGAAGATGGGCAATGCGCTGGCCCGCCTTTCCGCCGAGGATCCGACCTTCCGTGTCTCGACCAACGAGGAGACCGGCCAGACGATCATCGCCGGCATGGGCGAGCTTCACCTTGAAATCATTCGCGACCGCATGCTGCGCGAGTTCAAGGTCGAGGCCGAGGCTGGCAAGCCGCAGATCGCCTACCGCGAGACCGTGACCAAGGCGGCCGATGGCGAAGGCAAGTTTGTCCGTCAGACCGGTGGCAAGGGCCAGTACGGCCACGTGGTGATCAAGATGGAGCCGAACGAGAAGGGCAAAGGCGTCGAGGTCCTCAACGAGATCGTCGGCGGTGTCATTCCTAAGGAGTTCATCAAGCCCGCCACTGAGGGTATCCTCGAGGGCACGAACAACGGCACGGTCGCCGGCTTCCCGGTGGTCGACGTCAAGATTCGTATCGTCGACGGCTCATTCCACCCGGTCGACTCGTCGGAAATCGCCTTCAAGATGGCCGGCATCTTTGCCTTCAAGGACGCCATGGCCAAGGCCAAGCCGATCATGCTTGAGCCGATCATGAAGGTCGAGGTCACCGTTCCCGAGGAATACCAGGGCGACATCATGGGCGACATCAATCGTCGCCGTGGCCAGATCCAGGGCATGGAGAGCCGCGAGGGCGCGTGCATCATCACCGCGCTCAACCCGCTCGAGACCATGTTCGGCTACGCCACCGACATCCGTTCCCTCTCCAAGGGACGTGCCAGCTATTCCATGGAGCCTTCGCACTTTGAGCAGGTCCCGTCGTCGATCCTCACCAAGATCGTCGAGACCTCCACTCGCGCCCCGGCCCGCACCTAAAACCTCCCGTTCTTTGCCCGCTTGACCGCCATGAAAGGCCAACGCATTCGCATCCGTCTTCAGGGTTTTGACTACCGAGTCATCGACCAGTCCGCGACCGAGATCGTCGACACCGCCAAGCGCTCCGGCGCCCGCGTCGCCGGCCCGGTGCCGCTCCCGACCCGCATCGAGAAGCTCTCGGTCAACCGCTCCCCGCACGCCGACAAGAAGTCGATGGAGCAGTTCGAAATCCGCACCCACAAACGCCTCATCGACATCATCGAGCCCACGGCTCAGACGGTCGACGAGCTCAAGAAACTGAACCTGCCGTCGGGCGTTGACATCACGATCAACGTCTGAGCCGCATGGAGTAACCCTTCACTAGACAGGTCTGCAGACAGATAGGGTCCGGCGCTCCCGGATCCATCTAATGTAGGTCGAAACTGAAACGTCCCGCCCGCGGGGACACCTACCGCTTAGAAAACATGATCAACACTCTATTGGGTACGAAGCTGGGCATGACCCAGGTTTACGACGGCGACAACGTCCTCGTTCCCGTCACCGTCGTCGAGGCAGGTCCCTGCCCGGTGGTGCAGGTCAAGTCGCCCGAGAAGGATGGCTACCATGCTGTCCAGATCGGCTTCCTCAAGACCAAGGCACACCGTATCAACGATCCGGAGACCGGGCACCTCAAGAAGGCGGGCGTCGACGCGCACAAGCTCCTCCGCGAGATCCGTCTCAGCGAGGCCTCCCAGCTCAAGGCCGGCGACGTCGTCACGGTCGACGCGGTCTTCAAGGAGGGCCAGATCGTCGACGTCATCGGCGTGACCAAGGGCAAGGGCTTCCAAGGTGTGGTCAAGCGCTGGAAGGTCAACGGCGGTCCCGCCGCCCACGGCTCCATGTTCCACCGCCGCATCGGCTCGATCGGTCAGCGCCAGACGCCCGGTCGCACCTGGAAGAACCAGACGATGCCCGGCCACATGGGCCAGGAGCGTCGCACGGTGCAGAACCTGCGCATCGTGAAGATCATCCCCGAGAAGAATCTCATCCTCGTGCGCGGCGCCCTTCCCGGCGCGACCGGCGACGACGTCGTGATTCGCGCGGCCATCAAGGGTGGCAAGTAACCGACGAGACACGCGCCATGAAATTCAAGATCTACAACGCTGATGGCTCGTTCAACCGCGAGGTTGAGTACGCCGACATCCCGGTCTTCGAGGGCGACAAGGGCGTCCAGGCCGTGAAGGAAGTGGTCGTCGCCCAGGCCGCCAACGCGCGCCTCGGCACGCACTCCACGCTCACCCGCGGCGAGGTTCGCGGCGGTGGCAAGAAGCCGTGGAAGCAGAAGGGCACCGGCCGTGCGCGCCAGGGCTCGACCCGCTCGCCGGTCTGGACCGGTGGTGGTGTCGTCTTCGGCCCGAAGCCCCGCGACTACTCCAAGAAGATCAATGCCAAGGTGAAGTCGCTCGCCTTCCAGCGCGCGTTCTTCGACCGCGCGATCGCCGGCGAGATCGACATCATCGAGAAGCTCGAGGTGCCGAACGCCAAGACCAAGGCCCTCAACGGCGTGGTCACCAAGATCGCCCCGAAGGGCAAGGTCCTCATCGTCGACACCAAGCTCGACGACGCCTCCAGCCGCGCCGCGCGCAATCTCGCCCGCGTTGCCACGACCGAGGCGTCCAACCTCAACACCACCGAACTCTGCCGCTACGGCCGGATCCTGCTCACCTCGAGCGCCATGGATGCCGTCGTCAGCCGCCTGAAGGGAGCCTGATCATGGTCAGCGCCGACAAAGTTCTCAAAACCCTCCGTCTCACGGAGAAGTCCAACCGCGCGTCGTCCGAGCACAATCAATACACCTTTGAGGTGTTCCCCGACGCCAACAAGTTCCAGGTGAAGGAAGCCGTCGAGCACGTCTTCAAGGTGACCGTCACCCGCGTGAACGTCATCAACGTCAAGGGCAAGCCGACGCGCTCGCGCAAGGGCCTGCCCGGCTACAAGTCCGACCGCAAGAAGGCGATCGTGACCCTCAAGCAGGGCGACAAGATCGAGATGGTCTGAGACCCGGAGTAACACACCATGCCGATCAAAGCATTCCGTCCCATCACGCCGACGCTGCGGTTCACCGAGCTGAACAAGGTGGCCGAGCTGGCCAAGAAGCGCCCCGAGCGCGCCTTGACCGAGTCGCAGGGCAAGAGCGGCGGCCGCAACAATAACGGTCGTGTCACCTCGCGCCGTCGCGGCGGCGGCCACAAGCGCCTCCTGCGCATCGTCGACTTCCGTCGCAACAAGCTGGAGATCCCGGCCAAGGTCCAGGCGATCGAGTACGATCCCAACCGCTCGGCCAACATCCTCCTGCTCGCCTACGCCGACGGCGAGAAACGCTACATCCTGGCGCCGACCGGAGTGAAGGTGGGCGACACCGTCGTCGCGACGAACAAGCCCGAGTTCAAGGTGGGCAACAACCTGCCCCTCTCGATCATCCCGCCCGCGACCAAGATCCACGCCGTGGAGCTGTATCCGGGTCGTGGAGCCCAGCTCGGTCGCTCGGCCGGCAACGCCGCCGAGCTGGTCGGCGTCGAGGGCAAGCAGGCCACGATCAAGCTCCCGTCCGGTGAGATCCGACTCGTCTCGGCCGCCTGCCGCGCCACGATTGGCGAGGTCGGCAACGGCGAGCACATGAATCAGAAGCTCGGCAAGGCCGGCCGCAACCGCTGGCTCGGCAAGCGCCCGCGCGTGCGCGGTATGGCGATGAACCCGGTCGATCACCCCAACGGTGGCGGCCAGGGCAAGTCGAAGGGTGGTGGTGGTCACCTCCAGCTCGTCTCCCCGTGGGGCCAGCTGGCGAAGGGTTTCCCGACCCGCCGCAAGTCCAAGGAAACGAACAACCTCATCATCCACCGTCGCAACGGTCGGAAACTCAAGAAGCTCTAACCCGCCATGGCTCGTTCCGTCAAAAAAGGTTTCTTCG
The DNA here is from genome assembly GCA_014879845.1 of Opitutaceae bacterium. Classification (GTDB taxonomy): domain Bacteria; phylum Verrucomicrobiota; class Verrucomicrobiia; order Opitutales; family Opitutaceae; genus JAEWQP01. The sequence goes on from JACSRI010000163.1 coordinate 29,806, forward strand.
TCGACCCCCATCTCATGGACAAGGTCGAAAAGTCCGTGAAGGCCGGCGCCCGCAAACCCATCCAGACGTGGTCCCGTCGCTCGACGATCACGCCGGAGTTCGTAGGCCAGACCTTCAACGTGCATAACGGCAAGAGCTTCGTCTCGGTCTACGTGACGGAGAACATGGTCGGTCACAAGCTGGGTGAGTTCGCCGCCACGCGCATCTTCAAGGCGCACGGCGCGCACACCGCCAAGGCGGTCTGATCCTGGGAGACAACACCATGGAAGTCCAAGCACTCACCCGTTACGCGCACATGTCGCCCAAGAAGGTCCGCGAGATCACGCGGGTCATCCAGGGCCGCTCCGCCTCCGAGGCGCTCGAGCTCGTGCGCTTCATCCCGCGCAAGTCGGCCCGCCTCGTCGCCAAGACGCTCAAGTCGGCCGTCGCCAACGCGGAAAACAACAACGAGCTCTCCGTCGAGAGCCTCATCGTGAAACGCGCGATCGTGGAACAGGGACCGGTGCTCAAGCGCTTCAAGGCCGCCGCCCGTGGTTCCGCCGCCCCGCGCCGCAAGAAGATGTCCCACATCCGCATCGTCCTGAGCGACGAAGCCAAGAAATCCGCCTGATACCCACCATGGGCCAAAAGACCAATCCCGTCGGCTTCCGTCTCTCCGTCCGCCGTAACTGGCAGTCGCGCTGGTATGCGGACCGCAAGTCGTTCCCGCTCGTCCTCGCCGAGGATCAGAAGATCCGCGGTATCCTGCTCGAGAAGTTGAAGTTCGCCTCCGTGCCGCGCGTATTCATCGAGCGCGCTTCCAACCGCATCCGCGTGAAGATCTTCACCGCCCGCCCGGGCATCGTTATCGGCAAGAAGGGCGCCGAGATCGAGAAGATCAAGGAGGACCTGGCCAAGATGACCGGCAAGGAGATCCTTCTCGACATCCAGGAGGTGCGTAAGCCCGAGATCGAGGCCCAGCTCGTGGCCGAGAACGTCGCCCTCCAGCTCGAGCGCCGCATCTCCTTCCGCCGCGCCATGAAGAAGGCCGTGCAGATGGCGATGAGCCTCGGCGCCGAGGGCATCAAGGTCCGCGTCGCCGGCCGCCTCGGCGGCGCCGACATCGCGCGCACCGAGATCCAGCGCACCGGCCGCGTGCCGCTGCATACGCTTCGTGAATACATCGACTACGGTTTTGCCGAGGCCAACACGGTCTACGGCATCATCGGGGTGAAGTGCTGGATCTGCAAAAAGGAGTCCGACATCAACTAACCTTCGAATCTCAAATCTGAGATTTCACATTTGAGATCCTAAGAAGCCATGCCTCTCCAACCCGCACGCACCAAGTATCGCAAGACCCAGAAGGGGTCGAATCCCGGCAACGCGACCGCTGGCAACACGCTCGCTTTCGGCGAATTCGGCATCCAGGTCCTCGGCCGCGGCCAGGTCACGTCCAACCAGATCGAGGCCGCACGCGTGGCCATCAGCCGCCACCTTAAGCGCAAGGGCAAGCTCTGGATCCGCGTGTTCCCGCACAAGCCGATCACCAAAAAGCCTCTCGAGGTTCGAATGGGCCAAGGCAAGGGCCCGGTCGAATACTACTGCGCCATGGTCAAGCCCGGTCTGGTCCTTTTCGAGATCGCCGGAGTGCCGCTGAAGCTCGCCAAGGAGGCCCTCCGCCTCGCCGACACCAAGATTGGTCATCCCTGCCGGTTCATCGCCCGCGAAGGCGCTGTCTGAGCCGCCCACACGACGCCATGAAAGCCAAGGAAATCCGAGATTTGTCCGTGACCGAGATCGAGAAGCGCCTGCGCGACACGCGTGAGGAGTCCCTCAAGCTGCGCCTGGGCCGCCAGACCGGTCAGGTCGAAAAGACCCACGAGATCCGCGAGCGCCGCAAGACGATCGCCCGCCTCGAGACCGTGCTCAACCAGAAGAAGAAGGCCGCCGCCGCGACTTCCGCGAGCTAACCGCCGCCCACCACCATGGAAAATTCCCCGCGTAGCAAACGCAAGGTCCTCGTCGGCACCGTCACCAGCAAGATGGGCGACAAGTCCATCAAGGTCACGATTCCGTTCAAGGTCCGCCATCCCCAGTACCTGAAGATCATCAACCGCAAGTCGGTCCTCCACGTCCACGACGAGGAGAACACCGCCAAGGTCGGTGATCGCGTCGAGGTGATGGAGACCCGTCCGATCAGCCGCCTGAAGCGCTTCCGCGTGACCCAGGTGCTCGAGCGCGCCCCCCAGCAGGTCGCCCAGCTCAAGGACGAGACCGCCGAAACCGCAGCCGCCAAGGAGTGATCACACCATGATCCAAATGCGTTCCATCGTCGATGTCGCCGACAACACCGGGGCCCGCAAGGCTTCGATGATCCGGCGCATCGGCCAGGCCAAGAAGACCGCCTCCGTCGGCGACCTCATCGTCGTCAACATCAAGGAGAGCAGCACCGACGCCTCGGTAAAGAAGGGCGAGGTCGCCCGCGCCGTGGTTGTCCGCACCAAGGCCCCGATCCGTCGCGCCGACGGCAGCTATCTGCGTTTCGACAGCAACGCGGTCGTGATCCTCGGTGCCGACGGCAACCCGAAGGGCACCCGCATCTTCGGGCCGGTCGCCCGCGAGCTCCGCTCGAAGAACTACATGAAGATCATCTCCCTCGCTCCGGAGGTCCTCTGATGAAGCTGCATATCAAACGCGGCGACGAGGTCGTCGTCATCAACGGTTCCCAGGCCGGCAAGCGTGGCAAGGTCCTCGAGGTGCAGCGCGCCAAGGGCCGCGCCATCGTCGAGGGCGTGAACATGATCAAGAAGGCGCAGAAAAAGACCAAGGAGACCGACAAGGGTGGCATCATCGAGCGCGAGGGCTCCCTCCACGTCTCCAAGCTGATGCTCGCCTCCGAGTACGACGCCCGCAAGGCCAAGCGCGGTGCGGCCGCCTGAGCCGCCTGCGTATCCAAGAATCACCTAGGCACATCCCGCACCGGGTCGGAAATCCGGCGCACATCCCATGAGCAACGCCTTTCTTCGCAAGCACTACAACGAAACGATCAAGCCCGAGCTGCAGAAGCTGCGCGGCTACCAGAACGTCCACCAGATCCCGAAGATCACGAAGGTCGTGATCAACTCCGGCGTCGACGCCGGCGCCGACAAGAACGTCCTGGCCGACCTGGTGAAGGACATCAGCCTGATCTCCGGCCAGAAGCCGGTAGTCACCAAGGCCCGCAAGAGCGTCGCCAACTTCAAGCTGCGCGAGGGGCAGAACATCGGCGTGAAGGTCACGCTGCGTGGGGACTCGATGTATGAGTTCCTCTACCGCCTGATCGCCGTGGCGCTGCCGACGATCCGCGACTTCCGCGGCGTCCCGACCAAACTCGACGGCCAGGGCAACTACAACCTGGGTATCACCGACATTACGATCTTCCCGGAGATCAACGTCGAGACCCACAAGACGCACCCGGGCCTGGACGTCGCGATCGTGACGACGGCCGAGACCGACGACGAGGGCCGCGACCTGCTCAAGCTTTTCGGCATGCCGTTCCGCCGCGCCGAGGCTCCCGCCAAGGCTCCCACCGCCGCCTAATCCTTTCGACACCCGCCATGGCCAAGACCTCCACTCTCGAGAAGAACCAGCTCCGCAAGGATCTCGTCGCCAAGTTCGCCGCCAAGCGCGCCGAGCTCAAGGCGATCCTCGCCAATCCCAACACCAGCGACGAGGAGTTCTTCAAGGCGCAGCGCGCCCTCAACAAGCTCCCGCGCAACTCCTCGCCCATCCGCGTGCGCAACCGTTGCTCGCTCACGGGTCGTCCGCGCGGTTTCATCGGCCGCTTCGGCGTGTCCCGCCTGACCTTCCGCGAACTCGCGCTCTCCGGCAAGATCCCGGGCGTGACGAAGTCGTCCTGGTAAGCACGAAGCAGATACACTCACCGGCGTCGGAAGTGTGGATATCATCCGGCGCCACCATCCGAAACACACATGAACGATCCCATCTCTGATTTTCTCACGCGCCTGCGCAATGCGTCGCAGGCCCGGCTCGCCGAGTGCGTGGTGCCGCACTCCCGCCTCAAGGCAGGTCTCGCGAAGATCCTGTCCGACGAGGGCTACGTGGGCGCGATCTCCGAAGGCGCCGACGAGGCCGGCCACAAGACGCTCATCGTGCAGATGAAGTACGTCGACGGCGTGCCCGCCATTACCGGCCTGAAGCGTGTCAGCACGCCCGGCCGCCGCCTCTACACCCGCTATTCCGAGATCCCCCGCGTGCTCAACGGCCTCGGCATCTCCATCCTTTCCACCTCGCACGGCCTGATGAAGGACCGCGACGCCCGGCGCAACAAGCTGGGCGGCGAGCTGGTGTGCAACGTCTGGTAAGGAGCACACTACCATGAGTCGCATCGGAAAACTTCCCGTCCCCGTTCCCGACAAGGTCAAGGTCGACGTCAAGGACACGACCATCAATGTCGAGGGACCCAAGGGCAAATTGACCAAGACGTTCTCGCCGGTCGTGGCCATCAGCTTCGCCGACAAGAAGGTCAGCGTGAAGCCGCTCGAGGAGAGCCGCTTCGCCAAGGCCATGCACGGCACCGCTCGCTCGGTGATCGCCGGCATGGTCAAGGGCGTGACCGAGGGTTACGCGAAGGAGCTCGAGATCCAGGGCGTCGGCTTCAAGGCCAACCTCAAGGGCAGCGTGCTCGACCTCGCACTCGGCTACTCGCACCCGATCCTCTACACGATCCCGGCCGGCATCAAGATCACCGTCACCGACGGCACGAAGCTGAAGGTGGAGGGCCCCGACAAGCAGCTCGTGGGCAAGGTCACGGCTGAGATCCGCAGCTATTATCCGCCGGAGCCCTACAAGGGCAAGGGCGTGCGCATCGTCGGCGAGCGTGTTCGCCGCAAGGAGGGCAAGACCGTCGCCTGATCGCGGTCCGCAGGACCCGGCAGGTGAGGGGACTTCCCCCGATCCGCGTGTCCCGCCAAAGCACACACCCGCCCATGAATACGATCAAGAAAGCAGAACTTCTCCAGAAGCGCCGTTGGCGCATTCGCAAAAAGGTCGTCGGCTCCGCCGCGCGTCCCCGTCTCACCGTCCGTTTTTCCAGCAAGCACATCTACGCCCAGTGTGTGGACGATGCGGCCGGCAAGACGGTCGTCTTCCTCTCGACCCTCGCTCCCGAGCTGCGCGACCAGAAGCTGGCCGCCAACCGCAAGGGCGCCGAGGCGCTCGGCAAGGCCTTCGGCGAGAAGGCCAAGGCCGCCGGCGTGTCCAGCGTGGTCTTCGATCGCGCGGGCCGCGTCTATCACGGCGTCGTGAAGACGTTCGCCGACACCGTCCGCTCCACCGGCATCCAGTTCTGACCCGCCCATGAGTTATTCATCCCAGAGACAGCAGCCGCAGCAGGATTCCCGCGAGGGCTCCTCGCCTGAGCTGACCGAGAAGGTCGTCTACATCAACCGCTGCGCCAAGGTCGTGAAGGGCGGACGTCGTTTCAGCTTCTCCGCCCTGGTGGTCACCGGCGACCAGAAGGGCCGCGTGGGCATCGGTTACGGCAAGGCCAACGAGGTGCCCGAGGCGATCCGCAAGGGGTCGGAGCGTGCGCGCAAGCGCATGGTTCCGGTCCGCCTCAAGGGCGACACCGTCCCGCACGAGGTCATCGGCGAGTCCGATGGCGGCCGCGTGCTGCTGCGTCCGGCCAGCGCCGGTACCGGCATCATCGCCGGCGGCGGCGTGCGCGCCGTGCTCGAGGCGGCGGGCGTGAAGAACGTCCTGTCCAAGTCGCTCGGCTCGAACAACCACATCGCCGTGGTCAACGCCACGCTCGATGGTCTGCGCAAGCTCAAGCTCGCGGAGGACTTCACGAAGCTCCGCAGCACCGAGGCGACCGCCTCGGGCAAGTAACACCCGGGGAAACTCCCACCATGCGTCTGCATTCACTTTCCAACGTCAAGGGTGCCGTTCATCGCCGCAAGCGCGTCGGCTGCGGCGAAGGCGGCGGCCACGGCAAGACTTCCACCCGCGGCGGCAAGGGCCAGACGGCCCGCTCGGGCGGCTCCATCCGCCCCGGTTTCGAGGGCGGCCAGATGCCCCTCTACCGCAAGCTCCCGCACCGTGGTTTCAACAATCACAACTTCCGGACCTCGTATGCGGTGGTCAACATCGGCGATCTCGCCAAGGTTGACGCCTCCGTGGCCGAGATCGACGTCGCGGCGCTGGTCGCGGCGGGCCTGGTCCGCGGCGGTTCCGAGCTCGTCAAGGTGCTCGGCGACGGCGAGCTCTCGCGCGCCGTCAAGGTGAAGGCCTCGAAGTTCTCCGCCTCGGCCAAGGCCAAGATCGAAAAGGCCGGCGGCGAGGCGATCGTCGCCTGAGCCGAGTGCGGATTGGGGATTGCGGAGTGCGGATTGAGCCAATCTGCTGACTGACTCCGCGATCGGCCCATTCCGCAGTCCGCAACCTGCATTCCGCATTCCCCAATGTTTTCCGCCTTCGCCAACTGCCTGAAGATTCCTGAGCTTCGGCAGCGCATTTTCCTGACACTTGCGCTGTTGTTCGTGACCCGCGTGGGCTCGAACATTCCCCTTCCGGGAATCGACACGATGCCGCTGCAGACGTTCTTCGCGGCGCAGGCGCAGGGCGATGCAGGTTCGCTCGTCGGCCTCTACAACATGTTCACGGGTGGCGCCCTCCTCAAGGGCGCGGTGTGCGCGCTGGGCATCATGCCCTACATCAGCGCGTCCATCATTTTCCAGCTCATGGCCGCGGTGGTGCCCGGTCTCGCCCGCCTCCAGCAGGAAGGCGACGTCGGCCGCCAGAAGCTGACCCAGTACACTCGCTACGCCACGCTGATCATCTGCCTGCTCCAGGGTACGTTGCTCATCCTCGCGCTCGAGAATCCCGCCAAGCTCTTCCAAGGTTACGATATCGCGACCTACGGGCCCATCGTGGTCTCGAGCCACCTGTGGTTCCTCATCAACTCGGTCGTGTTCCTGACCGCGGGCACGATGCTACTGATGTGGATCGGTGAGCAGATCACCCAGCGCGGCATCGGCAACGGCGTCTCGATCATTATCACGATCGGCATCCTGGCCGACCTCCCGGGCGCGGTGCAGGCGACCTACCGCCTGTTCACGGTGCCGGTGGGTGCTGGGCAGCGCCTGACCATCGCCCATGCGGTGCTCATGCTCCTGCTCATGGTGATCGTGATCGCCTCGATCGTCGCCATCACTCAGGCCACCCGCAAGATTGTCGTGCAGTATGCCAAGCGGGTCGTCGGCCGCCAAGTCTATGGCGGCCAGAGTTCCTACCTGCCGCTCAAGGTCAACTACTCGGGCGTCATGCCGGTGATCTTCGCCAGCGCGATCCTGATGTTCCCGCAGCAGATCCTCTCGCAGCTGGGCGCGGCCTTCGACATCCCGTTCCTCACGGAGTTCTCGAACGAGCTGCTGCGCGGTCACTGGCTCTACTACGTCAGCTATTCCACGCTCATCCTGTTCTTCAGCTACTTCTGGGTCTCGGTCATGTTCAAACCGATCCAGATCGCTGACGACCTGAAGAAATATGGCGGTTATATCCCCGGCGTGCGTCCGGGCGAGCCCACCGCCAAGTTCCTGGACTTCGTGATGACGCGGCTGACCCTTTTCGGTGCGATCTTCCTCACGGTCATCGCGATCATCCCGGATTACCTGTTGTTCGAGTACAACGTCAATTATCGCATCGCGACGTTCTTCGGCGGCACCGGCATGCTCATCACGGTGGGTGTCGTTCTCGACACCATGCGCCAGATCGAGACGCATCTTCTCCAGCGCCACTACGACGGTTTCCTCAAGAAGGGCCGTATCCGTGGTCGCAGCGAGGGGAGTCGCGAGGCGGTCCTGGCCGCGGCGCCCGAACTCAAGAACGCCGGCATTCTCTACGCCGTCGTGGGCGGCATCTTTCTGGTGGGCATCCTGGCGTGGGCCTTGCAGCGAGGCTGATTTCGCTCTTGCCTACGGAGGGAATGCCCGTCAACTCAGTCACCTTTTCGCCCCTTGAGGCACTCCATGCGAAGCTGATTCTCGTGGGCCCACAGGGGGCGCTCCATCGCCGAGTCCTGGACTCGATTTGTTCTTTGAAGGAAACCGAGCACGTCTCCGCGGAAAATCTCTTCCGCGACGAGATCGAGCGTGGCACTCCATTGGGCCAGCAGTGTGCGCGGGCGAAAGCCTCGCGTCGCGCCGTGTCCGATGACGTCGCCAACGCGGTTTTGCGCCGTTGGTTCTGGTCCCGCAAGTCGACGCGCGGCTTCGCCCTTTCCGGATTTCCGGAGAATAGGGCGCAGGCCGTGGTCCTCGACGAGTGGCTCGAGAGCCGCGATGAAGCGCTGACCGGCTGCATCTGGTTCGAACTTTCCCGCGACGACGCCCTTGCAGAGGCCTCCGAACGTCTGGTCTGCCCGGCTTGCCGGTGCACCCACTACCCGAACAGGGAAGTGCTCCTCGTTCCCGGCCACTGTGATCACTGTCGCACCGCTCTCGTGGCCGATGGCACGAATGCGCGTGACGAGGTGAGCACTTGGTTTGACCACAAGGCTCGCGGGAGCCGATCCGTTGCCAGCCATTACCACGATCGGGGCATGTTGGTGTCCATGGACGCCAGCGGCCCAGTTGATTCCACCCTCGTTGAGTTCGCCAGCAGCGTGCGTTCTCTCGCCGTTGACCGATGATTCCGATCAAGTCACCCGCCGAGATCGAGCGCATGCGCGAAGCCTGTCGCATCGCGGCCACCGTCCTCGAGGCCCTCAAGGCCCACGCGAAGGAAGGGGTCACGACCTACGAGGTGGATCAGATCGCACGCAACCTGATGTTTGAGCACGGTGCCGCCAGCGCCTGCTACAACTATCAGGTCGGGTCCCGCCGCTTCCCGTCTCACACGTGCATCTCGGTTAATGAGGAAGTCGTTCACGGTATCGCTTCCATGAAGCGCACGCTGCGCTCCGGAGACATCGTCGCCCTCGACGTCGTCGTGGTCTACCAAGGCTACATCGGCGACAACGCCTGCACGGTCCGTATCGGCGCGGTTAGTCCTGAAGCCGACCGCCTGCTGAAAGTCACCGAGGAGGCCCTGTATGAAGGGATCCGCTACGCCCTTCCCGGCAAGCGGGTGGGGGACATCTCCCAGGCGATCCAGCGCTACGTCGAGAGTCGCGGATTCTCCGTCGTGCGGGATTTTGTCGGCCACGGGGTCGGACGCAGCATGCATGAGGAACCGCAGATCCCGAACTTCGTGGACCGCCCGATCAAGCGCACGGCCGAGCTCAAGCCCGGCATGACACTCGCGATCGAGCCCATGGTCAACCTGGGCCGGGCCGACACCCTCGTGCTCGCCGACGGATGGACCGTCGTCACCCGCGACAAGAAGCCGTCCGCGCACTTCGAGCACACCGTCCTCATCACTCCCGGCGAGCCCGAGATCCTCACGCGACTTGCCCCGCAGCCCGCCGCGGCCCGCTGATCCAGCGGTGTCCCGCATCTCCACTTTCAACCAACACACTCTCTCAAACCTAAGCTCATCGTCACATGCCTCGTCTCCTTGGCGTCGAGATTCCGCCCAACAAGAAAATCGAGTTCGCCCTCCGTTACATCTACGGTATCGGACCGGCTCGCGCCCGCATCCTGGTCGAGACCCTGCACATCGACCCGAACACCCGCGCTCATGACCTGAGCGAGGAACAGCTCAACAAGCTCATGGCGATGATCGCCGACCGCAAGTGGGTGGTCGAGGGCGACCTCCGCCGCGAGATCGCCGGCAACCTCAAGCGCCTGCAGTCCATCAACTGCTACCGCGGCGTCCGTCACCGCCGTGGTCTGCCCGTCCGCGGCCAGCGCACCCAGACCAACGCCCGCACCCGCAAGGGCGCTCGCCGCACCGTCGGCGTCGTCCGCGCCAAAGAATAACACTGACCCGTCATGGCCGAAGAAAAGTCCCAGGAAAAGCCCGCCGCCAAGAAGCCGCGCGCCCCGAAGGCCGCCGCTGAGGGCGCCGCCCCCGCCGCCGCTGCCGAAAAGCCCGCCAAGGCTGCTCCCGCCGCCCAGGCGGACAAAGCTGCCAAGCCTGCCGCCGACAAGGCTGCCGCTCCCGCCGCCGAAGGCGCCGCCCCGGCCGCCGAGGGCGCCGCGCCGGCCCGCCCGTCCGCTCCGAGTGCCGAGGACCTCCTCAAGGAGGAGATTGGTGCGATCAAGATCCGCCGCGCCAAGGGCTCCAAGAACATCACGTCCGCCATCGCCAACGTGCTTGCGACCTTCAACAACACGGTCGTCAGCATCACGGACCACAAGGGCAACGTGATCTCCTGGTCGTCCGCCGGTAAGTGCAACTTCCGCGGCTCGCGCAAGTCCACGGCCTACGCCGCCCAGGTCGTCGCCCAGGACGCCGCGCGCAACGCGATGGCCCACGGCGTCAAGGACGTGGTCATCCGCGTCAAGGGTCCCGGCCTCGGCCGCGACTCCGCCATCCGCGCCCTCCAGGCCATCGGTCTCGAGATCACCTCGATCATCGACATCACGCCGGTGCCGCACAACGGCTGCCGCCCGCGCAAGCGCCGTCGCGTGTAACACGCCCGGTATCCACCACGTAAACACTTAGATTCCAGAGCACCATGGCTCGTTATACCGGTCCTTCCTCCCGCATTTCCCGCCGCTTCGGGCAGCCGATCTTCGGCCCCTGCAAGGCGCTCGAAAAGCGCAACTTCCCGCCGGGCGTGCACGGCCCGCGCCTGCGTCGCAAGAACTCCGAGTACGCCCTCGGCCTCATGGAGAAGCAGAAGCTTCGCTACATGTATGGCCTGCTCGAGCGCCAGTTCCGTCGTGTCTTCGCCCTCGCCAAGCGCGAGCGCGGTGTCACCGGCGAGCGCTTTATGCAGCTGCTTGAGACGCGCTTGGACAGCGTGGTCTACCTGCTCGGTTTCGCCCGCACCCGCCGCGCCGCCCGCCAGTTCGTCAATCACGGTCACGTCCGCGTGAACGGACGCAAGGTCGACATCTCCAGCTACCAGCTCAAGGCCGGCGACGAGGTCTCGATCAAGGACAACGCCTCCTCCCGCCAGCTCGCCACGCGCTGTCTCGAGGAGACCCGCGTCCGCTCCGTTCCGCCCTGGCTCACCCGCCAGGACGACGGCCTCAAGGGCACGGTCACCCGCCTCCCTGTCCGCGAGGAGATGGATCCCGCGATCAACGATCAGCTCATCGTTGAGTTCTACAGCCGCTTCTGAGTGGGTCTTCTCGGCCTGCTCTTTCGCTTAACCGCCAACCGATAACCGTAGTCGCACACCGTTTGCCGCCATGCCGAAACGCCTTGGCAAGTTCGAACTTCCCAGCCGCTTGATGAAGGTCGAGGAGGGCGCCACCGCCACCTACGCCAAATTCATCGCCGAGCCCTTTGAGGCCGGCTACGGGCACACGATCGGAAATTCCCTCCGCCGCGTGCTCCTGAGCTCCATCGAGGGTGCCGCCATCTCGTCGATCCGTATCGACGGGGTCAGCCACGAATTCCAGAGCGTGGACGGCATGGTCGAGGACGTGACCGACATCGTCCTCAACCTGAAGAAAATCCTCATCGTCTCGCACTCCCGCGAGACCGTCCGCCTGCGCATCAACGTGACCCGCGAGGGTCAGGTGACCGCAGCCGACATCCAGCCCGACGCCAATATCCAGATCATCAACCCGCAGCAGCTGATCTGCACCCTCGACAAGAACATGACGTTCTCCGCCGAGATCGAGATCCGCACGGGCCGCGGGTATTGCCCCGGTGAGGACAATAAGAAGGAGGACCAGCCGATCGGCGTCATCCCGATCGATTCGCTCTTCTCGCCGGTGCGCCTGGTGAAGTACGCGGTGGAAAACACGCGCGTCGGCCAGATCACCGACTACGACAAGCTCAACCTCGAGGTCTGGACGGACGGTCGCATCACGCCGGACGACGCCCTCAAGCAGGCGGGCGCGATCCTCAAGCACCATCTCGACGTCTTCGACCGCGTCTCGGACGAGAAGTACGAGTTCGAGAACCAGGGTGCCGAGGTCAGCGAGGAGCAGAACAAGCTGCGCAAGCTGCTCAACATGTCGGTCAACGAGATCGAACTCTCGGTCCGCGCCGCCAACTGCCTCAACAACGCGAACATCACCACGGTCGGCGAACTCGCCATGAAGACCGAGCAGGAGATGCTCAAATACCGCAACTTCGGCAAGAAGTCGCTCAACGAGATCAAGGACAAGCTCGAGGCCCTCGGTCTCTCGCTTGGCATGAAGTTCGACGAGCGCCTCCTCGAGTCCCGCAAGGATGCCTGACCGGCCGGCGAAGCCGCCCGGAAGTAACACGAATCACGTTTCACGAATCACGTAGACAGAAGGCCATCCGAGACCGCAGTGCCGAACCCGGCACTTGGACCTTGGCCGCAGGCCCTTCGCCCATTCAGCAATGCGTCACCGCAAACACCGCCAGACACTCGGCGTCAGGACCAAGGAGCACCGCTCCGCACTGCTCGCCAACCTCGCTTCCTCCCTCATCGAGAAGGGCCGGATCAAGACCACCACGACCAAGGCCAAGGCCCTGCGTCCGTTTGTGGAGAAGCTCATCACCCTGACCAAGAAGGGCGAGGGCAAGAAGATCCACCAGCGCCGCCTCGCCTCCGCGCGCCTGCGCAATCCCGGTGCCGTGAAGAAGCTCTTCGACGAGCGCGCCGCCGACTTCGCCAATCGCGTCGGAGGCTACACCCGCATCTACAAGCTCGCGCTTCCGCGCCTGGGCGATGCCGCCGACATGGCGATCATCGAGTTCGTCGGCGCCGGTGACACGGGCTACGCCAAGGGCGGCCGCCGCCGCGCCAAGGCCAAGGCTCCGGCCGCCGCCGAGGCCGCCGCGCCCGCCGAGGGCGAGGCCAAGGCCTGAGTCGCGTTCCCTGGGGCGGAGGTCGCTCCGCCCGCAGTTTTTGACACGCCGCGCCCTTTCGGGGGTGCGGCGTGTTGTTTTCGGGGAGCATGCCGCGCCCGGCGGTCGCGGCGATTTCTCTGTGCCGTCCGGGCCGGCTGTGGTTCAATGCCGCCGCGTAGCCGCGAACCAGGCGCCATCGCTGTTGTCTCCAAGCCCATGTTCACCATTCCACTCAGCGTCGTCGCCGGGATCTATGTCGGCACCGCGTGTGCGGCGACGTTCGGGCTGTGGTTCTACTACGATCGCCGCGACAAGCACCTCTACGACCTTGAGCGGCGCAAGGTGAACTTTCACTGCATCCGCTGCGACAAGCTCTACACGGCCAAGGCCGGCACGGAGTTGTGTGAATGCCCGCGCTGCCGCTTCCCTAACCAGCGGCTGACCTTCTAGCTGGCTCGCCCGCCGGCCGACCCCCCGCTGCCGTGCTCGATCCCTTGCGCCGCCTCGTGGCTCGACTCAAGCCTTCGGCCCGGGCCGCGGCGTCCCCGGCGGAACGCGGTAGCGTGGGCGAGCGTCTCGCCGCCGATTGGCTGAAGCGGGAGAAGGGTTTCCGCGGCATCGTGCACAACTGGCGCTCGCCGCACGATCGTCGTCTCGAACTCGACCTCGTGGCCGAGGACGAGGGCGTGGTGGTGTTCGTGGAGGTAAAGACCCGGCCGGCGGACGCCCGCGTGCCCGGCTACTACTCCGCCGTCCGCCCGCGCAAGAAGCGCGCCTTGCTGCAGGCGGCGCGCGACTACGTCAGGGAACTGCGCACGCCGCCGCGCACGATCCGCTTCGACGTGGTCGAGGTCGTGACCGGTCCGGGTCCGAACGACGTGGAGATTCTCCATTTCGTAAACGTGCCGCTCTTTCCCAAGGAGTTTCTCCGCCGCGGGTGAGAGGACGCCTGAAAGCGCGGATGCCTTCCGCAGAGTTTCCGTGTGGTCATGCCCAGGCTGCGCGTCATGCTGCGGAACGATGAACCACCCCGCTGTTCGATCGAAAGTGTCGCGCGCGCCGCAACAGCCTGAAAACGGCGAGCGGTTTGATCCGACCACGAAGCCGGCTTCCGGGCTCTCCGAGCTGCTCGACGAAAACGGCGTCCCGCGCTCTGCGCTGTTCGGCTGCTCGGGAGCCCTGTTTGTCCTGGCTGGGATCGGTGGTGTTGCCGTCTATTGTGGGCTTCGCTTTCTGGCGTGACCCGATCGCGGTGGGTGACTCCATCTACGACGCGGTCCCGTGGCTCGAGCGCTCGTGGAGCGCCATGGCTGAGTCGCGCGAGAGATTCCTCCAGGGGTCGGAGGCGTGGTATAGCCGGAACTTGTCGGGGATCGATGGGTGCGTGTGTGAACTCGGGTGTGGGTTCGGGAGACTTCTCGTGCCGCTGGCTCGCCGCGGCGTGTGTGTCCATGGAATGGATGCCTCAGCGGCCCGTGTCGCCGCGGCCCGCGAGCTCTTCGCGACACTCGGTTCAGGGGAATCGACCTTCGAAGTCCTCCGTATGCCTGAAGTTCCGCGAGGACGGCAGTTCGACGCCGTGATACTCGCGCTCAACGCGATCGGCTATGTCCGCACTTTCGAGGACAAGGTGACGTTGATGCGCGGGATCGCCTCGATTCTGAAGCCGGGAGGGCTGTTGCTGATGGATCAGAGACGCGGAAGTCTGCTTCTCCGGCTGGTGCGACGCTGGCCCGGATTGAAGGGCAAGATCGCACAAACAACCGGAGCGAATCTGGTGAGCGGTTTGAGATGGGACTCGTCCGCTTCCGGGATCCGGGAGACGTTTGAGCTGCAGGCGGCCGATGGAACCGTTCAGGTCTTTCACGACACCTTTCGGTTCTGTTCGGTGTCCGCGACCCTGCGGATGCTGCAGGCCTCGGGTTTTCGGATCGAACGCTGCGATGGTGGGTTTTCGGGCGGTGCGTTCCGACCCTGGAGCCGGACGATCGCGATTGTGGCACGACGGACGCATGATACCGATCCAGGCCATTGACGCTGTCGTTGCCCGATCCGCCGCGCTTGCCGTCGCTCAGAAGCCGGCGGCCGCGGCTTTCCTGGTTTCAGTGACCGAAAGCGACCTGACGAAGGCACTCCTGATCGCTCCGGCGCTGATCGTAGCCTGGTACTGGGCAGGAGACACAGCGGTACGGCGGTCGGACGTTCTGGCGACCATCGCGTCATGTGCGCTGGCGCTCGTGGGCGTCTGGTGTGTGACCACGGTCTGGCTGCGACCGCGCCCCATCGCGCCTGACGCGGGCCTGGCTGCCATCGGTTCGGTTTTCCTGCCGCACTTTGAGCACTCGCCGGATTTCCGGTGGGGGTGCTTTCCGTCGGACCACATTGCCTACTTGGCGACGCTGGCATTCGGGGTGGGGCGGCTTGAGCTCGGGATGGGTCGAATCGCGTGGGCTATAGTGGCTGTCCAGGCGTGTGCACGCCTGGCGGTCGGCCTGCATTACCTTTCGGACGTCGCTGCCGGAGTCGTGCTGGCCGCACTCATACACCACGGGGTCTTTCGGATCGTCCGTATCCAGGAGCGAGCGGCGACCGACAGGCTGGCCGCGATCGTCTCAGGCTCGCGCTGGCTGCAGCTCGGGTTGATTCTCGTCGTCGTGGAAATGGCCACGTTCTTCCGGGAGATACGGTTCCTGGATGGGTTGATCTTCGGGGGAGCGCATTGATTCGGTCGCGCTTGCGTGCGCGGGGGGCAGCGTGCTGCTGTGCGTTCCGAGTTCCCTTCAGGTGGAGTGCGGATCGAACCAACCGGTGCCGCCCTTCATGCGTCCCATGAAAAACGTTCCTCGTTTGCGGTGTGGACGTTGCTTGTGTTGCTTGATCGGGCGCGGTTGAACCGCGTCCCTCCCATGGACTCCGCCCCCCGGCATCCGTTTCTCAAAGGCCTCAGCAAGCACCGCGGTGCTCCGCCGACGGTCGTCGTGATCTTCGGCGCGTCTGGCGACCTGACCGCGCGCAAGCTGATCCCCGCGATCTACAACCTCGCCTGCGACAACCTGCTGCCCGCGGACTTTTTCCTCATCGGCTACGGGCGCACGAGCGTGCCCGACGAGGAGTTTCGAAAGATCGCGAGCGACGCGATCACGCAGTTCTCGCGCCGTCCGTTCCAGGCCGAAATCTGGCAGCGGGTCGGGGAGCGTACGCATTACCAGGCTGGCGGCTACGACGAGCTCGAGGCCTTCAATCAACTCCGCCAGCGCATCGAGACGATCGAGAAGTCCGTCGGGCAGGACGTGCAGGCCCTGTTCTATATTTCCACGCCGCCGACGGTTTTCCGGCCGATCCTGGAAAACCTCGGCGCGGCCGGCCTCGCCGCCCGCCATCTCGGCACGGAGAAGGCCTCGAAGGTCATCATCGAAAAGCCCTTCGGCCGCGATCTCGCCTCCGCCCAGGAACTCAACCGCGTCATCGGCGGGGTGTTTCAGGAGAAGCAGGTCTTCCGTATCGACCATTACCTGGGCAAGGAGACCGTGCAGGACCTCCTCGTGCAGCGGTTCGCCAACACGATCTTCGAGCCGATTTGGAACCGCAACTACGTCGACTGCGTGCAAATCACGGTCGCCGAGGACCTGGGCGTGGGCACGCGCGGCGGCTACTACGAGACGAGCGGTGCGATGCGTGACATGATCCAGAACCACACCATGCAGCTGCTCGCGCTCACCGCGATGGAGCCGCCGGTGTCGCTCGATCCTGAGGCCGTGCGCGACGAGAAGGTCAAGGTGCTCAAGGCGATCCGCCCGCTCGACCTTCACCCGATTGAGGGTGACACCGTCCGCGCCCAGTACGCCGAGGGCCTCGTCGCCGGGAAACCCGTGCCCGGATACACGCAGGAGAAGGGAGTCTCGCCGGAGTCCGCCACCGAGACCTATGCCGCACTGCGGCTCAATATCGCGAACTGGCGCTGGGACGGCGTGCCGTTTTACCTGCGGTCGGGCAAGCGCATGGCGCGCCGCGTGAGCGAGATCGCCATCCAGTTCAAGCGTCCGCCGGGCAACCTCTTCAGCGAGTCGGAGATGATCAACCTCACATCCAACACGCTCGCCTTCCAGATCCAGCCGGACGAGGGCTCGACGGTCTCGCTCAACGCCAAGATCCCCGGCCTCGAGACGCGTATCCAGCCGGTGAAGATGCACTTTCGTTACAAGACGACGTTCGGCTCGAACACACCCGAGGCCTACGAGCGACTGGTGCTCGATGCGATGATCGGCGACGGCACGCTCTTCATCCGCGGCGACGAGACCGAGGCGTCGTGGAAGCTGATCACGCCGGTGCACGAGTCATGGGCCGCGCTCGGGGCACGCGGCATGGAGGGATATGCCGCCGGCTCGTGGGGCCCGCTCGCGGCCGACCGCCTGCTCTGGAAGGACCGCCACCAATGGAGGCGGCCATGACGGGCGCGTGGTGCGCGGACCAAGGTGAAGCTCGAAGTTGAAGTTGAAGGAGGAATCTCGACCCAACGACACCTGATTTCCGACTCCTGCCGTACCATGCTTTTACTTCAGCTTTCCACTTCAACTTCGGTTGCCTTCCACCCATGACCGCGATCTTTGACTCCCTCCCGGGCATGGAGACCGCGGTGAGCGACATCGCTCGCACGCTGGCCGCGGTCTGGGACATGGAGGCCGCGCCGGGCAAGGCCGCACCCTCGGAGTTTCGAGCTTCGCAGATGAACCTTGTCCTGCACCTTGGCCTGGAGAACACGGTCGAGACGGCGCGCGCGGCCTTCGACACGGCTTTGCGCTTCTCGCACCGGTACCCGTGCCGCACGATCGTGTTGTGCCCACGCGATCTCGGCAGCGGCGGACACGTCCGGGCCAAGGTGTTCTGTGAGTGCTTTGTCGGGTCCTCCCACCACGAGATGGTGTGCTCCGAGGCGATCCTCCTCTCGTATCCACTCGAGCAACGCGCCTACATCGAGAACCAGGCCTCGATCATGATCGAGAGCGACCTGCCGCTCTATTACTGGCCGCATCGCATCCAGCAGGCGGCGCGTTTTGGCGACTATCCCTTCCTGCTGCAGCACTCGCAGCGCATCGTGATCGACTCCGCGGTGGAACGGCCGGAGGTCGAGGCCTATGCCTGGCCGCGCGGCGAACTCGTGCACGATCTCGCGTGCGCGCGTGTCCTGCCGTTGCGGCAGAGCCTGGGACATTTTCTCAGCTATATCACCCCCGGGCATCTCGTGAACGGTCTCAAGTCGATCGCGGTGCATCACGGCCCGGATGTCGCGGCCGAGGCGCGCGCGATCGCCACCTGGTTCGTGTCGCGCCTGGATGACTGCGCCGCGATCGCGAAGGCTCAGTCGTTTGGCGACCGGCCCATCCTCCAGCCGGACCTGCCGGGGGGCGGCCTGGATGTCCGATGTGCCTACGAGGATGGCGGGACGCTTCGCCTCGCCTTCGACCTGACCCGGGGCGCGGCCTGCCTCCACGCGCATCTGGGGCAGGCCAAGGCATCGATGAGCTCGACCATCAGCCTGCTCGGAGATGATCGGGCGCTCGCCGAGGCGCTTTTCTTCTAGTTTGGATTAGGTCGTCTTTGGAATGCGGACGGAAGGTAATGCGGTTGACCAGGTCCGCTTGACCGACCGCGGGTGTTGCACAAGATCGCGGCCACAGTTCGGCCCGATTAACCCCAAACGATTCGGAGGACACCCCAATGAACTGGAAAATCGAGATCCTGGAGAACCACTCCGGGGAGCTGGGCGAGGCGATCCCGCATGAGGATCACCTCTTTGAATCGGAAGAGTATCATTACGACCAGGGCCAGGTGCTCGAGGTGGCCGTGCATGAGTCGGCCAACGATCACTGGCACATCTTCACCGACTTGGACTCCGGGCATCGGTTCAAGATAGACCCGAGGAAGTATAGGAAGGTCTGACGGGTCCGGTCCCGTACGCACCAAAGGCCGCGCAGACAGGGCCGGCCGCATTCGGCGCCATCGCCGCAGCCCGTGGGCGACGATGCGCGGGGATGTTGATTCCGACGCCGTGTGCTGCACGGGCGGTCGGCCGGTGAGGGATAAACCGATCGCCCGGCGATCGCGTTCTGCTTGATGATTCGGGCGGAAGGATCGACACTGCCGCCCGCATTCGTGTTTGACCGGGCGACCGGCTCGCACGGATTCAACCCCCTCAAGCACCACTCATGAAAAAAGCCCTGTTTGCGTTGGTGTTTCTCGCTGTCGTTGGTTTTGGCGTCTGGCGCTGGTGGGACCGTCTCGATCCCAACGCCGGCCAGGGCGCGCCGGCCGCGACGTCGTCTTCGGCCGCGGTATCCTCGGCTCAGTCCGGCGGGGGCGCGACGGTCGAGGGACTGATCGAGCCGGAGACCGAGGTGCGCGCCCTCGCTGCGCCCGTGCTCTACCAGATGAAGGATGGCGTCTTCGACCTCGAGCTGAGCGAGTATGCGGGCTACGCCGGCCTGATCGTCGCCAACGGCGGCCTCGCGCCCTCGGAGGAGAGCTACTTTTTCAAGAACCACGGCTTCAAGGTCCGCATCACCATCAGTGAGGAGGAGAGTTGGGATGCGCTCAACTCCGGTCGCATCGGCGGCTCGGCAACGACGGTCGACGTGCTCGCGGTCTACGCCAAGACCTTCCAGGCCGTCGTGCCGGCGCAGATCGGGTTCTCCCGCGGATCCGATGCGATCGTCGTGCTCAACGATATCAAGCGCGTCAACCAGCTCGCCGGCCGCACGGTCGTGGCCTCGCAGTTCACCGAGGCCGATTTCTTCATCCGCTACCTCGCCTCGGAAGCCGGTCTCGAGGTGAAGGCGCTCGATGTGGGTGAGGCTCCGGATCCCGAGAAGATCAACCTCGTCTATGCCGAGGATTCCTTCGAGGGCGGCGATCTGTTCGCCCGGCTCATCAACGAGGGCCGCACCGACATCGCGGGCGCGGTGTTGTGGGGCTCGAAGATTCAGGAGGTGCTCGAGTCGACCCAGGGCAAGACCCGTGTCCTCGTCGACAACCGCAATCTCCTCGTCGTCGCCGACGTGCTCGTGGTCAACAAGCCCTTCGCCCAGGCCAACCCCAAGGTCGTCGAGGGCTTGGTCGACGGCCTGCTCGCGGGCAACGACATGGTGCGCACCAACCCGGACGCACACCTCGACGTGGTCGCCCGGGCGTTCAAATGGGAATCGCGCGCCCAGACCAAGGTCGAGCTGGCGCAGATCCACTTCTCGAACCTGCCCGAGAACAAGGCCTTCTTCTCCGGTGCGATCGATGCGGCCGGCAGCTATGCGGGCATCTTCACCTCGGCGATGTTCGCCTACGGCCCGATCCTCAACCACTCGGTGCCGCCCGAGCGCCAGCTCGACCTCAAGCTCGACGCGCCGTTCGCGGCGAAGTATGCCGCGCAGACCGTCTCGATTCAGCCGATACGCTCGACCGGCACGCGCTCGATCGAGCAGAATCCGCTGCTCACGCGCGACATCCGGTTCTTCTTCGAGCCGAACTCCGCCGTCCTCCAGGCCACGCCGGACAACGACAAGAACTACGCCTCGATCAAGCAGCTGCTGCAGGTCGCGCCCGGCTCGACCATCCTGCTGCGCGGCCATGTCGACAACACGATGGTGCCGGAGTTTCGCAAACAGGGCGGCGAGTCGCTCGTGCGTTCCATGGCGCTCAAGGCGATGGAACTCTCCAGGCAGCGCGCCGAGTCGGTGCGCGTCGAGTTGAAGAAACGCTACCAGCTGCCTGACGCGCGCATGGAGGTGATCGGCCGCGGCTGGGAGGAGCCGGCCGGCAACGACGGCGAGAAGAACCGGCGCGTCGAGGTGCAGTGGTTCACGGTCGAGTGAAGATCTGGCGATCGAGATTTCCGCGGGTGGGGCGGGTTCTCCGAACCCGCCGCGAATGCCCAGGGACGCACGCAGCGGACGCGGGGAGCCGATCCCGCCGACTTCACCCATGACCCGCCTCGGTTACCTCAAGGCCTTTGCCACGAGCTTCACGCATGGCGCGCTCGCGCTCGCGACGCTCGGTGCGGGCTTCGCCTCGGGTGAGCCGCTCGGCCTTATCGCCGGCGCGACCGTCTATGTGCTCGGCTGGGTGTTCATCGGCGACTCGCGCTGGTTTCGCCGGCGCGTCGATACGGCGGAATTCGAAAAGCTGGCGCGCGACGAGGAGGCGGCGCTCGCGGGGGTGCGCGCGGAGCGCGACGGCATGGTGCGCCGCCTCATTCCGCCCCAGCGCCAGCGTTATGACGCGCTCGTGCAGGTGTGCCGCGACATCGA
The DNA here is from genome assembly GCA_014879845.1 of Opitutaceae bacterium. GTDB lineage: Bacteria > Verrucomicrobiota > Verrucomicrobiia > Opitutales > Opitutaceae > JAEWQP01. The sequence continues at coordinate 50,970 of JACSRI010000163.1, forward strand.
GGCGCAGCTCGCCAACTCGAACACCTCCGATTTCCCCGTCGAAAAGCTCGACGGCCTGATGTGGTCGTTCCTCGGCCTGCTCGGCAACGAGACCAACATCGCCTCCTTCATCGAGCGCGAGATCGACGAGAAATTCGGTGAGCGCATCCTCGACCTCGAGCCCGAGGTCAAGGCGCTCGAGTCCGCGATGTCCAAGGTCGAGCCCGGCACGTCGGCCTACGAGACGCGCATGCAACTCCTCGCCTCCAAACAGGAGGCGCTCGAGGCCCTGCGCAAACGCCACCAGCAGTTCCAGCGCGCCGCGGAGAACCTCGAGTTCGTTCGCGCCGAGCTCGATCGCATCGAGCAGCAGCTCAAGCTCGTGCGCTCCGATCTCTTCGCCTCCAAGTCCGTCGGCCAGATCAGCCAGCGCGTGAACGACACCATCGACCAACTTGCCTCGTCGGGCCGATTCAGCTCCGAACTCGCGCCCACGATCAAAGAGATGCCGGCCTTCAAGACCCGCCGCGTCGGCTACAAGCTCCAGAGCGAGGCCTGAGCCTCGCGCATCCTTTCGCCCCTCAACCACCAACGCCGCCACACCATGTCGCTCTTCGCACGCCTCTATAACCAGATCCGCGGACGCATCAGCCTGTTCTTCAGCTCGATGGAGTTTCGCAATCCCGAGGTGCTCCTCGAAAACGCCAAGGAGGACCTCAAGGCCAACCGCATCCGCATGCAAAACGGCGTCGCCCAGATGGCCGCCGTCTCCGAGCGGCTCAAGCGCCAGATCGCCGACGGCGAACGCCGCAAACAGGACCTCGAGGGCCGCGTCATGGTCATGTACAACGCGGGCAAAGAGGAACTCGCCGCCGAACTCGCCGAGCAGCTCCAGCAGGTCGAGAACGACCTCGCGGAAAACAAGGCCGAGTTCGACCACAACGAACAGGCCTACAAGGAGTTCGTCGGCGCGTGTCAGACCGTCGAGAAGGAGACGCGCAAGAAGATCGAGAAACTCACCGCCAGCCTCTCCAAGGCCAAGGCGAAGGAGGCGATGGCCGACGTCTCGGAAATGCTCTCCGGCACGGTCACTCAGCAAAGCGCCTCGCTCGAGAACATGTCGCGTCTCGAGGAAGTGGTGACGGAGAAGCTCGACAAGGCCTCCGGCCGCCTGCGCGCCGCGCAGGACTCCTCGCAGTTCACCGACATCAAGCTCAAGCAGCAGGAGCAGGAGATCTCGAAGAAGGCCGCGCTCGCGAATTTCCTCGCCCGCAAGAACATCGCCATGGCTCCGAAGGAAGGCGCCGCCGCCGCGCCCGCCACCCCGGCCGAAAAGCCAAAGCTCGGCGAGTCAGCCTGAGATGTTGAACCACGGATGGACACGGATGCACACGGATCACCGATCCTGATTGGCTCGGGAAGCAGTGCATCCGGTAGAGTCGCCGCGATCGATTGAGCGGTCGTACCCCCAATTCTGGACTTCATTCATCTGTGTCCATTCGTGTTCATCCGTGGTTAACCCCCTTCCCGCATGGCATCCTGGATCAACGAACTTGAATCGCTCTACGCCTCCGAGGCGGCCTGTCAGTTCATCCTGCACGGCAATGTGCAGGATGTCTTCTGGCACGGCGCGGATGCCAAGGCCGCGGGCCTCGTGCCGCCGGCGGCTGCGAAGTCCGTTTCGGCTCCACGCGGACCGCTCGCCGAGTATCACGACCTCGACGAGTTCCTCGTGCGCCGCCTGCTCGGAGGATTCACGGTCATCGTCGAACTCGACCTCGCTCACGGCATCGACATCCGCCGCGGGCGCGAGGTCCTGGAGGGGTGGGATGGGCTCGCCTCGCTGCGCGACCTGCGGGCCTCGCCGATGGAGTATCTCTCGGCGCTGCGCCGGCTCTTCCTCTTCCTGAACAACCTGGCGGTTTCCGAGCGCCGGCCCGTGCATGTCGCGGCGATTCTGCGCGACGCGCACATGCTTGTGCCGGGCGATGCCGGCAACCTGCAGTTCGACCTCGGCGCCGGCGCCTCGCTGGTGCGTGAGTGGTCTCGGCCATCCACGCACGAGTGGTTCAGCCTCACGACCTTCCTGCTCGCGGAAAATCTCAGCGACCTGCACGTGATGGTGCGCAACAATCCGCTGGCGGCGGCGCTCACCGTGGGCCTGCCGGGCGAGGAGGATCTCGTCGCGGACCTGACGCGCCTCGCGACGGTTTTTCCCGGCAGCCTCGGCGAGTATGAGAAGAGTCCCGACACGCTCGCGCGCAAGCTGCGCGGACTCACGCGCAACTCGCTCGTCAGCCTCCTGCGCCGGCGCACGCACGCGAAGAAGCCCCTCGATCAGGCAGCCGTCAGTGCGTTGCGCAAGGAGCTGGTCGAGCGCGACAGTTCGGCGCTCGTGGAGTTCGTGGAATCGAAGGTCACGCTCGACGACTATCACGGCCAGCCGCAGCTCGTGGACGCCGTGCGCACGGACCTGAAGCTCATGCGCGAGGGCGTGACCAAGGCCGTGCCGATGGGCTACCTCGTCGCCGGGCCGGTCGGCACGGGAAAGACCTACCTCGTCAACTGCATCGCGGGCGAGGCGCAGCTGCCGGTCATCGTGCTGAAGAATTTCCGCGACCGCTGGGTCGGCAGCTCCGAGAGCAACCTCGAGAAAATTTTCCGGCTCATTGGCGCGGTGGGCGAGTGCGTGGTCTTCATCGACGAGGCCGACCAGACGCTGGGGCGCCGCAGCGGTGCCGATTCGTCGAGCGACGTCAACGGTCGGCTCTACTCCATGCTCGCGCAGTTCATGGCCGACCAGAACAACCGCGGCCGCGTGCTCTGGGTGCTCGCCACCTCGCGGCCCGATCTCGTCGAGGTGGATCTCAAGCGCCCGGGTCGTGTCGATCGGCGCCTGCCGGTGCTGCCCGCCTTCGAGCTGAAGGACCGCTGGGCCATGCTGCGCGGTGTGTTCAAGCGCTTCGGCCTCGAGCTGCCAGGCGAGTGCCCGGCCGACCTCGAGCCGCCGGAACTGCTCACGGCCGGCGCCGCCACGGCGCTGGCGAGCGCCGTCTATCGCCAGCACCACATCAGCCAGGCGCCGGCGCTGGACCTCTTGCGCCAGCAACTCGCGAACTACATGCCGCCTGTGCCGATTTCCCGGATACGCGAGCAGATCAAGCTCGCGATCGAAGACACGAGCGATTTGGCGCTGTTGCCGGAAGGCTTGCGCAAGGAGTTGGCGGGGTAGGAATGCCAACGGGCGAATGCGGCGCGGCCGAGTCCTCGCCCTACGTTCGAGCGGGCTCAGCGGGTAGGGCGAGGCCTCTGGCCGAGCCGCGAAGATGCTCACGTGGGCCGAGGCCCATCGTCGACCAGATCGTCGCGCCACTGCAGCCACGCATGCGGCCAGTCTCCGGGACAGGTGACGAGCTTGGCGCGAACCGGGTTGTTGAGGATATAGCGGATCTTCTCATCCGCCGACTCATCCGACCGCAGTCGATGGTCGAAGAATCCGGTCTGCTACCTGATGCCGACGGCTTTCGCCTGGTAGCCTTTCCATGTGGAAATTGTTGCTTGGAGCGATTGGCCGGCCGGCACACTCAACAAGGCGTGCAGGTGGTCTGGCATGAGCAGAATGACATCCAGCCACCAGCGACCGATATGGTGATAGTGAACCGCGTTGCGTAGGACCGCGGGCGCGACGGTCGGTAGCGTGAGGACGCTGGTGCTGCGATCAGCGGCGCAGATCGTGATGAAGAATCGTGACCCTGCCCCCACCCAACCTGGTGGCGTGTGGTGGAGGCGTCGGCGTTCGGGCAGGGGCACGTGGCCGGGATACGGATCTCCTGGTGTGGGACAATATCCATCGCGGCTCGGCCGGAGGCCTCGCCCTACCCGCGAGCCAGCTCAGCAGGTGGGATGAGGCCTCCGGCTGAGCTGCGTCGCGCGATGGCACGTCACTCCGCGCACACCAGCAGGTAGTTCCTCTTCCCCTTGCGCAGGAGCACGTGCTTGCCGTGCAGCAGGTCGCTCTCGGTCACCTGGCGCTTGATGTCGGCGACACGCGTATTGTTCACGTAGATGCCGCCGCCTTCGACGTCCTTGCGGGCCTGGCCCTTCGACGGGCAGAGATTCGTGGTCGCGAGCAGGTCGACGATGTTGAGGCCGGCGCCGGCGAGCGTCACGCGTGCGATCGCGGCGCCGGGCACCTCGGCGGCGATGTCGCGCATCGCGCTTTCGGATACACCGGTCGGGTCGCCGCCGAAGAGCAGCTGGCTGGCGCGGATCGCGTCCTCGCAGGCCGCGGTGCCGTGCACGAGCGTCGTCACTTCGCGGGCGAGCGCGGCGTGCGCGGCGCGCGCGCCGGGGTTGGCGGCGTGCTCGGCCTCGAGCGCTTCGATCGTCTCGCGCGGCAGGAGCGTGAACTTGCGCAGGTAGGGTGCGACCATCACGTCCTCGGTGTTGATGAAGAACTGGTAGAAGCGGTAGGGGCTCGTCTTCTGCGGATCGAGCCAGACCGCGCCGCTGGCGGTCTTGCCGAACTTTGTGCCGTCGCTCTTGGTGATGAGCGGGAAGGTCCAGCCCCAGGCCGCGGCGCCGAGTTTCTTCCGGATCAGGTCCGTGCCGGCGACGATGTTGCCCCACTGGTCGGAGCCGCCGATCTGCAGCTCGCAGCCGAAGGCCTGGCGCAGGTGGAGAAAGTCGAAGGCCTGCAGGAGCTGATAGCTGAACTCCGTGAAGCTTATGCCCGAGTCGCCCTCCATGCGGGACTTCACCGAGTCCTTCGCGAGCATGACGTTCAGCGAAAAGTGCTTTCCGATGTCGCGGAGGAAATCGAGGAAGCTGATCGGCGCCGTCCATTCGGCGTTGTCGACGAGGCGGGCGGGGTTGGCCGCGACCTCGAAATCGAGCAGCTTGGCGAGCTGTGCCTTGATGCAGGTGATGTTGTGCGTGAGGGCCTCGCGCGTGAGCAGGTTGCGTTCGGACGAGCGGCCGGAGGGGTCGCCGATCATGCCGGTGGCGCCGCCGGCCAGCGCGATCACGTGGTGGCCGGCCTGCTGGAAGCGCTTGAGCGTGAGCTGTCCCATGAGGTGGCCGACGTGCAGCGAGTCGGCCGTCGGATCGAAGCCGCAATAGACGGTCACCGGTCCCGATTTGAGCCGGTCGGTGAGACCGGGCAGGTCGGTGCAGTCGGCCAGCAGGCCGCGCCACTGGAGGTCTTCGATCAGGGAGGACATGGAGCCGATCGGTATGCGGCGCGCGCCACGACGGCTCAAGGGGAAATCCCGTGGCGCCATGCCGCCAACTGATCGCTGATGCGGGAAACAAATAAGCCGCGGTGAACCCTGACGGTATGGTTCCCGCTTATGCTCTTTGTGTTTGTCTCAACCCGGGGGCGGGGACACGTTCTCGAGCTCGTCCAATCGACAGCGTTCCCTCCAAACCTGTTAACCAACAAATACAAACATGCCACTCGCCCAAGGAAGCAAAGCCCCGGATTTCACCCTCAAGACCAAGACGGCCGACGGCCTCAAGGACGTCACCCTCAGCGCCAACTTCGGCAAGAAGAACACCGTCATCCTCTTCTTCCCGCTCGCCTACACCGGCGTGTGCACGGCCGAGATGTGCGATGTGACCGGCGGTCTCGCCGACTACTCCAAGCTCGATGCCGAGGTGCTGGCGATCTCCGTGGACAGCCCGTTTGCCCAGGAGGCGTGGGCCAAGGCCAACAACATCAAGGTCACCCTCCTGAGCGACCTGAACAAGACTGTCACCAAGGCCTATGACGTGCTCTTTCCCATGCTCGCCGGCGTGGGTGACACCGCCGCCCGCGCCGCCTTCGTCGTCGGCAAGGACGGCGTGATCAAATACGCCGAGCAGACGCCGACCCCGAAGGACCTCCCGAACTTCGCCGCGGTCAAGGCAGCCCTCGCCTGAGACCGATGACGTGAGCTGCGTCCCGGCCGCCTGATTGCGCCGGGACGCGTTTTTTCCGAAATTTCCGATCCGACCATGTCCTCCCACCACGATCCGTTTCGCACGCTGAAGAGCTTCGACCTGGGCAACGGCCGCCAGGGCCGGCTCTACTCGCTCCCGGCCCTCGAGGCCGCGGGCGTCGGCAAGATCACGCGCCTGCCCGTCTCGATCCGCCTCGTCCTCGAGTCCGTGCTGCGCAACTGCGACGGGAAGAAAGTCCTCGAGCAGAACGTCCGCGACCTCGCCGGCTGGCAGCCCACCGCGACCCGCACCGAGGAGATCCCCTTCGTCGTCGCCCGCATCGTGTTGCAGGACTTCACCGGCGTGCCGCTCCTGGTCGACCTCGCGGCCATGCGCTCCGCGGTCGCGAAGCTCGGCAAGAACCCGAAGATCATCGAGCCGCTTGTCCCGGTCGACCTCGTGGTCGACCACTCCGTGCAGGTTGACGCCAACGGCACGGCCGACGCCTTCGCAAGGAACCTCGAGATCGAGTTCCAGCGCAATCGCGAGCGCTACCAGTTCCTGAAGTGGGGCATGCAGGCCTTCGACACGTTCAAGGTCGTGCCCCCGGGCATCGGCATCGTCCACCAGGTCAACCTCGAGTACCTCGCCAAGGGTGTGCTGGCGACCGGCGATGTCTACTATCCGGATACGCTCGTCGGCACCGACTCGCACACCACGATGATCAACGGCATCGGCGTCGTGGGCTGGGGCGTGGGCGGCATCGAGGCCGAGGCCGGCATGCTCGGCCAGCCCGTGTACTTCCTCACGCCTGACGTGGTGGGGGTGCATCTCAGCGGCGCGCTGCGCGAGGGTGTCACCGCGACCGACCTCGCCCTCACCGTCACGCAGCTCCTGCGCAAGGCCAAGGTCGTGGGCAAGTTCGTCGAGTTCTTCGGCCCTGGCGCCAAGGCGCTGCCGGTCGTCGACCGCGCCACCATCGCCAACATGGCGCCCGAGTACGGCGCCACGATGGGCTTCTTCCCGATCGATGAGGAGTGCGTCACCTACCTGCGCGCGACCGGCCGCAGCGAGGAGCAGATCCGGGTATTCGAAAATTACTACAAGGCCCAGGGCCTGTGGGGCATTCCGCAGAAGGGGCAAGTCGACTACTCGCAGGTGCTCGATCTCGATCTCGCTTCGGTCGTCCCGAGCGTGGCCGGCCCGAAGCGTCCGCAGGACCGCATCGAGCTGCCGAAGATGAAGGACAGCTTCGTCGGCGCCTTCTCCAAGCCCGTCACGGAAAACGGATTTGGCAAGAAGGCCGATGAGTTCTCGACCGTGAAGGCCGAGGTCGCGCTCAACGGCTCCGGCAAGGCTTCGATCGGTCACGGCTCCGTGCTCATCGCCGCGATCACGAGCTGCACGAACACGTCGAACCCGAGCGTCATGCTCGCCGCCGGCCTGCTCGCCAAGAAGGCCGTGGAAAAAGGCCTCTCCGTCTCGAAGGTGGTGAAGGCCTCGCTCGCGCCCGGTTCGCGCGTGGTCAGCGACTACCTCGACAAGACCGGCCTGCAGCCCTACCTCGACCAGCTCGGCTTCAATCTCGTGGGCTACGGCTGCACGACATGTATCGGCAACTCCGGCCCGCTCGCGCCCGTCGTCGAGGACGCCGTGGTGAAGAACGACCTCGTGGCCGCCTCGGTGCTCTCGGGCAACCGCAACTTCGAGGCGCGCGTGCACCAGAACATCAAGGCGAACTTCCTCATGTCGCCGCCGCTCGTCGTCGCCTTCGCGCTCGCCGGCCGTGTCGATGTGGACCTGTCGTCCGAGCCAATCGGGCAGGGCAAGTCCGGCCCGGTCTTCCTCAAGGACATCTGGCCCTCGATCGCCGAGGTGCGCGACGCCATGCAGTCGGCGCTCAAGCCCGAGGTGTTCCGCAGGCTCTACACGGACTTCGCCGCGCAGAACCCGAAGTGGAACGAGATCCCCTCGAGCGTGGGCAACGTCTACGCCTGGGACGCGACGAGCACCTACATCCAGGAGCCGCCGTTCTTCGTGAACTTCTCCATGCAGGCCGGCACGATCGCGGAGATCCGCGGTGCGCGCCCGCTCGGCATCTTCGGCGACTCGGTCACGACGGACCACATCTCGCCCGCTGGTGCGATCAAGAAGGCCTCGCCCGCCGGCAAGTTCCTCCTCGAGAACGGCGTCAGCTTCGAGGACTTCAACAGCTACGGCTCGCGCCGCGGCAACGACCGCATCATGACCCGCGGCACGTTCGCCAACGTGCGCATCAAGAACCTCATGCTCGGCGGCAAGGAGGGCGGAAACACGCTGCTCCAGCCCGAGGGCACGGAACTCGCGATCTTCGACGCGGCCCAGGAGTACAAGAAGCGCGGCACGCCGCTCATCGTCATCGCCGGCCAGGAATACGGCACCGGCTCCTCGCGCGACTGGGCCGCCAAGGGCACGAACCTCCTCGGCGTGAAGGTCGTGGTGGCGCAGAGCTTCGAGCGTATCCACCGTTCCAACCTCGTCGGCATGGGCGTGCTCCCGCTTCAGTTCAAGGAAGGCACCACGGCGCAGACGCTCGGCCTCATCGGCACGGAGGTCTACGACGTGATCGGCCTGAGCCCCGCGCTCAAGCCGCAGCAGGACCTTACGCTCCGCATCACGCGCGCTGATGGTTCGGCCATCGACGTGCCGGTGCGCTGCCGCATCGATACGCCGATCGAGATCGATTATTACCAGCACGGGGGCATCCTGCCATTCGTGTTGCGTGACATCGTGCGCAACGCATCCTGATGGCCTGACTCCCCGCCCACACCTCCCGCGATGGCTGCAAACAACGGACCTGTCTTTCTCGTCGACGCCAGCTCGGACCCCACGCTCGTGCGGGTCCGCGGGCGGGCGTCGTTCCAGAACAGCCAGTTGATTCGGGACTACGTCCAGCAGTCGGTGCGGGAGGGGCGGCGGCGGTTCATCTTCGACTTCATCGAGTGCACGGGCATGGACAGCACGTTCCTCGGCGTGCTGGCCGGCGCGGCGCTCGACCTGCGCAAGGCCGTGCCCACGGGCACGCTGGTGCTCTGCCGGCTGGGCCAGCGCAACCTCGAGCTCGTGCGCAACCTCGGCCTGCACCGGCTCGCCGCGGTCGTGACCGGCGAGGACCTGGCCGAACTGCAGCGGCAGGGTGGCGAAGCGCTCTCGGGACCGAAGTTGAACGAGAGCGAGGCTGCCAAGCTCGTGCTTCGGGCCCACCTCGATCTCGTCGAGGCGGACGAGGCCAATCGCAGCAAGTTCCAGGATGTGATCTCGCTCCTCAAGGGGCGCGTCGATCACGGCTGAGAGATGGCCCTCGCCTGCCTGATCGTGGCGGCGTTGGTCGTCGGCGCGGCGCTGTGGCGCCTGCAAGTCGAGATGCGCCATGCCCGCGGACTGGATGCGCGCGTCCAGCGCCTCCAGCAGGAGAAGGAGATGGCCGTGCGTTTCATGCAGGAGATGGTCGAGGCTCTCAGCGAGGGCGTCGACCGGCCTGCGCTTTTCCAGCGCATCGTGCGTGCCGCGGTGCGCTGCACCGGGGCGGTAAGCGGTTGCGTCTACGAGGTCGGCACCGATGAGCGCCTGCGCGGCGTTGCCGTGCAGGGTCTGTTCCCGCCGCAGAAGCCCCTTGCCGACGCCGCGCGGGATCGCGCCGGTTCGCGTGCCCGGTTTCTGGAGACGGTGCTGCGCTCGGAGGAGCTGGCCCTCGGTGAAGGTGTGGTCGGCACGGTCGCGCAGACGCGCAAGGCCGAATGCATCGCCGACGGGGCGGGGGATGGGCGCCTCGTCCGGCACGACGACCCGGCCCTCGCCGTACGTTCGCTCATCGCCACGCCGATCGAGTTTCGCGGGCGCTTGATCGGCGTGCTGGCCGTGGCCAATCCCGCGGACGACCAGGCCTTCACGGATACGGACTTCTCACTCGTGCAGTCGCTCGGCGTGCAGGCCGGTCTGGCGGTGCACAACATCGAGCAGCTCGTCTCGCAGCGCGAGAAGACGCAGATGGACGTCGACATGGCTCTGGCCCGGAGCGTGCAGATGATGCTCGTGCCGACCGTGCTGCCGCATGTGGACGGCCTGGATGTCGATGCGCGCTACATTCCCGCGCAACGCGTCGGCGGCGACCTCGTCGACATCGTGCCGTTGTCGGCCGACCGGTTGGCCGTCGTCGTGGCCGATGTCTCGGGCAAGGGCGTGGCCGCCTCCATTCTCATGGCGATCTGCCGCACGCACCTGCGCCATGCCCTCGAGCACGCCGACTCGCCGGCCGAGGTCTGCCGGTCGGTCAACCGCGTGATGTCCGGCGAGATCCGCGAGGGCATGTTCGTCACCGCGGTCGTTGCGATCGTCGATGCGGGGCGGGGTTGCGTGACCTTTGCCCGCGCCGGGCACGAGGCCCCTCTCGTGGGGCGTTACGACGCGGTGCGTGGGTCTTATGTGGTCGAGCCGGTGCGCTGCGACGGCATGGCGCTCGGTCTGGTCGACCCGGAGTTTTTCGATCCGGCCATCGCCGACTGTTCGGTGCCGCTGGAGGTCGGCGGCATGGTGGTGTTGTTCACCGACGGGCTGACCGAGGCTCCCAATCTGGAGGACAAGGAGTTTTCGACCGCGCGCCTGATCGACGCGGTGCGCACGCACCGCCAGGCCGCGAGTGCGGAGATCAACGCCGGCATCCTGGAGACGGTCGAGCGCTTCATCGGTGGCTCGAAGCAGCACGACGACCTCACGCTGGTCACGATCAAGCGGATCGGGTAGGGGCGGCGGAGTCCAACGGCAAGGCGACGCCTCAGGCCAAGCCGCCATGGGCGTCGTCGGCGGTCTCGGCTCGGCCGGAAGCGCCCCACGGTGGCCTGGCGCGACACCGGGCAATTCCGTTTGCCAACCCCGCCGTGCGCGGCAGGGTTTCGGGCATATGTCGACGCAAGGTGCCCCCACCATGATCGCTCCTGAGACGCTGCCGGATGCGCGTGGGCGCTTCGGGGATTTTGGCGGCGTCTATGTGCCCGAGACGCTGATGACGGCGCTCGAGGAACTGGGTGCCGCCTACGAAAAGGCCCGGACCGATCCGGCCTACCAGACCGAGTTGCGTCACCACCTGAAGGAGTTTTGCGGACGGCCGACCGAACTGTATTTCGCCGAGCGGCTGACCGAACACGTGGGCGGCGCGAAGATCTACTTCAAGCGCGAGGACATGCTCCACACCGGCGCGCACAAGATCAACAACGCCCTCGGGCAGGCGCTTCTCGCCCGGCGGATGGGCAAGCGGCGCATCATTGCCGAGACCGGCGCCGGCCAGCACGGTGTGGCCACGGCGGCGGTGAGCGCGAAGTTCGGCTTCGAGTGCGTGGTCTACATGGGCTCGGTCGACATGGAGCGCCAGGCGCTGAATGTCTTCCGCATGCGGCTCATGGGCGCGGAGGTGCGTGGCGTCGACGCCGGCCAGAAGACGCTCAAGGAAGCGGTCAACGAGGCCATGCGCGACTGGGTGACCAACGTGCGGTCGACCCACTACATCCTCGGCACGGCCTACGGCGCGCATCCGTATCCGATGATGGTGCGCGAGTTTCACCGCATCATCGGCCGCGAGGCGAAGGAGCAGATCCTCGCGCGCGAGGGGCGGCTGCCGGACGAACTCGTCGCCTGCGTGGGCGGCGGCAGCAACGCCATCGGGCTCTTCTTCGAGTTCCTGCCCGACACGCACGTTCGCATGTGGGGCGTGGAGGCCGGAGGTCGCGGCATTCGTCGCGGCGAACACGCGGCCCGCTTTGAGGGCGGGCGCCTCGGCGTGCTGCAGGGCTGCAAGACCTTCATCCTTCAGGACGGCGATGGCCAGATCGAGGGTACGCACTCCGTGTCCGCAGGACTCGACTACGCGGCCGTGGGGCCCGAACACGCGTTCTATCGCGAGAAGGGCCGCATCGAGTTCACCTACGCGACCGATGACGAGGTGCTGGAGACGTTCCAGCTCTGTTCCCGCCTCGAGGGCATCATCCCGGCGCTGGAGTCGACGCATGCACTCGTGCACGGCATCAAGCGCGCCCGCGAACTGGGCAAGGGCAAGGTCGTGCTCGTCAACCTCTCCGGCCGCGGCGACAAGGACGTGCAGCAGGTCGCTGCGATTCTCGGGAACAAGGCTTGATCGCGCGCCGGGGTGTGTCCCCTTGGCCCTTGGCACCTGGCTGCCGGGTCCTCACCTTGGCTGCATGCGCAGCATGACAGGCTACGGCCGCGGTACGGCCGCTCGTGATCATTGGGAAGTCACCGTTCAGCTCTCGTCGGTGAACCGCAAGTCGCTCGAGGTCGCGGTGTCGCTGCCGCGCGAGTGGCAGGCGTTTGAGCCGGAGATCGCGGCGCTCGTGCGTGAGAAGGCGGCGCGTGGCCGCGTGCAGGTTTCGATCGACGTGCGTGGTGCGGCCGCGGCGGGCGGGCTCACGTGGGACGATGCGGCCGTGGCGGCGACGCTCGAACGCCTCGCGGTGCTCGCAGCCAAGCACGACACCGCGTTCACGCCGACCCCGGAGCTGCTCTTCCAGCTCGCTCAGGCCAACCGCGTGGAGTCGGCCTCCCTCGCGCCCGAGGCCGCCCTGGCGCTGATCCGCGAGGCGATGGAGCCGGCGCTGAACGACTTCGGCGCCATGCGCGCAAGAGAGGGCGCCGCGCTCGCCGCCGACCTCGCGGCGCGGGCGGCCACGCTGGCTTCGCTGGTCGAGGCGGTCTCCCGGCGGGCGCCCGAGGTGGTGCAGAACTACCGCGAAAACCTGCTGCAGCGCCTGCGCACGGCGGGACTCGAACTCGACGTGAGCGATGAGCGCGTGCTGCGCGAGATCGCGCTGTTTGCCGACCGCATCGACATCAGCGAGGAACTCACGCGCCTGCGCAGCCACCTCGCGCAATTCGCGGCGCTCGACGGCGGCGCAGAGCCCGTCGGCCGCAAGGCCGAGTTCATCCTCCAGGAAGTCGGCCGCGAGATCAACACCGTCGGCAGCAAGGCCAACGACATCGAGATCGCGCGCGCCGTGATCGAGTTCAAGAACGAGCTCGAGCGCATCCGCGAGCAGATCCAGAACGTCGAGTAGGGCGCGCGTCGGATCGTCATCCGGTGGCTCCTTGAAGGGACACTGAGGTCACGGACGGGACTCCGAGTTCACCAAGACGGTTCAATCCTCGGGGGATGGTTTTCCGGCGTCGACGATGGGACAGAGCAGCTCGGGCATGCGCTCTGTGACCTCTGTATCAGCTCCGTGATCTCTGTGGCACGGATCGAGGCGATCGAGTCTCGACGCGTTCCTCTGGCGAGCGCACCTACCTGCTGCCGATCTCCGCGCGCTGCGGTTCGCGGAATGATTGTATCAGGTAGAGCCCGACGCCGACGCAGATGGCCGAGTCGGCCACGTTGAAAGCGGGAAAATCGTAGCTGCCGAACGTGAAGAGCAGGAAGTCGATCACATGCCCGTGCACGATGCGGTCGACGAGGTTGCCAAAGATGCCGCCGCACAGCAGGCCGAAGCACACCTGCGTGACCGTGCGGCGCAGCTCGAGGTGGTGGCGGAAGAAATAGATCCCCGCGAGAGTGACCACGGCGAGGGCGGCGAGCCACGCGGTCTTGCCGGCGAACATGCCCCAGGCGGCGCCGGTGTTGCCGACATGCACCAGGTGAAAGAACGCCGGGATGACCGTGATCCGCCCCGGTTCGAAATATGTCTCGAACGGGAGCGTGTGGTTGATCCAGACCTTGGTGATCTGATCGAGCGCGAAGACCACCACCGCGAGGAGCAGCAGCCGGCGGTAGTGGTAGAGGCGGGCGAGCACGGCGGGGCCGCGGGCGGTGGCGTTACTCGGAGTCGTCCTCGACGAGGCGCGAACCGTCCTCGGCGCCGACTTCACCGAAGACCCCACCGCGGCTGGAGCTGCGGCGCTTGGTCTTCTCGATCTCGGCCTGGCTCTCGACGGAGAAACGCGCGAAGGGCACGGCCAGCAGGCGATCCTTGCTGATCGGCTTGCCGGTCAGTTCACAGATGCCGTAGGTGCCGTTCTTGATACGCTTGATCGCCTCTTCGATTTCGAAGAGGGCCTCCTGCTCGTTGGAGACGAGACTGAGCGCGAAATCACGGTCGAAGTTGTCCGTGCCGGCATCGGCCATGTGCTGACCGTAGCCGGAGAGATCGCCGGAGTCGTCGCGCGAGGAGCGCTTGAGCGTCTCCTCGGCGTGGGTCTCGAGGCCGCTCTTCACGTGGTCGCGGAGCTCGACCAGCAGCTTGTAGTAGCGGATGAACTTCTTGTCGATCGACGCCTCCTCATCCTCGGGCTTCTCGTCCTTGACCGGATTGTAGCCGAGGATGTCCGCGAGCGAGGCGGCGCCGAAGTGGCGCTGCTCGATCTTGGGTGCGGCCTTCGGCGCGTGCACGTGCGCCGCCGGATGGGCGGCGGGCTTGGGCGCGGCTGCAGCGTCGGCCTTGGGCGTCTTGGTGGTCGTGGCCGGGCGCGTCGTGCTGGAGCGGGCGAGTTCGCCGCGCACGTCGTCGAGCGTGAAGGCCGAGGCGCGCTGCGTCTTCGTGCGCGACTTGGCCTTGGCCATGAGTTGCTTTCTGAGTTCGTCGGGAGTCAAACGGGGGGAAGGTTTGTCGGTTTCGTGGGCGACTGCGGGTGCAGGCGCCTCGGGCTTGTGTGCGGCGGTCTTGGCCTTGGCGGGCGCTGGCTCAGCGGCCTTGGGTTTGGGAGCGTGGGCACTCTTCTCGGGTTTCTTGGCCTTTTCCGGCGCGGAAGGTTTCGCAGGTTTCTTTGCCACGGGCTCTTTCTTGGCCTTTGTCTTCGTCGGTCGCGCGACGGTCTTCTTGACCTCTTTGTGCGCGGCCTTGGCCTTGGTGATTGGCTTGTGCGGATGCTTGGATGCGGGCTTGTGTTTTCCCATCGGGGTGGCGGGGCTTGGGGTGAACCTACTTGCCGCGGCACGCCTCGGCGCAACGCGGGCAGAGTTCCGCGTTGTCCGTGCCGCCGTGGAGTTCTTCTAACCAGCGCCAGCAGCGCGGGCAACGCCCGGCGCCGGCCCGCTCGACGGCGATGCTAAGATCACCGCTGTCGGTCGGATGCAGGTGGACCTGCGAAACGATGAACAGCTCCGCGAGCGAATCGCGGTGCTCGGAGGCGAGGGCAAACTCCGCCTGCGTGGCGGGCGCGCCCAGCGTGATGGACGCGTCGAGGGACTTGCCGATCTGGCCGGCCTGGCGCGCGGCCTCGACCTTTTCGTAGATGCGGCTGCGCAGCTTGAGCAGCTGCTCCACCGCGGCCACGGCCTCGGCGTCGGCGAACTTCGCCACGTCGTCCGGCCAGCCCTGCAGCAGGAGCAACGCGTCGGTGAAGTCGCCGTTCTTCGTGTGGTGCGCCCACGCCTCGTCGGTCGTGAAGGCGAGCACCGGGCCGAGCACGCGGGCCAGCGCGAGGAAAATGCGGTGGATCGTCGTCTGCGAGGAGCGGCGCAGGGGAGAATCGGCGCGCAGCGTGTAGAGCCGGTCCTTGAGGATGTCGTGATACTGCGCGGAGAGGGTGACCGAGCAGAACTGGTTGCAGAGCTGGTAGACGCGGTGGAACTCGCACGCGTCGTAAGCCGCGGTGCACTGCTGCACGAGCTCGGCCGTCTTCGCCAGCGCCCAGCGGTCGAGCAGGTCGAGCTGAGCGTCCGGCACGGCGTCCTTCGCGGCGTCGAAGTCGAAGAGGTTCGAGATCTGGAAACGCAGCGTGTTGCGCAGGAGGCGATAGGTGTCGGAGACCGTGCCGAGAATCTGGTCGGAGACGGGGATGTCGTCGCGGAAGTCCGTCGACGCGACCCACAGGCGGATCACGTCGGCGCCATACTTGTTCACGAACGAGTCCGAGGTCTGCGGCTTGCCGTCGCTCTTGGAGATCTTACGGCCGTCCTGGCCCACGACGAAGCCGTGGGTGAGGATCGTCTTGTACGGCGGGCGGCCCTTCGTGACCATGCTCGTCCAGAGCGACGACTGGAACCAGCCGCGGTGCTGGTCGCTGCCCTCGAGGTAGAGGTCGGCGGGCCAGCCGCCGGCGGAGTCGGCCTGTGCCTGGAGCACGGCGAGGTGGGAGGCGCCGGACTCGATCCAGACGTCGAGCGTGTCGGCGCCCTTGGTGAGCTTGCGGCCGCGGAAGGCGGGCGGCAGGTCGTATCCGGCGAGCAACGACTCGGCGGACTCGCGCCACCAGATGTTGACGCCCTGGGTGGCGACCTTGTCCGAGATGAAGCGGATGAGCGCGCCGTCGAGCAGCGCCTCGCCGTCCTCGTTGTAGAAGACCGGGATGGGCAGGCCCCACTGGCGCTGGCGGCTGATGCACCAGTCGGGCTTGGCCTCGACAGCACCGCGGATGCGGTTCTCGCCCCAGGCGGGGATCCACCTCACCTCGCCGATGGCGGCGAGCGCCTTCTGGCGGAGGCCGTCGCGATCCACCGAGATGAACCACTGGTCCATCGCGCGGAACACCACCGGCGTCTTCGAACGCCAGCAGTGCGGGTAGCTGTGCGAATACTTCGTGTACCAGAGCAGCGCGTCGCGCTCGCGCAGGATCTCCAGCACCTTTTCGTTGGCCGGGGAGATGCCCTTGGTCTCGAGCACGGTCACGCCGACGAGTGTGGGCGGGACCTGGCCGTCGTTGACGTAACGGCCCTGGTCGTCGAGCGGGCTGTAGATCTCCAGCTTGTACTTCAGGCCGGTCTGGTAGTCCTCCACGCCGTGGCCGGGCGCGGTGTGCACGCAGCCGGTGCCGCTCTCGGTCGTCACGTAGGTGGCGAGCACGACCGGGCTGGCGCGGTCGATGAAGGGATGGCGGGCGGCGAGGTGCTCGAGCTTTTCGCCTCGGATCGTCTGCTCCACGGTTACTCCCTCGAGCCCCGTGTCCTTGGCAAAACGCTCCACCATGGGCGCGGCCACGAGGTAGCGCTGGTCCTTGTGACGCACCACCGCGTAGTCGATCTCCGGATGCACGGCGATCGCGAGATTGGCCGGCAGCGTCCAGGGTGTCGTCGTCCAGATGACGGCGAAGAGCGGCGCGTCGCCGGCGAGGCCGTGCTTCGCCGCCTCGGCGGCGGGCACGGCGAACTTCACCCAGATCGACGGGCTGACGTGGTCCTTGTACTCGACCTCGGCCTCGGCCAGCGCGGTCTCGCACGGGATCGACCAGTAGACGGGTTTCTTCGAGCGGTAGACCAGGCCCTTCTCGACGAAGGCCGCGAGCACGCGCAGTACCTCGGCCTCGTAGGCGGGCTTCATCGTGCGGTACTCGTTGGCCCAGTCGCCCAGCACACCCAGGCGCTGGAACTGGCCGCGCATCGTCTCGATGTGGTCGGCAGCGAACTTCGCGCAGGCCTCACGCAGCTCGGGCGTGGCCAGGGACTTTCCTTCCTTGCGCAGCTCGGCCGTGACCTTGGCCTCGATGGGCAGGCCATGGCAGTCCCAGCCCGGGACGAACGGCGCGCGGTAACCGCGGGCGAGGCGGTAGCGCACAACGATGTCCTTGAGGATCTTGTTCATCGCCGTGCCGATGTGCGCGGCGCCGCTGGTGAACGGCGGGCCGTCGTGCAGGACGAAGAGCGGACCGGAGGCGTTCTGCTCCTGGGCGCGCGCGTAGGCGCGAACCTTGGTCCAGTGCTCGAGCCGCTGCGGCTCGCGAGCCACTGAATTGGCCCGCATCGGAAACTCGGTCCGAGGCAGGTTAAGAGTGTCCTTCCAGTCTTGCGCCATTACAGGAAAATGCCCGGAAAAAGAATCCGGCGATAGTGCTCCCGGCCGGGGGGGTGTCAAGGGGAGACACCCCGGAAAAACCGAGGCTTTTCCAGCACAGAAAACGCGGCAGGTGAGGGGGTTCGGCCGCACCGCGACTCCCGCGCAGGACGCTGACCCGCCGCCGCGGGCCGGCCGCCCCGGAGACCGTCTCCCGGACGGCTTACAGCGCGGCCGCGTAGCGGATCTGCCGCATCAGCTTCTGGGTGTTTTCCGGCACGATGCGGTCGGTCACGATGGTGCGCGGGAATTGGTGCTCGGTGTCGAGCCGCACGCCGTCCTCGGAACCCGGCCGCACGAAGTCGTCCACGAAATCCATGCCGCCCCGCATCTTCAGCCAGCGGTAGTAGAGGTCGACGTGCTCGGATTCGATCACCGTGTCGACCCGCAGGAAGATGTGGCAAAACAGGGTCAGGTCGCGGAACGAGGAGAACCACGTGGGCGGATTCACCAGAGCGTCTCGGATGATCAAGGTCATCGCGTCTTCCCTTCTGCTTAGCACACCGCGGACCAGCCGCGGCGGCCGTAAGTTTCTCTATCGTTACCTATTCGGAAATCTCAAGTGCGGGGCTGTCGAAAGTGCGCCGGCTGGCCATTGCTGGCTTGCGTCGCCCGACCGGGCGGACGGTCAATTCCGGGCGCTCGCACGCACCCATTTCTCTCTCTATGAAGACCGCGGTCACGCCCGTCCTCCTGATCATCCGTGATGGCTGGGGCTGGAATCCCGATTCCTCCCAGGACAACACCAACGCCGTGAAGCAGGCCAAGACGCCCTGCGACGCCTGGCTCCGGGCCACCTGGCCGCGCACGTTGATCAAGGCCTCCGGCCTCGACGTCGGTCTGCCCGACGGTGTGATGGGCAACAGCGAGGTCGGCCACGAGAACATCGGCGCCGGCCGGATCGTGGACCAGGAACTCGTCCGCCTGAACAAGCTCTTCTCCGAGAAGCGCCTCGCGACGAATCCGGTCTGGAAGGCCGCCGTCGCCCGCGTGAAGAGCAAGGGCACGAAGCTGCACCTCATGGGCATCGTCTCCGACGCCGGCGTGCACGGCATGCTCGAACACCTCTACGGCATCCTGCGCCAGGCCCGGGAGGACGGCGTCACGCAGGTCTTTATTCACGCGTTCACCGACGGACGCGATACGCCGCCGAACAGCGGCCTGGGCTACGTGCAGCAGGTCGAGGAGCAGTGCGCGAAGATCGGCGTCGGCAAGATCGCCTCGGTCTGCGGTCGCTTTTGGAGCATGGACCGCGACAACCGCTGGGATCGCGTCTCCAAAGCCTACGCCATGCTCACCGGCAAACACGCCGACGCCACGGCCGAGAGCGCCGCCGAGGCCGTGCAGAGCTACTACGACAAGCCGCTGGACAGCTCGCGCAAGGGCGACGAATTCATCGTGCCAACCTGGATCGTGGCCGAGGACGGCGAGCCTGTCGCGACGATCGGTGACGGCGATGCCGTACTTTTCTACAACTACCGCGGCGACCGTCCGCGCGAGATCACCAAGGCGTTCGTGATCGACGGGTTCAAGGAGTTCGACCGCGGCGCGAAGCTCGATCTCTACTACGCGACGATGACCGAGTACGAGACCGGCCTGCCGGTGAACGTCGTCTCGCCCAAACCCGAGAAGCTGAAGAACATCCTCGGCGAGGTGGTCGCGAAGGCCGGCGTCGCGCAGTTCCGCTGCGCGGAGACCGAGAAGAACCCGCACGTCACCTTCTTCTTCAATAACTACCGCAAGGATCCGTTCCCCGGCGAAGACCGCGCCTGCCCGGCCAGCCCGAAGGTGCCGACCTACGATCTCCAGCCCGAGATGTCCGCTGCCGAGGTGACCTCCGTCGCGAAGGCCGCGATCCTCTCCAGAAAATACGGCTTGGTCGTGGTCAACTACGCCAACCCGGACATGGTCGGCCACACCGGCAGCCTGCCCGCCGCGGTCAAGGCGGTGGAGACGGTGGACGCCGGCGTGAAGGAACTGCTCGACGCGCAGCTTTCGATCGGAGGTCGCGCCTTCGTCGGCGCCGACCACGGCAACTGCGAGCAAATGTGGGACCCCTCGACCAAGGGGCCGCACACCGCCCACACGCTCAATCTCGTCGAGGTCTACACCGTCGGCGCCGGCTGCGAAGGTCAGAAGCTGCGCGATGGCGGTCGCCTCGCCGACATCGCCCCGACCGTGCTCGACCTCATGGGCCTGCCCAAGCCGGCTGAGATGACCGGCGAGAGCCTGATCGTGAAGGCGGCGGCGGCGAAGCCCGCGAAGAAAGTCCCCGCCAAGAAGGTCGCGGCTAAGAAAGTCGCGAAACCCGCAAAGCCGGCGGTGAAAAAGGCCGCCAAGAAGCCGGCGAAGAAGGTGGCCAAGGCTTCCGCGAAACCCGCGAAGAAGAAGGCGACTCCTGCCAGGAAAAAGGTGAGCACGAAGGCGGCGAAGAAGGCTGCGCCAAAGAAGGCCGCGAAGAAGTAGCCGATCGAGGGTAGGGCGAGGCCTCCGGCCGAGCCGCGTCAACGATACGCGTACGATAGCGGCTCGGCCGGAGGCCTCGCCCTACCACGAGCCGCGTTCGCACCCACCGGTGGCCGCGCTTGCCAGGCGCGGTTCCGGTATCCCCCATCTTTCGTATTGCCCGCCCCTAGCCGGGTGGGCTTTGTCGGTCGTTTCTCCAACCGTAGCACCACGCCCGCACGTCCCGCCACGCCATGTACCGCACGCACCACTGTTCCCAGCTCACCAAGGCCGACATCGGCACCGAGGTTTCGCTCGCCGGCTGGGTCGACACCGTCCGCGACCAGGGCGGCATCACCTTCATCGACCTGCGCGACCGCGAGGGCATCACGCAGCTTCGCCTCGAGCGGCACGACGACGCGGCCCTTGCCGCCGTGGCTCATCACCTCAAACCCGAGTCGGTCATCGCCGTCACCGGCAAGGTCACGGCCCGCCCCGACGGCACGCAGAACCCGAAGCTGCCCACCGGCGACATCGAGATCTCCGTGGCCAAGCTCGAGATCCTCAACATCGCTGAGACCCCGCCGTTTCCTCTCGATGATGCCGGAGGCGAGCGCGTGAACGAGGACCTGCGCCTCACCTACCGCTACCTCGACCTGCGCCGCCCGAAGATGCAGAAAAACATTCGGGTGCGGCACCAGACCGCGAAGGTGATCCGCGACTATTTCGACGAGCAGGGCTTCCTCGAGATCGAGACGCCCGCGCTCTTCAAGAGCACGCCGGAGGGCGCGCGCGAGTATCTCGTGCCGTCGCGCATCCACCCCGGTCAGTTCTACGCGCTCTCGCAGTCGCCGCAGCAGTTCAAGCAGATCCTCATGGTCGCGGGCGTGGAAAAGTACTTCCAGATCGCCCGCTGCTTCCGCGATGAGGACCTGCGCGCCGACCGCCAGATGGAGTTCACTCAGGTCGACGTTGAGGCTTCCTTTATCGACCGCGAGGGCATCTACGCGCTCTTCGAGGGCATGCTCAAGCGCGTGTGGAAAGCCGTGCTCGACGTGGATCTGCCGACGCCGTTCCTGCGCATGCCGTTCGTCGAGGCGATGAACCGCTTCGGCGTGGACAAGCCCGACCTGCGCTTCGGCCTCGAGCTCGTCGACCTCTCCGACACGTTCCGCACCTCGTCCTTCAAGGTCTTCCAGGCCACGGTCGCCGGCGGCGGTGCGGTGAAGGCGCTCAACGCGAAGAGCCTCGCCGACGTCACGCAGGGTGAGCTCAAGGCCCTCGAGGACGCGGCGAAATCGCTCGGCGCGAAGGGTCTCGCCTTCATCAAGGTCGAGGGCGGCGAGTGGAAGTCGCCCATCGTGAAGTTCTTCACCGAAGCCGAGAAGGCCGAGCTCACGAAGCGCCTCAATATCGAGGAGGGCGACATCATCTTCTTCGCCGCCGCCTCGTGGGAGCGCGCCTGCGCGATCCTCGGGCGCATCCGCCTGGACTGCGCGGCGCTGCTGCAGAAGCGCGGCCGCCTCACCATCCGCCCCGACGACTGGCGTTTCCTCTGGGTCGTGGACTTCCCGCTCATGAGCTACGACGAGGAGCAGAAGCGCTTCGTCGCCACGCATCATCCCTTCACGTCTCCAGTTCCTGAGGACATCGCGCTGCTCGACTCCGACCCGAAGGCCGTGCGCGGACAGCACTACGACGTCGTGCTCAATGGCATGGAGCTGGGCGGCGGCTCGATCCGCATCCACCAGCCCGCGCTGCAGAAGAAGGTGTTCGAGGACGTGCTCAAGATCCCGGCCGACGTGGTGGAGAGCCGCTTCGGCTACATGCTCAAGGCCTTCACCTACGGCGCCCCACCGCATGGCGGCATCGCCTTCGGCCTCGACCGCATGGTCGCGCTTCTCTGCGGCACGACGAGCATCCGCGACGTCATCGCCTTCCCGAAGACGCAGAAGGGCCAGTGCCTGATGACCCAGAGCCCGACGCCGGTGACGGAAAAGCAGCTCAAGGAGCTGCACATCCGGACCGTGCAGCCGGAGTGAGGCTCCAGGGCGGGGCTGCCGCCGGGTCCATCCCCCCCCCCAATCGTTCTCGTACTCGTTCTCTTTCTCGTTCTCGACGATCCGCACGCGGGCGTTCGAGTACGATCAAGAGAACGAGAACGATTACGAGAACGAGTACGATTTTTGGGGCGATGGACCCTGACGAAAGAGAAAGATAAAGAGGAAAGAGAAAGATTCAGGGGGGGCTGCCACGCCCATGACCGAATTTACCGTTGCGCTCCCCTGGGGCGGAGCGTTGTGCTATCCGGCCCTATTTTTCCCATGCTCCGCACCCATCATTGCGCCCAACTCACTTCCGCCGACCTTGGGACCAAGGTCTCACTCGTCGGCTGGGTGGATTCCGTCCGCGACCATGGCGGCATCATCTTTGTCGACCTGCGCGACCGGAAGGGCATCACCCAGGTCAAGTTCGACTCCGCCATCCGCGAGCAGGCAGCGGCGCTGAAGGACGAGTCGGTGATCGGCGTCACGGGCGTCGTCGCCCCGCGCCCGGCCGCGATGGTCAACCGCAACCTGCCGACCGGCGAGATCGAGGTCGATGCGGGCGAGCTGACGGTGCACAACCTGGCCGACACCCCGCCGTTCCCGCTGACCGACGCCGGCGGCGACAAAGTCAACGAGGACCTGCGCCTCACCTACCGCTACCTCGACCTGCGCCGGCCGAAGATGCTGAAGAACCTGCAGGTGCGCCACCGCGTGGCCAAGTCCATCCGCGACTACTTCGACTCCCAGGAATTCATCGAGGTCGAGACCCCGGCGCTGTTCAAGAGCACCCCTGAGGGCGCGCGCGAGTACCTCGTGCCGTCGCGCATCCACCCGGGCCAGTTCTACGCGCTCTCGCAGTCGCCGCAGCAGTTCAAGCAGATCCTCATGG
>JACSRI010000261.1 GCA_014879845.1 Opitutaceae bacterium
CAGGCGCCGCGGCGCCTGAGGTCACGACGCAGGCCGGACCGGTGGATGGCGCGCCGCTGCTCGACGACGATCTCAACAGCACGCTCTCGGTTCCCGTCCCCGCCGATGGCGGTCCGGCGTGGGTGCAGTTTCGCTTCGAGCAGCCGTTCACCGCGCGCGCCCTCACGCTCGCCGGCCGGGGCGGCAGCGCCCAGGGCATCCCGGTCGGGCGCGTGCTCGCCAGCGACGACGGCACGGCGTTCCGCCCGCTCGTCGAGTTGCCCGGCGCGCAGCTCTACCGCCAGGGCATGGTGCGCACCTTCGCCTTCGCGCCGGTGACCGCCCGCCATTTTCGCCTCGAGCTGACCGGCGCGCCGCTCGGCCCGGCGCAGACGATGAGCCAGGCCCCTGCGCCTCCAGCGCGTGAATACACCTTGAGCGAGGCCATCCTGCACGGCGAGGCGCGCGTGCACCGCTGGGAGGAGAAGGCGGGCTTCAGCTTCCTCTTCGAATACGAGACCGTGCCGACGCCCGAGGTCCCGGCAGCCCTGGCGGTCGACCCGGCCGGCGTGGTCGACCTGACCTCACGCCTCCGGCCCGACGGCACGCTGGACTGGGAGGTCCCGCCCGGCGACTGGACCATCATGCGCTTCGGCCATTCGCTCACCGGCGCGAAGAACCGGCCGGCCACGCCCGCGGGCTCGGGCTTTGAGGCGGACAAGCTCAGCCGCACGCACATGGAGGCCTACGTCCGCGGCTATTTCGACCCGCTCGCGCAGGCGCTCGGTCCGCTCTTCGGGAAAAGCCTGCGCTACGTGATGATGGACAGCTGGGAGGCGGGGACGAACAACTGGACCGACGACATCGCAGCCGAGTTCCGGCGCCGCCGCGGCTACGATGCCACGCCTTACCTGCCGGCGCTGACGGGGCGCGTGGTGGGCAGCGCCGCGGTGAGCGATCGTTTCCTCTGGGATTTCCGCAGGACCCTGGCCGACCTGTGGGCGGAAAACCACTACGGCACCATGGCCGAGATGCTCCGCGCCCGCGGCCTCGGCATCTACGCCGAGGCCGCGGGCGTGTCGCTCGAGATGCCGGAGGACACGCTGCTCAACAAGAGCAAGGTCGAGATCCCGATGGGCGAGTTCTGGGTGCGCGACCTGCACCCGCGCCTCATGTACCTGCAGGACGTGCGCGGCGCGGCCTCGGCCGCCCATGTCTACGGGAAACCGATCGTCGCGGCCGAGGCGTTCACCGGCGGAGGCTTCGAGTCGCCAGCGACGCTCAAGAACGTCGCGGACTACTGGCTCGCCCAGGGGATCAACCGCCTCGTCTTCCACACCTCCGCCCACCAGCCGCTCGACACGCGCCCCGGCAACGCGATGGTCGGCACACACCTGCACCGGAACATCACGTGGGCCGAGCAGGCCGGCCCGTTCATCACCTACCTCGCACGCTGCAGTCATCTGCTGCAGCAGGGCAGGCCGGTGGTCGATATCGCCTACCTGCTGAACGAGGGCGCACCCTCCACCCCGCCGATCTGGGCCGCCGGCACGCAGCCGACTCCGCCGGACGGATACGAATATGACTTCATCAACGCCGACGCGCTCCTCACGCGACTGGAGGTCGGCGCGGACGGACGCCTCGCCCTCCCCGACGGCATGAGCTATCGCGTGCTCGTGCTGCCAGAGGCCGAGACGATGCGCCCGGAGGTGCTGGCAAAGGTCCGGGCCCTGGTCGAGGGCGGCGCCACCGTGGTCGGGCCGCGTCCGCGCCGCTCGCCCAGCCTCCAGGGCTACCCGGCGTGCGACGCCGAGGTGGCCGCGCTCGCGGCCGACGTCTGGGGCGACCTCGATGGCGTGAGCCGCACGATCCGCCGGCGGGGGCGCGGCACGGTCATCTGGGGTTGGCCGCTCGGCGAGGTGATGCGCATGCAGGACCTGGCGCCCGACTTCGAGGCGAGCCACGCGCTCGACGCCGCGTTGGCGTGGACGCACCGCCGCGCGCCCGATGCCGAGATCTATTTCGTCGCCAACCTCACCGACCGGCCGCAGGACCTCGTCGCCCGCTTCCGCGTGTCCGGCCGCGAGGCCGAGATCGCGCGCCCCGACGACGGCACGATCGCGCCGGCGGGCTACACGATCACCGGTGAGCGCACGGTCGTGCCCCTCGCACTCGGGCCGCGCGACGCCGTCTTCGTGCTGTTTCGCCGGGCGGCCGCTCAACCCGCGCGCACGATCGCCGCGCCCCGCATCGAGACCCTTGCGAACCTCGACGGCCGGTGGACCGTGCGTTTTCCGCCCGGACTGGGCGCGCCACCTGAAGCGACGCTTCCGGTGCCGGGTTCGTGGACGGAGCACCCGGACGAGGGCGTGCGCTTCTTCTCCGGCACCGCGAGCTACATCACGACCGTCGTCGCGCCGGACACGTGGTTCACCGACGGCGCCCGCCTCGCGCTCGACCTCGGTGCCGTGGGCGACCTCGCGGAGGTCCGTGTCAACGGCCGCGACCTCGGCCTCGCGTGGAAACCGCCCTACCGCATCGACGTGACCCCGGCGCTCCGCCCCGGCGAAAACCGCATCGAGATCCACGTGACCAACCAGTGGACCAACCGACTGATCGGAGACCGCGCGGTACCCGACGAGCGCAAGGTCCTCCGTTCCGCAGTCATGGTCGGTGGCTTCGCGGGTGCTCGCGACGATCCGGGCGCGCTCCCGCCGCTTCCGCCCTCCGGCCTGCTCGGCTCCGTCACCCTCCTCCACATCTCACGATGAACGCCACTCCACGCCTCCTCCCCGCCCTGCTCGCCGCCGCCTGCCTCATCGGCCCCGCCGTCGCCCCGGCGCAGATCATCGACTCGGAGGACGGCGCCGTCGCCGGCATCCCGGTCAACTACACCGAGGCCAAGACCGGCGCGTACACGCTGCCGGACCCGTTGACGCTGTCCGATGGTCAACCTGTGAGGGATGCACGGACCTGGTGGGAGCGGCGGCGACCCGAGATCCTCCGCCTGCTCGAGGATCAGCAGTTCGGCCGCGTCCCGGGGCGTCCGCCCGGACTGCGCTTCGAGGTGACCGACCCCGGCACCCCCGCGTTCGACGGCAAGGCCGTGCGCCGGCAGGTCACGATCCATTTCTCCGAAGAGCACTTCGTCGACCTGCTCATCTACCTGCCGGCCGCGGCCACGCGGCCGGTGCCCGTGCTGCTCCAGCTCGGGTGGGTCCCGAACAACCTCAGTGTCGACGATCCCGGGGTGAAGGTGGGACGCCGCTGGGATCGCGACCAGGCCCGGCGCGTGCCCGCAGCTCCCGATCCCGCCCGCCAGGGGCCGCCGCGCAGCCTCACCGTGCTCCCGCTGGTCGAGCGCGGTTACGCGACTGCAGTTTTCAACTACACCGACGTCGAGCCCGACGCCCCCGGCGCGATCGCCCAGGGCATCCGTGGCACCACCCTCGCCCCCGGCGAGACCACGCTCGCGCCCGATGCCTGGGGCGCCATCGCCGCATGGACCTGGGGAATCAGCCGCGTCATCGACTACCTCGAGACCGACGTCGGCATCGACGCGCGGCGCATCGCGGTGACCGGCGCCTCGCGCCTCGGCAAGACGGTGCTGTGGGCCGGCGCGCGCGAACCGCGTATCGCCTGTGTCATCGCGAGCATCTCGGGCGAGGGAGGCGCCGCGCTGAGCCGGCGCAACTACGGCGAGACGGTGGCCCATCTCGTCGCACCCACACGCTATCCCTACCAGTTCGCCGCCAACTACCAGGCCTGGGCCGGCCACGCCGACGAGGCGCCGTTCGACGCCCACCTGCTGCTCGCCCTCATCGCCCCGCGACCGCTTCTCCTGCAGACGGGCAGCACGGACAAGTGGTCCGACCCGTACGGCGAATTTCTCGCCGCCAAGGCCGCGACGCCCGTCTACACCCTGCTCGGGCAGACCGGCATCGACCAGTACTCGCAACCCGCTCCCGGCAAACCGATCCTCAACACGCTCGGCTATGTCATGCACGAGGGCGGACACAGCGTATTGCCCGAAGACTGGTCGGTGTTTCTCGAGTTCCTGGCGAAACACCTGCCGCCGCAGACCTGATCGACACCGCAATCCGCACCGCCGGCCGTCTTCGGTGAGCCCGAGGGCCGCCGGTCTGCCGCGGTCGTCCTCGACACGAAGGATCGGCGCTGGCGCGGTCGCGTCGGCGACGCGGCGGGGATACGCCATCCGGCGTAGATAGCGCCCATCGCCTTGACCCTGGGTCGCACCGGTGCCTCTGTACGCCCCCAAGGAGCGACACGCATGAAGAAGCTACTTCTGGTCTGCGGACTGGTCGGTCTCGTTGCAGGTGGCGCGATGCTCGCCGCCGGTTTGATGAAGGTGGGCGAGAATCCCGCCAAACTCACATGGAGTGATCCCGAGGTGAAGCAGGCGCTGCTCAGCTTCGCCTACAAGGTGTATGGGAATCCACAGGTCGAAAACGGACGACACTATCTCTCGAAGATCGTGTTCAAGAACAGCGGCAGACATCCCGTCACCGACTTCGCCGTCAGCTACAAGATCGACGACTACGTCCCGTGGACGGATCCCGAGGTGATCCAGCAGATCCCGCCGGGATTCTCCTTCGCGGCGCTCTACTATCCCAAGCTCCCGGCCCAGGTCTCCAAGCTGCGCAACGGCACGAACGTGCGCTTCCAGATGCGATTCACGTGGAAGGAGGACGGCCGCCCGCGCGAGGAGAGCTACAGCCGCGACGTCCTGCTGCGCGGCGCCAACGAGGTCGCCTACTGCGATCTTCCCGCGAGCGAGGTGGAGTCGTGGTTCGACCTGTTCAACGCCGCCGCGTTCAGCATGGCGATGGTCACGCCGAACGACCCCGTCGTGCAGCTCTACACCTCCGAGATCACCAAGCAGGCGGGCGGCACCACGGCGGGCATCGCGGGCGGCCCGGCCGAGGTGGCCCGGCTCTGCCGGATCGCCTACGACTACATGACGGCCTCGGGCCTGCGCTACACCGGAGCGACGGGTTTCCCGACACAGGTCGGCGAGACTGCGACCTACGTGCAGAACATCCGGCTGCCGCGCGACGTCATCGTCAACAACCAGGGCCTGTGCATCGAGTTGACGCTGTTGTGGTGTTCACTGCTCGAGCACATGGGCGTGGAGAGCGCGATGGTGCTCATCCCGGGCCACGCCTTCGTCATCGCCTACTCGTCGCAGCAGGGCATGCCCATCGAGCAGGGCCTGCCGATCGAGTGCACCGCGATCACGCCGCGCGCCGTCGGCCAGGAGACCCCGGTCTCGTTTGAAGACGCGGTGAAGATGGCCGCGGCCTCCGTCCAGAAGTCGATGGCGGACGGCCGGATCATCATCCTGCCGACGAAGCAGGTCCAGGCCATGGGCTTCACGCCGCCCGAACTCGCGGATGTCGACATCGACAAGCTCGGCGAGACCCTCGCCAAGCGCATCGCCCCCGCGCCGGCCGCGACGACGCCGGCCGTGGTGGTGCTGAACCAGGCGCCCCCGGCGGACGGCAGGACCGTGCCGATGCCCGCGCCGCAGTCGTCACTGCCGCCCGGATACACCGCCTGGGCCCACCCCCAGGGCGCAGTCCGGGTCGCGTTTCCCGCCGGCTACGTCTCGACCCTCCAGCCGGGGCAGTCCGCCCCCTTCACGCTGATGTCGATGGTCGACCCGACAACCTACACCGGGTGCGAAGTCGCCCAGATCACCGGCACGCAGGATCCGGTGCAGGCCTTTGGTTTCATCCAGAACTACTACGCGGGCATGGGGCTCGCCGTGCAGGCCGGCGGCAGCCAGGCCATGCCCAATGGCGCGATCCTGTTCAACGGCACGACCAGCTCGATGGCCGGCGTCGTCCAGTGGATGTGCGTGGCCAAGCCCGCGGCCGGAAGCGTGATCTTCGTCTCGGCCGGCACGCCCGCGCAGAACTGGGTCATGCAGAGCGCCACGATCCAATCGATCATCACCTCCGTCCACTTCAACCCGTGATGCCCCGAACCCGGATGCACCCATGAATCCTCGTATCCATTTTCGTCGGATCCTCGCCGCGGTAGCCGCGGTGTTCACCTACGCCCTCGTGGGCATCTCGCCCGCGCTCGCCCAGATCGCGCCCAAGTCGACCGACATCGTGCAGGAGATCGGCCGGGACGGCTCGGTCGTCATCACCATCTCGATGGCCTTCGACGCGGCGGCCTGGAAATCCTGGAAGGCGCTGGTCGGCGATGAGCCGGCCCGGTTGCGTGCCATGATGCGCCATCAGTTCGCCGCCTACTCGCTGGAGGGATTCCAGCTCACGAAGGACGACCTGGAGCGCACGGCCAAGGTCACGATGCGCAGCGCGGCGGGTCTCGAGTTGCGCAAGGATGGAACCTTCCGCACGCCCGTGGAGAACTACTTCCGCCTGGTGAACAACACGGCGGAGGCCTGGTTTTTCAGCGGGAACAATCCCCACGCCGCCAACTCGCTCAACACCGTCAAGTTCGTCCTGCCGCAGAACGCCCGCGGCGCCCAGCTGGTCAACGCCGGCTCGGTGGACCAGGCGGTCAACTTCCGCCTGGAGATGCCGGCAGGGCCGTCGCGCCTGTACATCGTCGGCGGCGCCGTCCTGCTCGCGGCCGGCCTCGTGCTGCTGGCGGGTTCGCTCGCGCTCAAGCCGAAGACGGCGGCGCCGGCCTGAGCCGGCGCGCCGCGGAAACGCGTTCGCTGCGATCACCTCGCCCCGGTCGGCGCGAGGTCCGGAGTGGTGTTGTCTGCGACCGGTCGGTCGTCCATGCTGACCGGCATGCATCCACTCCTTCGCTGGATCAGTGCCATCACCGTCGCCGCGGTCGTGTCGTGCGGTCTCGCCGCCGCCGACAAGCCGAAGATCACGTCGCAGGACCAGCTGCCGCGCTTCGAGTATCCGCTCGGCGGCAAGGCCACCGCCGTGGTGACCGACGCGGCCGCGTATGCCGCGCTCGCCGCGCGCGTGCGCGCCGACCTCGAGAACCTGCTCGCGACCTACGACATCGAGGACCGCACGACGCTGCAGGGCATCCAGTCCACGCTGATGGGGATCGATTTTCTCGCGGGCGACACCGACGCGGCGCTGAAGCGCCTCGCCATTGTCCGCGACCTCGAGGCCAAGCCGGCGAACAAACTCACGACCGGCGTGCTCCTCGAGAGCGTGATCGCCGCGCGCCGGGTATCCTCCAGCGAGGACGCCGCGTTCAGAAAGGCCTTCTCCCAGGAATACGCGAAGCGCATCGGCGCGCTCCCGTTCGCCATCGTCGGTGACAACCTCAAGCAGGCCAAGGCGGGCGCGGAGATCGTCAGCCCGGCCCTGATCCTCGGCGGCGTGGACAGCCAGATCCAGCCCGGCCTGGACAAGACCGGCACGATCAGCGGGGACGTCGCCCAGGGCCTGATTAACCAGCACCTGACCTACACCACCTTCCTTCCCCTCAAGGACGAGCGTGTCGCGGTGCTCGGCGCCTACCTCGCCGCCCACCTCGTCACCAAGCCCGACATCTGGGCCGCCCGCGACGTCGCGCTCCAGGCCGCGGATACACGGGGGCCCGTGGTCATCGGCATCTGGGACAGCGGCCTCGACGTCGCGGCCTACCCCGACAACCTCTGGGCCAACCCCGCGGAAAAGCCCGACGGCAAGGACGACGACGGCAACGGCTTCGTTGACGACATGCACGGCATCGCCTTCGACCTGCACGCCAACCCCGAGCCCGACCTCCTCATCCCGCTCACGGCTGAGCAGCGCGCCGACTACCCCGCCATGTCGGGACTGACCAAGGGACTCCTCGACCTGCAGGCCAACATCGACAGCCCCGAGGCCGGCGCCCTGCGCACGCGCATGGCCGGGCTGCAGCCGCAGGACGTGCAGCCGTTTCTCGAGCAGCTGAATCTCTTTGGCAACTACACGCACGGCACGCACGTGGCGGGCATCGCCATCGCGGGAAACCCGGCCGCGCGGCTGCTCATGGCCCGCATCACCTTCGACCACCACCTCATCCCCGAGGTGCCCACGATCGAGCAGGCCCGGCGCGAGGCGGCCTCGTATCGGAGCACGGTCGCCTACTTCCAGGCCCACGGCGTGCGCGTGGTGAACATGAGCTGGGGCGGCTCGCCCCAGGATATCGAGGCCGCGTTCGAAGCCAATGGCGCGGGCGGCACCCCGGACGAGCGCCGCGCCAAGGCGCGCGAGATCTACCTGATCACGCTCGAGGCCATGACCGAGGTGATGAAGGCCGCACCCGACATCCTCTTCGTCGTCGCCGCCGGCAACAGCGACAACAACGCGCAGTTCTCCGACGTGTTTCCCTCCGGCATCGACCTGCCCAACATCCTCACTGTCGGGGCCGTCGACCAGGCGGGCGAGGAGACGTCGTTCTCGACCTTCGGCGCCAACGTGGACGTGCACGCCAACGGCTTCGAGGTGCCGAGCAAGGTGCCGGGTGGCGAGGTGATGAAGTATTCCGGCACGTCGATGGCCGCGCCCAACGTCGCCAACCTCGCGGCCAAGTTCCTCGCCGTGCGACCCGACCTCACGGTCGCGCAGCTCGTCGCCCTGATCACAGAGTCGGCCGACCGCAGCGCCGACGGCCGCATCAACCTGCTCAACCCCAAGCGCAGCTTCGAGCGCGTGCAGGCGCTGCCGTCACGCTGAGCCCCCCGGCCGCGCCCGGCGGGCGCGACCGGGAATATTCCGGCGGCGTCGCGCTTCCCACGCCGACCACCCGCATGCCCGACGACGTCTTCACAGGTCTGGTCGACGCCCACTACGCGTCGCTCTACCGTTTCGCGCTCAGCCTCGCGCGCAGCGCGGCCGACGCGGCCGACCTCACGCAGCAGACGTTCTTCATCTGGGCGACGAAGGGCGCGAGCCTGCGCGACGCGCAGAAGGCCAAGACCTGGCTCTTCACCACGCTCTATCGCGAGTTCATCCGCACGCGGCGTCGCGAGGGCCGGGTGTCGTCGATCGAGGACCTGCCGCCCGGCGACCAGGATCCGCCCGATCTCAACGCCGAGGACGTTGCACGCCTCGACACGCAGGTCGTGATGGACGCGCTCCAGGAGATCGATCCGGCGTTCCGCGCGCCGCTCACGCTCTTCTACCTGAAGGACCTCAGCTACCAGGAGATCGCCGAGATCCTCGACGTGCCGATCGGCACGGTCATGTCCCGCCTGTCGCGCGGCAAAGCCCACCTGCGCGCAGCGCTCGAGCGCCGCATGCAGGGCGCCCGCGTGATCGAGTTCCCCCGCACCCACGCCCGATGAAACACCAGGAAGCCAAGCTCATCCTTCGCACCCACCGCGCCGACGGTCGCTACCGGCCCGATGATCCGCTCTTCGCGGATGCCCTGGCCGGAGCCGACAAGGACCCTGTGCTGGCCGAGTGGCTCGCGCGCGAGCACGCCGTTGACGCCGTCGTCGCGCACAAGCTCGACGGCATCCAGCCGCCCGCCGACCTGCGGCAGTCGATCCTTGTCGGCGCCCGCGCCTCGCGCCTGCGCCGCCGCGGCTGGCGCCGGCCCCTCTGGCTCGCGGCCGCCGCCGCGCTGGTCATCGCCGCCACGCTCCCCGCCGTCATCCGCCTGCGCGGCCCGGCCGCTGTCGATTCGACCGCGTTCGGTGAGTTCAGTCTCGCCCATCTCGCGACCGCCCACGAGGGCCACGCAGGCGCACCGGGCGCCCTCGCGATCGCCACGGCCCTCGCGACAGCCCCGCGGCCCCTGAGCACCTCGGTCTCGCTCGATGTCGACCAGCTGCGCACCGTCGGTTGCCAGCGTTTCGATGTCTTCGGCCGGGAGGTTTTCGAGATCTGCTTCGAGCGCGAGGGGACCTGGTACCACCTCTATGTCATGCGCGGCGACGCGCGCACCCGTCTTGCACGCGGCACCGCGCCGCTCGTGCTCGAGCATGATGGTGCCGCGGCCGCGGTGTGGGCGAGCGCCGACACCGTCTACTCGCTCGTCACCCGTTCCGGAGCCAGTGCCCTGCGCACGCTTCTATAGAGTCAACGCACGCGCCGGATCTACCGCGCCGGCGAGGCCCGGCCGATCCGACCATCCACCCAGCGGATGAAGTGCGTCATGTTCGAGCGGTCCTCGTGGCCGCCGACATGCTGGCGCCAGGCGAGTGCACCGGCGAGCAGATCGGTCTCGGGCGGAGGCATCACGGCGGTGCCATACGCCTCGGTCACTCCGAGGTCGCGCGCACCCAGCAGGGTCCAGACCGGTCCGGCGGCGAGCGTGGCCATGTAGCTGCCCTGCGCATCGAGCCAGAGCGCATCGCCCTTTTCCGGGATGCCGTAGCTGATGAAGGTGAGGCGCGGCGCGCACAGCGCGATGAGTTGGTGCGCATCCACCGGCAGATCCCGCGCATCGCGACGCCCGAAGTCCGCGTCCTCGGCGCCGTATTTCAGGAAGTTGCCGGCCATCCAGTGGTAGCTATACGTGCTGGTGAGGTTCTCCACCGCCTCGCCAAAGTGGCGCCGCAGCGGCGTCGCGCCGCCCTTGCCCGACGAGCCGACGAGGACGAAGGCAAAGCGCGGCTCGAACGCCATCGTGACGAGCGCGGCCTTGCCATAGCGCGAGACGCCCTCGATGCCGACGCGCCCTGCATCCACCTCGGGCCGCGTCTCCAGAAAGTCGAGCGTGCGCGACGCCCCCCACCCCCACGCCCGGAGCGCGCCCCACTGCTCGGGCGTGCGACGCTGGCCGCGGTTGGTTAGGCCGATGATGCCGGCGGTGAGCCCCGCGCCATTGTCGGCCTGGATGCTGGCCGGGCTGAGGGCGACATAACCCCAGCCCGCGGCGATGAGTTGCTCTTCGGAGGACGGACCCTGCGGCTCCGGAAAGCCGGGAAACTTCGGCGCCGGATCGTCGGGCATCAAGCCGCCCCACGTGAACATGATGAGCACGGGCACTGGGGCCCGCTCGCTCGCGCCGGCGGGCAACACCAGCGCGCCGCGAAGCATCACCTCGATCTCCGGTGCGCCCGTGTTGTCGACGTGGCCGAACAGCCGGTGCGCGACGACCGGGCGGCCGCCCACCTGCGATCCGACCGATTCCGCGACCTCCCAGCTCACCGCCGGCACGCCGGCCGGGATGCGGCCGTAGATCTCGCGCTCGAATGCCGCGGCGATCTCCGGGCGGCGCCGCCGCCACCACGCGTTCGGTGTCGCCACCGTCGCGCCGTCCGACCCGACGAGAACGTCGGGCCAATCCGGGTACGGATTAGCCAGGGCGGGATCGTAGTTGGCCTGGTTGGTCTGGCCGGGCGCGGTGTTGCCATTCTTCCCGGGGCGCAGCCGGCGGATGCCAAGTTGCCGCATCATGTCGGCATGGTCCTCGGCCGTGAGGCGGGCCTGCAGCTCGCGCTCCTCAGGCGAGAGCTGCCACGGTGGCGCGGGCGCGGCCGGCCGGGGTTTCGACGGCGTCGCCTGCTCGGCTCGAGCGAGTGCGGTCAGCGCGAACGCAGCGAGGACCGCGACACGCGCCAGCCGGAAGAGTCCACGGGAGAACACACGGGATTGCATGTGGAAAGGGATGCGCAGCGCCAGGGCACCGCAGGGTGACACCCACCTTGTGCATGGATGGCCGCGGGTCCAGCGACCAGACAGTGAACGCCGCTCTAATTGTGTCGCGGCCTCACAGGTCGTCGATGGCCGGCTCCTCGTGCATCCAGCGCAGCTCGGTGTCTTTCATGAACCACGTGGGCCAGCCGGCATTGGCGGCGTCGTGGTCGATGCCGACGAACGCCAGACACCCACGGCAGAAACCGTCCACCGCCTCGAACGTCAGGTCGGCCTGCCGCACGAGCGCATCGAGCGCGGCCATCAACCCCGCCGGCTGCTGCGGCACACCCGCAAGCACGCGCAGCATCCACTTGTGATACGGAAACAGCGTCTCGTTGTGCGCGAGCACAAGGCGCGCGGCGAAGAGCACGAGCTTCTGGCGCGCGAGCAGCTCGAGGTAGGCATTCTGCTGGCGGCGCGCCTCGGTGAAAAACCAACGCCAGCCGAGCAGCTGCGCGCCGAAGCGCGCAAGGCGCGCGGCCTTGTCGGCCACGGGATAACGCACGATCTCGCGCAGGAGCGTCTCCACCTCGGGCGAGCGCGCGATGAGGATGCGCGCGTCCTTGAAGGCGAACCGTGCCGGGTCGCTGCCGCGCGCCGCGACGGCGCGCAGGAAGGCGAGGTCCATATACTTGCCGTCGATATAGCCCGGATACGTGCAGAGGTCGCGGTTGTTATAGTGCAGGCGTCCGGTCGCCTGCTGCGCGACGAGGGCCTCCGGGGTGAGCACGATGGCCACGTCGACGTCGGAGTCGGCGCGGGCGAAGCCGTGCGCCAGCGAGCCGCCGAGGAGGAGCGCCACGACCGCGGGGTCCTTTTCGAAGGCGGCGACGAGATTCTCGATCGTCGAGACGTGATGGGGGAACATTGAATACAGGGTCTGTGGCCACGCAGACCATCAGGTCCCCGCCGCGCGCCGATCCTTCTGTCGGGCCAACGTTTGAGTGCCTGCTCGAAAAGCGTGCGCCCGCGCACCGCGGCGGGCCCGGCACTTCGCCCACACATCCCGGCAACCCGTCCCTGCGGCCTTGCGGCATACGCGATATTCGCGGACCCAAGCGCCTCCAACCCAACGCACGGGACCTGAGTTCCCGGGGCACGACATTCCCCCCAATGTACGCCACCTCCCCCGCCTCGCGCGGCCGGTTTCCGGTCGCACGTCTGTCCGGTTTCATCCTCGCGGCTTCGCTCGCGCCACTCGGTGCGCGCGCGCAGGACGCGGCGAAGAAGCCCTCACCGCTCGCCATCACCGGCGACATTCGCCTCCGCTACGAGGAGGACTGGGATTCGCAAAACGCCGCCGGCGCGGAGCGGACCGACCGCTCCCGCGGCCGCCTGCGCGCCCGGGCAAACCTGGCTTACACCTTCGACCAGGAATGGACGGCCGGACTGCGCATCCGAACCGGCAATACACACAGCCAGCAGTCCCCGCACCTGACCTTCGCCTCGGACGACGGCGTGCGCGACGACCTCGAGTTCGTCCTCGACCGCTACTTCGTCCAGTACAAGGCCGACGACTTGACCGCCTGGGCGGGTCGCAACTCCTGGCCGTTCTGGCAGCAGAACGAGTTCCTCTGGGACGACGATGTCACGCCGACCGGACTTGCCGGCACGCACGTGGCCAGCGCCGGCAAAGGCAAGCTCACCAGCGTGCTCGGCGCATTCGCCCTGCCGGACGGCGGCTACGGCCTGAATGGCGCACTTTACGGCGCCCAGCTGCGCTACAGCGCGCCAGTGGACCAGGGTCAGTTCACGATCGCGGCTGCGCTGCACAAGCTCGACGGCTCCCCGGGAGCCGAGGACCTGCGAAACCGCAACGGCGAACGCGACTATCTCCTCGGCGTGCTCGGCGCCCAGTGGTCGGCGCCGGTCGGCGGCCGCACCCTCGCGCTCGGAATCGATGTCTTCAACAACTTCGAGGACTACACGGCCGCCGACGCCGCACCCCTGCCCGCGGACCATGCCGACGAGACGTTCGGCTATGTCCTCTCCGCCCAATACGGTCAGTTGAAGAATCCGCGCGACTGGCAACTCGGCTATTACTACGCACACATCGAGACCTTCGCCGTCAATGCGTCGTTCGCCCAGGATGACTGGGTGCGCTGGGGCAGTGCGACACAGACCGATGGCACCGACGGCGCCGGGCACGAAGTGCGCGCGTCCTACATGGTCACGAAGACCATCAACGTCGTGGCGCGCCTCTTCATCGTCGACGCGATCACCAGCGTGCAGGACGGCAAACGATTCCGCCTCGACCTGAACTGGCGCTTCTGAACGCACAGCCCACACGGAAGATTCCCCCCAATGAACAAACCGCTCGCCCTCGCCTCCCTCCTCGCCGCGTCGCTCGCCTCGACGCTCGCCGCATCCGCCGTTCCCGACGCGACCACGACCTACCGCGTCCGCCAGACCGCCCGCCTCACCGAAATCCCCGCCGGCGCAAGACAGGTGAACTGGTGGATCGCGATTCCCGACGATGAACGCCATCAGGACGTGCTCGATCTCACCGTCACCTCGGCGCCCGGCACGTGGCGCATCGTGACCGAACCCGACCGCGCAAACCGTTTTCTCCTCGTCGAAGTGACCAACCCCGGCACCGATTCCCTTGCCGCCACGGTGGAGTTCACCCTGCGCCGCCAGTCGGTGTTTGTGGACATCGATCCCGCCAAGTCCGGGCCGATCACCGAGACGCACCGCCGGCTTTTCGTGGACGAACTCCGGCAGGATGCCCCCTACATGGCCGTCACCCCGACCGTGCGCACCATGGCCGACGGCGCGTGCGGCGCCGAGTCCAACGTGGCCCGCCAAGTCGCCCTGCTCCTCGCCGCCGTGGCCGACCGCACCAATCACTACTCCATCGATTCCACCGTGCCGAAGTGCAGCCCCGGCGACGCCGAGGCCTGCATGGAAAAGGGCGGCGGCTGCTGCACCGACCTGCACGCCCTCTTCATCGCCTGCGCCCGCGCCCGCGGCATACCGGCCCGTTTGCAGATGGGCTACCGCCTCCGCGAACCCAACGCGGGCAAGGAAGTCGACCCCGGCTACCGCTGCTGGGCGGAGTATTTCATCCCCGGGTACGGCTGGGTTCCGACCGACATCGTCGAGGCCGATGATCCGAAGGGGCTCGGTCGGGCCCGCTGGTTCTCCGGGCTGACGGAGCGACGCCTCTGGCTCAACTCCGGCCGGGAGTTCGACCTCCCGGGTCGCGCCG
The DNA here is from genome assembly GCA_014879845.1 of Opitutaceae bacterium. GTDB lineage: Bacteria > Verrucomicrobiota > Verrucomicrobiia > Opitutales > Opitutaceae > JAEWQP01. The sequence continues at coordinate 14,776 of JACSRI010000261.1, forward strand.
TCACCTCGCACCGGGTCAACACCGTCGTCGTCGGCTACGCCGAGATCGACGGCAAGGAAGTGCGCGTCATCCCCGACGAAGCGCACAACCTGCCTGCACAGATCACGCGCACGGTTCTCTTCACCGAAATCCCCTGACGGGCGCGCCCGCTCATTCCTCGACTGCGGCGGGTGCACGCCCGGACGGCCCCGGCGCGCTCGATCCAGTCGGGATCGATTCTGCCTCGAGCGCGATCTCGGCGTCTGGCAATCCCGGCGTCGTGAACCGCGCCAGGACGCGGCCTGCCGTTCCGCCCGCCTGGACGTAGGCGACGAGCCGGCCGCGATGCGCGGCTTGCACAGCGTCGGCACCGTCCGACGTGTCGCGGAGGTTTCCCGACTCGAGGCCGAGCAGGCGACCGGCGCCTTCGACGACACAGGCAATCTCAGGGGCGATGTCCAGGACCGGCACGCCGCGACGATCGACGACCTGTATGGAAATCGTGGCAACGCCGCGCGGCAGCGCGAGGGTCGGTGTGTCCGCGGTGACGACCATCGCGGCCGGCACCCCGGCCGTCTCCAGCCGCGCACGGCACATCTCGCGGCCCTGGTCATCGAGGCCGATCGCCTCCAGTCGCCCGGGCTCGAACGGGAGTTCCCAGGCGATGACGCCCGTCGTGCGGTCGCGCACGCGTGCTTCGCCGATCGCCGAACCGTTGAGAACGAGCCGCACGCTGGCCGCGTTCGTGTAGCCGAGCACGCGAACGCGCGTGCCGGCCGCGTAATTCCACACCGGCGGCACGTCGATCGATCGCCGCTCGTCGCCACGCGCAGGGTGCGTGCCGAGATGCACGACAGGACGGTCCGACCACAGCGCCTCGCGAAAACGTCCGCGGGGCTTCACGGCGCCGGTCAAATCGAGCAAGCCCGAGCCCGCCCCGCGCGACGGCCACGGACCGGCTTCGCCCAGGTAGTCGATCCCCGTCCAAAGGAACTGCCCGAAGATGTGCGCGTTCTCCGTCACCGCCTGCCAGTCGGCGAATCCGTGCCGGTTCTCGCTGCCATAGATGACGCGCGCGGGATACCGGGCATGGTCGGTCGCGTAGCGGTCTTCCGTGTAGTTGTAGCCGACGATGTCGAGAGCATCCGGATACGCCGTCTCGTTGGACATGATCACGCCGGCCAGGGCGGCCGTGACGGGGCGTGACGGATCGTGGCGCCTCACCTCGTCCGCGAGGCGCCGGGCGATGGCACCGAGGCGGCGCGCGTCGGGCTGGTCGGGCTTGAAGCCGCCGTACATCGGCTGGCTGATCGCGGAACCGTCCAGCACGGGATGTGAGTACGGGTCGTTCGGGTAGTCGACCTCGTTGCCGATGCTCCACGCGAATACGGACGGATGGTTGCGGTCGCGCCGCACCATGTCGGCGAGGTCGCGCGCGCTCCACGCCTCGAAGAAATCAAATGAGCCCTCGTAGCCGGGCTCGCCCACGTTCCAGCCACGCAGCCATTTGCGCTTGGGAAACTCCCACTCATCGAACGCCTCGTTGAGCACGAGCAGCCCGAGTTCGTCGCAGAGATCGTAGACGTCGGGGGCCTGCGGATTGTGGCTCGTCCGGACGGCGTTGCATCCGAGATCCTTGAGCGCGCGCAGCCGATGGCGCCAGATCTCGCGCGGCACGGCGGCGCCGAGGACCCCGGCGTCGTGGTGCAGGCAGACGCCTTTCATCTTCATCCCGACACCATTGAGCAGGAACCCGCGGTCCGGATCGAAGGTGAAGGTGCGAAAGCCCGTGCGCGTGAGGGTCTGATCGACTTCGCGGCCGTCATGCTGCACGACAGTGCGCAGCGTGTAGAGCCGCGGATCGTCCACGCTCCACAGGCGCGGGTCGACGACGGCGAGCGTGCTCGACACCCGGCTCGTCGCGCCGGCGCCGACCTCCAGTCCGGACGCGGCTGTCGCCACCACCGCGCCGGCGGCATCGAGCAACTCGTGCCGCACCGTCGCGGCCACGTCGCCGTCGGCCTCGTTGCAGACCTCGGTATCGACGAGCAGCTCTGCGCGACGGACCGAGACATTCGCGGGCCGGGCAAACACGCCCCACGGCGCGAGGTGCACCAGGCCGGAGCGAACCAGATGGACGTCGCGATAGATGCCCGACCCCGTGTACCAGCGCGAATCAGCCGAACGACTGTGGTCGACGCGCACGGCGATCGTGTTCTCGCCATCGAAGCGCACCTGGGCGGTAATGTCGTAGTAGAACGACACATACCCGTTGGGCCGGTGACCGAGACGGTGCCCGTTCACATAGACGTCGCTGCGGTTGTAGACGCCCTCGAAATAGAGAAAGACCCGCTCGCCGCCCGCCCGCGCCGGAATCGAAACCTTCTTCCGATACCAGCCGATCCCACCCGGAAGATATCCGGTGCAACTCGCGAGCGCGGGATCCATGCGCGCCCGCACGCTCCAGTCGTGGGGGAGATCAACCCGGGTCCACGCCCTGTCATCGTAGTCGGGCCGCGCGGCCCGCGCGTCGTCTTGCAGGGCAAAGGCCCACGCCGGCGAGATCAGCTCGGACGAACCGAACGAGAGCTGGGCCTGGAGCAGGCTCGGGCTGGCGAGCAGGCTGACGAGAACAAGGAGACGGGCGATCATGGGGCCAGGGTCGAAAGCACCCGGGAGTATCCCCGAAATCCCAGCGCAACGCCATCGCTCATCCGGGTGATTTTTCCAGGGAATGTGTTTCCAGGGAATGTGGTCGCGGCACCCGGCGACCGCAGCCGGGCGCACCGCCTTCCTCAACGGGCCGGCCTGACTGCGAGCGAGTTGAGATAGTCCTCGAGATGGGTGAACCCGTCGCCATCGCGATCGCTCGAGCCATCCGCCGGGTCGCGGGGGTCGAGACCGCGGCTCGTCTCCCAGGCGTCCGGCATGCCGTCGCGGTCCGTATCCCAATCAACAGGACGCCGCACCACCGGATAGTCGTCCCAGCCGCCGACGTCATCCTGCGAGTCGGGCAGCCCGGGCAAGCCGGACACGCTGCCCTTAAACGCCGCGGTGCCGGCACGGGTCTCCGAGATCACGCGCCGATCGTGGACGTCGAGCGCGGGGACGTTGCAGCCGACGTCGGCGAGCACGTCCTCGTAGGCCTCCTCGGCGGTCTGGGTCGTCACGTGCGACTCGAAGAACGGCGCGTCGACCCAGGGGCTGTAGTCTACGGGCAGGCGCCCGCCGCGCTCGGTCGTGGCGATGCGAGCCGCCTCCTGGTTGTCCGCATCGAAGTGTCCAGGCATGACATTGCCGGCGACATAGTACTGCTGCGTGCCCGGGAAGCCGCCGTACTGGGCTTTGAGCGCGTGGAAGAACTTCGAGGCCGGACCGGGCTTGTAGTAGTTGGCCACGAAGTTGACCTCGTGGGCGCCGCCGTCGGTTGTGCGATGTCCCCAGTTGTAGACGACGTTGTTGCGGATATCGAGGCGGCCGGCGTAGGTGTGGCCCTTCGACTTGTCGAGGCCTCCGGCGAGGCTCCAGTTGCGCCCCGCGCAATGGGCGAGAAGGTTGTGGTGGAAACTGCCGATGTCGCCGCCGATGCTCGCAGCGTAGCCGTGCTGCGTGCCCGGCTTGTAGTTCTTGTGTCCGGCGACGTTGAGCGCCTCGGAGATGAGCGTGCGCTGCAGCGTGATGTTTTTCGCGCCGCGCGAGCTGAAGGCCTCGTCGAGCGTCCAGCTGATCGAGCAGTGGTCGGTGATGCAGTCGTTCGCGCTGGCCAGGCCCATGCCGTCGAGCGTCGTGCCGGACGTATTGCCCGGCCGCACGCGCACATAGCGGATGATCACGTCGTGCGCGCCGAGGATGCCGAGGTTGTAGTTGCTGATGCAGATACCCAGTCCCGGCGCGGTCTGCCCGGCGATGGTGAGAAACGAGTTGGGTTCGCGGATGACGAGCTTCGACTGCAGCACGATGCGGCCCGACACCTCGAAGACGACCGTGCGCGGCCCAGTGGCCTCGACCGCGGCGCGCAGGCTGCCGGGGCCAGAGTCGTCGAGGTTGGTCACGGCGATGACACGCCCGCCGCGACCGCCCTGCGCGAAACGCCCGTACCCCTCGGCGCCGGGGAACGCGATGGGACGATCCGCCTCGGGCGCGGCGATGCTCGTCGACGTCAGGGCGAGTACGAGCGCACCGGCGACGCCGAGGGCGTGCCGCCAACGGGTGAAATGAAACAACAAATCCGTGGAACGATTCATCGATGAAGGGATAGAAGAAGCCGCCGCGGGAGGGCAGTCTGGGGGAAAGACGACGCCACCCTGCCGGACGTTGCCACAAACGATGCAACGCCGTTCTCGTCGGCGCGACAACGGAACCCAGCGCGACGGAGCGCGCACACTAACCATGCCCGATCGAGTAGTCCCGGCGGACTCGACGACGCAGATCCCGACACCAATCTGCTCGCCGCAGGTGCGCGTTCGCGCGTCGCGTTGAGCGGCAGTCGAAGGCGCAAAGGCCGTCGCTCCCGCTTGACATCTATGCGCTGTGGCGGACGTGCCGGGCCGGACCACGGCATCGCGCACAATCGCATCACGTGCCACGCCGTGCGCTGCCTTCCCCGACTACTCCGTGCTTCGGCTGCGCGAAGACCGGCACGCGGAAGCGCCTCCGGTAGTCGCCGGGGGTGAGCGCGGTGAGGCGTTTGAAGAGGCGACGGAAGAAGGCCGGCTCCTCGTAGCCGACGGTCCAGCTGATCTCGTCGATCGGCAGGTCGGTGCGCTCGAGCCGGCGCTTGGCCTCCTCAATGCGCAGATGCTGGATGTAGGCGAGCGGGGCATACCCGGTCGCCTTGGTGAAGCGACGCTTGAGCGTGCGTTCGGGCAGTCCCGCGCGCGCGACGAGCGCCTCGACCGCCGCGGGCACGGCATAGTTGTCCTCCAGCCAGCGCTGCAGCTCCGCGATGAGCGCATCCCCGTGCCCCTCCGGCGGCGTGAACACCGCGTACGGGGCCTGCCCCTCCGCATGCCACTGCACGAGGAGGAACCGCGCGACCGCCTGCGCCGCCGTGGGGCCGACGTGTCGCGCGATGAGGAAGAGCACGAGATCGTACCACGCGGTCGAGGCCCCCGACGAAATCAGCTCCCCGCGCCCGCCTGAGACGACCAGCGCATCGCGCGGCCGGAGCACGACGTCGGGATGGGTCCGGGAAAACGCGTCGGCGTAGGCCCAGTGGATCGTGGCCTCGTGCCCGGACCAGACGCCGCTCTCGGCCAGCACAAACACGCCGGAGCACGCCGAGCACAGCTCCGCACCCGCGGCGTGCATCCGGCGTATCCACGCCACGAGTTCGGGATAGCGGCCCGGGCGCCAGGCATCGTCGCGGACGAGGAGCGACGGCACGATGATGATGTCCGTGCGCGCCATGTGGTCGATCGTGCGCTGGGCGCGCAGGGGCAGTTCGCTGGTGAACGACGGCAGGCCGGCCGCCGGCGCCACGATCTCGGGCCGAAACCGCGGCTCGGGCGGGATCGCGTCGTCGTGAGCGGCGAAGCGGTGGATCACGCCGAGGACCTCGTGAATGCCGATGATGGGGGCCATCATCGACTCCGGCAGCGCCACCACGCTCACATGCAGCGGTCGGGCCGATACGAGATTCTTCGGGGGGCGTGACATATTCGGACCGGGTTTGACCGGTATGGCTCTGCCGGCGAGCCGCGGCAACCGGTATCTTCCCCGTCCACACACCACCCACCATGAACACCACACAAACCGCCCCCGCCCACGCCCACGCAGCCGCCATCGATGAGACACGTCTCCAGGCTTTCCTCGGCCGCACCGTCGACGACCTCTCCGCGAGCTATGTCGGCGTGATGGTCAGTCTCGGTCGCCGCCTCGGCCTCTACCGCACGCTCGCCGGCAGCGGACCGCTCAGCTCCCACGAGATCGCACACCGCAGCGGCTGCGCGGAGCGCTACGTGCGGGAGTGGCTCAACAGCCAGGTCGCCACAGGATACATCCTCTACCATCCGTCCAGCGCGACCTATGAACTGCCGCCCGAGCATGCCGCCGTCCTCGCCGACGAGGAGAGCCCGCTCTACCTCGCGCCCGCGTGGGAGGTGCCGGCCTCCATGTGGCTGGATCAGGAGCGCACGCTGGAGGTGTTTCGCACCGGGGAGGGCGTGCCGTGGAGTGCGCACAACGAGCGGCTCTACTGCGGCGTCTCGGCCTTCTATCGCAACTGCTACAAGGGCCAGCTCGTGCCACAGTGGCTGCCCGCCCTCGAGGGCGCGGCCGACCGCCTGCGCGCGGGCGCGCGCGTGGCCGATGTGGGCTGTGGCCACGGGCACTCGACCATCCTGCTGGCCGAGGCGTTTCCCCGATCGCGCTTCCATGGATTCGACACGCACGAAGGCTCGATCGCCGCGGCCCGCGAAAACGCCGTGGCAGCCGGCGTGGCTGCACGCACCGAGTTCACCGTGACCAGCGCCAAGGATTACCCGGCCGGTCCCTACGACATGATCTGCTTCTTCGATTGCCTGCACGACATGGGCGATCCCGTGGGTGCGGCGACCCATGCCCGCGCCTGCATCGCCGAGGACGGCATGGTCATGGTGATCGAACCTCTCGCCCACGATGCCGTGGAGAACAACGTCGGCTCGATCTCGCGCCTCTACTACGGCGCCTCCACCGCGCTGTGCTGCCCGCACTCGCGCTCGGAGGAGGTCGGCCTCGCCCTCGGCGCGCAGGCCGGACCGGCGCGGCTGCGCGAGGTGTTTCAGCGCGCCGGCTTCACGCGCTTCCGCGTGGCGCAGGAAAATCCGTTCAACCTGATCCTCGAGGTCCGCCCCTGAGCCGGACGGCGTTTTCGCCGGCGGACCGGTTCACCCCCCCGTCCGCCGGTGCACGCCCTGCACCTGCGACTTGATGCCGGCGCCGCGGCACGCCAGCGTCGGACATGCGATCGGAAGCGCAGCTGCGCGAGCTCACGGTGCGGAGTGTCATCCTCGGCGGCGTCATCACGCTGCTCTTCACCGCGGCCAATGTGTATCTCGGCCTGAAGGTGGGCATCACCTTCGCGACCTCGATTCCAGCCGCCGTCATCTCGATGGCGCTGCTGCGTCTCGTCGGAAACTCAAACATCCTCGAGAACAACATCGTCCAGACCATCGCCTCCGCCGCCGGCACGCTCGCCGCCATCATCTTCGTGCTGCCGGGCCTGGTGATGATCGGCTGGTGGACGGGATTTCCCTACTGGATCACCGTGGCCGTGTGCGCGATCGGCGGGACGCTCGGCGTGATGTTCTCCGTGCCGATGCGGCGCGCCCTCGTGACCGGCTCCGACTTGCCGTACCCTGAGGGCGTCGCCGCGGGTGAGGTGCTGAAGGTCGGTTTCAGCTCGGCCGAGGGCCGCGAGGAAAACGCCAGGGGCCTGCGCATGATCATCCTCGGTTCGCTCGCCTCGGCCGGCTACGCGCTGCTCGCGGCCCTGCGTCTCGCCGCCGCCGAGGTGGCGGTGGCCTTCCGACTCGGCCCGGGCGCGACCGCGGCCTCGACCAGCCTCTCGCTCGCACTCATCGGCGTGGGCCACCTCGTCGGCCTGTCCGTCGGCGTCGCCATGCTGGTGGGCATGCTGCTCGCGTGGGGTGGCCTCGTGCCGGTCCTCACGGCCATGCACGGTGTCGGCGACGACGTGGTGGGCGCGGTCAACGCGGCCTTCCGCAGCGAGGTGCGTTTCATCGGCGCGGGCGCGATCGGCGTGGCGGCGATCTGGAGCCTCTTGCGCATCATCGGCCCGATCGTGCGCGGTATCCGCGGAGCCATGGCAGCGTCGCGCGCGCGGCAAGCCGGCGTCGCGTTGCCCCTGACCGAACGCGACCTGCCCATCGGCATCGTCGGCGGCTCGATCCTCGCATTGCTCGTGCCGACGGCGGCGCTGCTCGGGTGGTTCAGCTCGGGCACGGCAATCGCAGACGGCATCGCCCCGATCATCGCGGGCACGCTCGTCTACGTGTTGGTGGTCGGGCTGATCATCGCGGCGGTGTGCGGTTACATGGCCGGGTTGATCGGCGCGTCCAACAGCCCGGTCTCCGGCGTGGGCATCCTGGCCGTGCTCGGCGCCGCGCTGCTCCTCGTCGTGGCGTTCGGCCACGGCGATGATCCCGGCCAGACGCAGGCGCTCGTGGCCTACGCGCTGTTCACCACGGCGATCGTGTTTTCCATCGCGACGATCTCCAACGACAACCTCCAGGACCTGAAGACCGGGCAGCTGGTCGGCGCCACGCCCTGGCGCCAGCAGCTCGCGCTCGTCTACGGCGTGCTCTTCGGCTCGCTCGTCATCCCGCCGGTGCTCGACCTGCTCAATACCGCCTTCGGTTTCGCCGGCGCACCCGGCGCGGGCGAGAACGCGCTCGCCGCGCCCCAGGCCGCGCTCATCTCGGCGCTGGCCAAGGGTGTGCTTGGCGGTGGGATCAACTGGAACCTGATCGGGCTCGGCGCGCTCGTCGGCGCGGCCACGGTCGCGGTCGACGAGGTGCTGCGCAAGACCACGCGCCGCCTGCGCCTGCCGCCGCTGTGCGTGGGCATGGGCATCTACCTGCCGATGGCGCTGACGCTCCTCATCCCGGTCGGCGCGGTCCTCGGGTATCTCTACGAGCGATGGGCCGACCGACAGCCCGGCCGCGAGGCGGTCCGGCGCCTGGGCGTGCTCGCCGCGACCGGCCTGATCGTGGGCGAGAGCCTCTTCGGCGTCGCCTTCGCCGGCATCGTGGCGGCCTCGGGCACGGACGCGCCGCTCGCCGTGGTCGGCGCCGGCTTCGAGACACCCGGCATATTCATCGGCCTTGTCCTCTTCGCTTCGATCATCGCGGCGCTCTATCGCTCGGCCCGACGAAGCAATCCGACGGCGCGGGCCTGAGTCCGCCCGGGCTTCGGCCCCCTTGCCCGGCTGTTCCGACCGTTCACGGCTCGCGGCCCGCCACCGTGCGGTCGGCGGATTCGGAAGCCTGCCTGTAACCTTTTCCGAGCAATCCGTTACCTCTCCGGAGGGAGTGCCTGCGCCGGAGGAGGACGTCATGCCCTGGCCCCGGCGAAGATGAAGCCACGCTCGGTCGGCGGCAGGCCGGCGTGGCGCGCTCGCCTGATGCCGCGGAGGACACCCGCATGCAAACAACGCGATCGCGCCACCTCGTCACGACTGTCGTCATGTGGACCGCACTCGGCTTCGCCCCGGGCGCGGCCGCGGACCTGCCCACCGCCGGACTCATCACGGAGGACGAGCTGCCGGGCCTGTTCGCCGCATGGGCCGATCCTCCCGATGGCGCGCGCGCTCGCCCGCTCGCCGCGGATTTGCTCGCCAGGATTCTGTGCGGCGAGGTCGTCGGGGCCCCGCGAGACAAGGTGGCCATCGCCGATGTGGAGATCGTCGGCGATGTCAGGTTGAACGCCGCCCTCATCGCGGCCGACGTCACCCTCGAGCGGATTCGCTTCCGGGAGCGAGTCGACTTTTCCGGGGCCAGGTTTGCCCGGGCGCTCACACTGAGATCGTGCGAGTTTCTCGGCGAGGCCGCATTCGAGACCACGCACGTCGACCTGGACCTCACGCTCGACCATGTGCAGTTTCGCCGGAACGTATCCCTGAGGCAGTTACGGTGCGCGCGTCTCCTGGGTGGCGACGTGGCCTGCGACGGAGAGCTCAGGGCCGATGGTATCAAGGTCGACGGCACATTCTGGCTCAGCGCCGTCGCGTGCGCGGGAGCCGCGAGTTTTGGCTACGCCCACATCACCGACGAGATGACCTTCGCCGGAGCCACGTTCATGGCCAAATTCTCCCTCTACGGCGCAGACGTGCGGGGAAACCTCAACCTCACGTCGACGCCCGACTCGCCCTTCATCGTCCATGGACCGGCCGAACTCGGCGACATGCGTCTCGGCCTGAATGTGTACGCGTGGGAGGCGCAGTTCGCAGGGTCGTTCAACGGCGCCGGCATGCGCGTCGGGGGAAGCTGCCACTTCAACCTCGCCCGATTCGGCGGGCCGGCGAGCTTTTCCGGCGCCGACATCCGCGGTGACTTCATTGCCGACGGTGCCTCCTTCACGAGCAGCCGTTTCGAATCCATCAAGGACGCCGCCACCTTCTCCGAAATGCAGGTGGGCGGAAGCTGTACGTTCAATGTCGCCGGGCCCAGCGGCATTCCGACGATTTTCTCCGGACCGGCCTCCTTCATCCTCGCCAAGATCGGAGGCAACTTCGAAGCCCGCGGGGCCCGGTTTGCCGACACGCGGCACCCGGCGGAGCTGCGTGCTCGCAGCGCCGGCGGGCTCCATCACAATGTCGACTTCGGCTCCATGACCGTGGGCGGCTTTATGCTGCTGAAGGGTGCGACCTTCGCCGGTGCCTGCTCCCTGCGCAATGCCACGGTCGGCAACCTCCATCTTGAGCAGGTGAGCTGGAACGGTGGCGACCACTCCGTCCGCCTCGACGGACTCGACTACCAGAACATCCGCGCCGAGGGGGCCGAGCAGGAAGACGAGTTCACCTGGGTCGACCAGCGCGCGTCCTGGGCGAGGCTCCGCGACGATCTCCTGCGCCATCGCGCCGAGTACAGCGCGCAGGTCTTCGAGAAACTCGAGGGTTATTTCCGCCGTGTCGGGTATTCAGATCTCGCCGACGAGGTGTTCATGGAACGCAAGCGGATCGAGCGCACCGAGGTGTTCGTGCCGCCCAGCCTGGACTGGATGCTGAACTGGGGTCTGTGGCTTTTTGTCGGGCACGGCCGCCATCCCGAATACGCGCTCGGCTGGAGCCTCCTGATCATCCTCATCGGAAGCGTCGTCTTCCGCAGCGCGAACATGCAGCCGAAGCCCGGCGCCTCCGCGCGGGCCGAACTTGGCTGCAGTCCGTTCTGGTACAGCCTCGATCTCTTCGTCCCGATCATCGACCTGAAGGCCAATGACGCCTGGGAGCCCAGGCCGAGCCGGGCGATCGACTGCTACATCGCGATCCACAAGCTCGTCGGCGCGATCATCGTGCCCCTCGGCCTCGGCGCGATCACCGGCCTCGTGCGCTGAATCCGTCCTTCAGCGCACCCGCCGGGCCGTCACCGGCGACACGTCGTCCCCGCCCCTCCGCTCCGGGTCTCGTTCCGGACGAACCGAATCCCGGCATCGCGACTCACGAGATCACCACGCCCGCGTAGCTGACCACGCTCGAATCGTCACCGGTGACCAGGCCGCTGTGCGTGTGCGCGACGACCTCGGCGCGCGTCGCACCCAGTTGACGCGACGCCTCGACGACGATGGCGGCGGCAGCCGCGCCGCACATGGAGATCTTCCTCTCGCGGCAAACGCACAGGAGCATCGCGCCGTCGAGCCGGCGGATTGCGTCGAGCGCCGGCTCGTCGTGGCGCAGCGCCGCTGCAGCCGGCTCGAAGTGAGTCATGTCGGACGACGCGAGGAGCAGGACGCCGTGCGGCCCGCGGGCACGCACCAGGTCGACAATCGCCCCGGCCAGGTGCGCGCAGCGCGGCCAGTCCTCCCAGCCCACGAGGATCGGCACGATCGCCGGCGATGCGGACGGACGACGCACGACCAGGAAGGGCAGCTGCACCTCCAGCGCATGGTCGAGCGCGTGCGCGCCCGGGTCGTGCACGACATGGGGACACGCCGCCATCAGCGCGGCAGCGAAGGCGCCGTCGATCTCGAGGCGGCCCAGCGGCGAGTCAAAGGCCCCGGTCGCCCACAGGCATGCCTCGCGCCAGCGGCCGGCCGCATGATGGTTCGGACCGAGGATCACAACCGTGTCCGGAATCCGGATGCGCGCGTAAACCTGCGCCGCGCACGGGCCGGAAAACGCGTATCCCGCATGGGGAACGATCGCGGCGCGCGCGGCGACCGGTTCACCCGACCTCGCCGCCTCGAGCAGGCGCTGCACGAGCCCACGCACGGCCCCGGGCCCGGCCGGGTAGAACTCGCCGGCGACCGCCGGCTCCCGAATGATCGGTTCGCTCGCGTGCATCGGACGGACCGCTCCCGCCACATGCGGGCACCGCGGAGAACGGCCAGTGTACTCATTTGCGCGGGGAAATGAAGCGGGTGCCCACATCCACGGGCCGCGGGTTGCGCCTCGCCGGGTTTCGATCATACTTGCCGCAGGCCACGAACGGCCGGCCGTTCG
>JACSRI010000187.1 GCA_014879845.1 Opitutaceae bacterium
GCGCAATTCCGCGAGAGCTGGGCGCGCGCCGACCTGGTCATCACGACCGGCGGCCTGGGCCCGACCTGCGACGACCGTACGCGCGAGGTGATCGCAGACGCGCTCGGGCAGAAGCTCGTGCACGATCCGGAAATCGAAGCGGCGATCCGCGAGCGTTTCGCGCGGATCAACCGGAAGATGACCGAGAACAACCTCAAGCAGGCCCTCCGCCCTGAACGCGCCGAGGTGCTGGCCAACGCCCACGGCACGGCGCCCGGCCTGTGGGTGGAGCAGGATGGCCGCGTGCTCGTCATGCTGCCCGGCCCGCCCAACGAGCTGATCCCGATGTTCGAGGAGCAGGTCGTGCCGCGGCTCGCCGCCCACGGCTTTATCTGCGCGGAGGAGACGTATGTGCAGATCCGCACGATCGGCGTGGGCGAATCCGCGCTCGAGACCATGCTGCAGCCGTTCTTCCACGAGTACCCGGGCCTGGGCATCGCCTTCTGCGCGCATCCGGGGCAGGTGGACGTGCGGCTGAGTTCACCGTGCGGCCGGTATTCGCGAGCGCAGCTGCAGATCCTCGCCAACCGCTGCCGCGAGCGGCTCGGCGCGGACTTCCTCTGCTTCGGGCACGACTCGATCGTGAAGATCGTCTGCGACCTGATGCGCCTGCGCGATCTCGACCTCGCCGTGGCCGAGTCGTGCACGGGCGGATCCCTGGCCAACGCCTTCACCGACGTGCCCGGCGCCTCGAAGTTTTTCGCCGGCGGCGTGGTCTGCTACTCCAACGACGTGAAGGTGCAGCTCCTCGACATCCCGGAGTGCATGCTCAAGCAGCACGGCGCCGTGAGCGCCGAGGTGGCCGTGGCGATGGCGACGGGGGTGGCCGAGCGTCTCTCGGCCGACTACGGGCTGGCGATCACGGGCTTTGCCGGGCCGTGCGGAGGCACAAAGGAGAATCCCATCGGCACGATCTATCTCGGCCTGCACACGCCGCACGGGGTGTGGTCGCGCCGGCTCACGCTGCCCGGCGCACGCCTCGCGGTGAAGCAGCGCGCGGTCAACGCCGCCCTCGACTGGCTGCGCCGCGAACTGTTGCGCGCGCAGGCGCTCGACACCCAGCCGCTCCCGGTGGAGCCGCATGATGAGCCGGCGCGCAAGGAGGCACGGCGGTTTCTCGGGTTCGGCGGCTGCGAGATGTAGCGGGAGGCGGGGACGCGTCGTTCGAACGCGCCGCGTTCAGCCTTCGATCTCTTTCTGCTCCTTGCGGATGTCCTCCCAGAGACGCTGCTCGATGAGCTGGATCGGCACCATCGTCCAGAGCACGTCGACGGGAAAGTCCTTGTAGGTCTGGTCGCTGCTGCGCACGACCTGCCCGTTCCGGCGCGTGAACCACGTGGCGACACAGGTCTTGTCGTGGAAGGATTCGGTGCCGACGAGTTTGCCGACGCGGAAGTAGTCGAGGATCACCTTGTCGTAGGCGTAGCAGTTGCCCTTGTACTCCATGCGCAGGAAGGTGAAGTAGTTCTCGAGGCCGTTCTTCTCGTCGTGCGTGAGCACGGTTTCGCCGATGGGCTCGAGGTCGCTCTTGAGCTCGCGGCGTTTGCCCTCGTAGACGGACTCCTGCTCGATCGCGGTGAACTTGGTCTCGGCGCCGCCCTCGATGGAATAGATGCGCCGCAGCAGGTAGCCGGGCCCGGCGGAGACATAGGTCACGACGACCTTCTCGTCGGCTTTGAGGTCGCGGACGTTGAGGCGCTCGATCGGTTTCTTCGCGACTTCGGCGGGCGCGGCGGTGGATGCGGGCGCGTCAGCAAGAAGGCTCGAGGTGGCAAGGGCGAGGAGCAGGAACGGGGTGCGTAACACGCGGTGCATGGTTTTCCCCAAGCTGGCGGGAAACGCCCACGAGGCAACCCCGGAGGGCCGCCACGCTCGCCGGTTGACCCGCGCGGCTTTCTCGCGCGCGATGGCAGCCTATGCCTCGCAGCGTCGTGCTCCGACCGACCGCGCGATGTCCGGGCTGCCGGATGCCGCCGCGTTGGTGCGTCTGCGCCGGCTCGCGCACGGTCGAGACGGCCCTGCGCGTGGATGTGCTCATGGACCGCCTCGAGCAATACCGCCCGACGAGCACGGGCATGCTCATCCAGCGCGCCGTGCCGGCATCGCGACAGCACCTGTTCGAACGCCAGACCCGCCTCGACCGCGCGACGATCTGCGCACCGGATCGCGAACTGTGGATCCTCCACACGCGCGGCGAGCCGATGCCGGCCGACGCCGATCCGGGCCGGGTCCAGGCGCTGCTGCTCGATGGCTCGTGGCAGGCCGTGCAGGTGATGCTGCCGCATATCGAGGGCTGGGGACGGCGTGTGCGGTTGCCCGCGACCGCGCCGAGCCGCTACTGGTTGCGCGACGCGCAGATTCCCGGACGCCTCTCCACCGTCGAGGCGCTCATCGTGTTGCTCGAGGGATTCGGCGAGCGCGAGCCGGCGGCCCAGTTGCGCCTGCAGTTCGAGCTGCATGTTTTCGCCGGCCTGCTCGCCCGCGGCAAACGCGCGGAAGCCGAGCGGTTTCTCGTCGATTCACCCGTGCGCACGGCCCTGCCGGAACTCGCGGAAAAGCTGCTCAGCTCCCGACGCCTGGGCTGACGCGCGGGGCCGCCGGCCCGGGGAGTTTCCGGGCTTGCGCGAGCCTGCGGCCGCCCCCTGACTCGCGGGTCAGACTCATCGCCGCATGTCCGATCCACTCTCCGCCCACGTCAAGCGCCTGATCGTCGACACCCTGCGCTTGGACGATGTGAAACCCGACGAGATCCGGGACGAGGAACCGCTCATCGGCTCCGGCCTCTCGCTCGACTCGATCGATGCGCTGGAGCTGGTGGTGAAGATCGAAAAGACCTACGGCATCAAGATCGCCAGCGCCGAGGAATCGCGCGCCGCGCTCGCGAGCGTGGCCAGCCTCACGCAGTTCATCCGCACACGCGCCGATCCGGCCCGGCTCCCGGCCTGAGCGGGCGGGACCGCCGGCCCGGTCGTCAGGAGTTCCCCGCGCATGCCCGCCGTCGCCACCCCCGTCCGACTCAGCGCGTGGGATTGTCTCACGCCGCTGGGCGACGCGGCGGCGACCCACGCAGCGCTCCTGCGAGGTGAGGTCGCGCTCCGACCGACACCCGTGCTCGGTCGCGCCGGCGGCGACGCCGTGCCCCTGGCCCTGCTGCCTGGCCGCGCGCTCGACGAGACCGAGCCGCCTGCCTGGCACGGCGCCGTGCGCGCGCTGCTCGCGCCGGTCGCCGATCGCCCGTGGGGCACCGCGCGGTATCCCGTCTGTGTCACGAGCAGCAACTTCGGCGTCGGCAGCCTCTACGCGTTTCGCCACGCCGGCGCGGCCGACTTCGTGCAGCACGGCACGCCGCACGCGTCGGTCGCCGCGATCGCGCGGCTCTGCGGCTGGGGCGAGAACATCGCGGTCTTCTCGCACGCCTGCGTCTCCGCGCACCTCGGGCTGATGCTCGCCTCGCGCCTGATCGCCGCCGGCGCGGCCGAGGAGGTGCTGGTGTTCACCTACGACTTTCTGAGCCCGTTCGTCGCCGGCGGCTTCCACGCGCTGAAGATCCTCAACGCGCAGATGCCCGCGCCCTATGCCGCCCGCGAGACCGGCTCGATCGGCCTGGGCGACGGCGCGGCCTACGCGGTGGTCTCGCGCGCGCAGGGGAACTTCGCGATCACCGCGCAGTCGCTCCACAACGAGATGTTCCACTTCACGGCCAACCAGGCCGACGGCGCGGGATTCGCCGCCGCGCTCGCGCCGGTCGCCGAGGCCGCGCGCGGCCTGCGCGTGTGGCTCAAGGGCCACGGCACCGGCACGCTCGAGGCCGGCCGGCTCGAGGCCGAGGCCATGCAACGCGCTTTCCCCGCCGCGCCGCTCACCGGCTGGAAGGGCAGCCTCGGCCACACCCTCGGCAGCTGCGGCCTGGTCGAACTCGCCCTCGTGCTGCAGTCGCTGCGCACCGGCCGCGCGCCCGGCACGGTCGGCACCGTGTCTCCAACCTTCACCGACACGGTCGCGACCGCGCCCTTCGCCACCGACGGCTTCGATGGTGCCGTCTGCACGAGCAACGCCTTTGGCGGCGCACATGCCGCCCTCTTCGTCCGCCATGCTTGAGCGCGCGATCACCGCCCTGCACACCGCCGACCCGGGCGCCGAGGAGCCCGGCGCGACGCGCGCGCGGCTGAAGGAGTCCTTTCCCGCCGGCGCGTCGCGGCGCATGACGCAGCTCGGCATGCTCGTCGGCACGCTGCTCGAGGCGCTCGGCCCGCGGCCGGACGACACGGTGGTCTACGCCTCGCGTTTCGGCGAGAGCCGCGCGCTCGAGGCGTATCTCGAGAGCTTCCCGGCGGCGAGCCCGACGTTGTTCCAGACGTCCATCCATCCCAGCGGCGTGCAACAGGGCCTGATCGTGCGCCAGCGCGCGACCGCCGAGGTGTTTCCCGTCGCGGGATCGCCGGCGCAGGTCGCCCAGGCCCTGCTGGCCGCCATGCTCGCGCCGGCGCCGCGTGCGCTCGTCTGCGGCGGCGAGGAGCGCGCCACCTGGCTGACCGAACACCGGGCGGCGAGCGCGCGGACCTTCGCCTTCGCGTTAGCCCTCGGATCCGCGTCGAGCGACGACAGGCTCGGCCGCGTCGCCCTCGCACCGTGCGGTGACACCGGCGCACTCACACTCGAAGACTGGTTCGACCTTCTCCACACCCGCCGGGGTTTCGCCGGCGCGATCGCGCCCGGCTGGCGCCTGACCCTGGAGTGGTCGTGAACACTCCGCTCCCACCGCGGCGCAATCCCGGGCCCTCGGGCGGCTATCGCCTGCTGCGCGCGCTCGATCGCGTGCTCCCGGAGGCGATCTTCCGGCCGCTGCGCGCCGCCGGCACGCTCGTCGCCATGGCCGGCATGGCGGAACAGCGCCGCCACTCGTACGACTACCTCACCGTCGCGCTCGCGCGCCGTCCGACCTGGCGCGACGTCTTCCGGCACTTCTTCGCCTTCGAGGAGGTGCTCATGACGCGCCTGCGCGTGATCAACGGCCAGCCACACCAGAGCGTCTTCGCGCCCGGCTCGGAGGACCTTCGCGCGTGGCTGGAGAGCGGCACGCCTGCGCTGCTCGGCACCTTCCACGTCGGCGTGACCGAGCTGCAGGGCTGCCAGATCGCGATGAAGCTGCACCATCCCATGCACGTCGTGCGCCTGCGCGTGGGCAACTCGCACGACACCGAGAAACTTGAGGAACTCTTCGGCGATCGCCTGCACTTCATCTGGATCAATGAACCCGCCGAGATGCTCCTCGCGCTGAAGGATGCCGCGGCCACGCACGGCAGCATCGCGCTGCAGTGCGACCGGCCCGGCTACAGCGCGCGCAGCGAGGCCTTTGAGTTCCTCGGCGCGCGGCGCGTCTTTCCGTTCACGATCTATCATCTCGCGCAGATCTTTCAGCGACCGGTGCTCTTCGCCGTGGGCGTGCCCGACGGACCCGACCGCGCGCGGCTGCACGCCATCCCGCGCTACGAGCCGCGCCCCGGCGAACCGCGGGCCGAGGCACTGGCGCGGGCGCGCGTGCATTTCCAGGGCTTCCTGCAGATGGTGGAGGAGATCCTGCGCGAGCACCCGTATCTGTGGTTCAACTTCACGCCGCTCAACCCCGTGGCTCCCGATTCACCGTGACCAAGCTGCACCCGCTCCTGCTCGCCGCCGCGCTCCTCGCGCCCGCCATGCCTGTCGGGCTGCGCGCCGACACTCCGGCCGAGGTCGAGGCGGCCACGCTCGACCCGGAACACCTCGATGCCGGCTGGCGCGACCTCTTCGCCACGCTTGCCGGCCACGGCGCCGTCGCATCGACCTTCACCGAGCGGCGCTGGTTCTCCGTGCGCAAGGAGCCGGTCGTGCTGCGCGGCGAACTGCGCCACAGCCCCGAGCGCGGCCTGAGCCTGCGCTACACTGAGCCGGAGGAGCAGCTGATGATCATCGACGCGCAGGGCATCCTCCTGCGCAACGCCGCCGGGCGCTCGCGCGCGCTCAAGTCCGATCCGCGCGCGCCGCAGATCGACGCGCTGCTGCTGCCGGTGCTGCGCTTCGACCTCGCGGCGCTCGACCGCACCTTTGAGATCCGCGGCACGCGCGATGGCTCCCGCTGGCGCCTCGACTTCACGCCACGCACGCCCGAACTCGCCCGCACCCTCGGTCAACTCGCCGTGTCGGGCGAAGGCGCGACCGTGCGGCAGCTCGCGTTTTCCCGTGGGCCGAAGCAGCGCGTCGAGGTCGCGATCGAGACGACGCAGACCGGTGCTTCCTTCTCGGCCGACGAGATGAAGCGGTTCTTCCGCTGAGCCGACGCCATGGACGCACGCCGCCAGCGCCTCACCGCCCGTCTGCTCCTCCTTCTCGGCGTGGCCTGCGGTATCGGCTGGCTGGCGACGCTGGATCTCTCGCACAAAATCTCCACCGACCTGCTCGACCTGATCCCGCGCGACGAGCGCGAGCCCGAGCTGATGTTCGCCCGCGAACTCGCCACCGCCGCCCACGCGCGCGTCGCGATGTTCGTGCTGCGCGCGCCGGACGAGGCGGACCGCGAGGCGGCGACCGCGGCCTTCGTCGCCTCACTCCGCGCGGCGCCCGAGTTCGCCGAGATCATGACCATGGGCGACACCGCCGCGCCCGACGCACTCGCGCGCCACCTCTTCGAGCACCGCCTCGACCTGCTCGGCCCCGGATGGCTCGCGCGTCGCCACGCCGACTGGGAGGCCGCCGGGCGGCCGGCGCCATGGGCCGCGTGGCTCGCCGAAACGACAGCCGCGCGACTCGAGGCGTTTCTGGCGCGCCCCGAGGCGATGGCGTTCCAGGATCTCATCCCCGCCGATCCCCTGCTGCTCGTGCCCGACCTCGTCGCGCAGGTGCAGGCGCTCGCGCAGGATCCGGAGGAGATCGCCGGCCGGTCGCTCATCTGGGTGCGCACGCGGGACGACCCGCTCGACGAATCGGCGCAGGCGCCAGTCATTGCGGCGGTGGATACGGCGCTCGCGGCCGCACACGCGATCGAACCGGCGACGACGCTGCAGTGGGCGGCCATCAGCCGCTTCGCGGCCGAGAACCGCCAGCGCATCCGCGGGGAACTCGAGAGCCTCAACTTCATCTCCTTCGGCGCCGTCCTGCTCGTGGCCGCGGTCGGCCTGCGCCGTCTGTATTCGGCGCTGCACCTCGCGCCCGTGCTGCTGTGCGCCGTGCTCGCGGCGTGGGTCGGCGCGACGGCGGCCTTCGAGCGCGTGCACGTGCTGGTGTTCGTCATCGGCTCGCTGCTGGGCGGCGTCGCGATCGACTACGGGTTCTACCTGCAGCTGCAGCCGCCGCTGCACCTGGGCGAGAGCTACACGGCCAAGGTGCGTCGCCTGCTCAAGCCACTGCTCTCGAGCGCGCTCACGACCGTGCTCGGGTTCCTGCTCCTCGTCGTGTCGGACCTGCCGCTCATCCGCCAACTCGGCGTCTTCATCAGCGCGGGCCTGCTCGGCGCGCTGGCCGCCGCCCTCCTCTGGTTCGGGCAGATGAAAACCGCGCAGGCCGAGGCGCGCGGATTCCTGCTGCGCGCATGGGATCCGCAGCGCGACCTTGGCCGCCGGATACGCGTGGCGGCGCTCTGCGCGGCGGCAGGCGTCGCGCTGGTCGGTCCGTGGTTCGTGCGCTGGCACGACGACATCCGCGAGCTCGAGGCCCTGCCCGCGGCGATGCGCGCCGAGGCCGAGGAGGTTCGGGCCCTCTTCGGCCAGGGCCCGGGTCGCACGCTCTACATCACGCGCGGCGCGACACCCGCGGAGGCCCGCGCAGCGCTCGGCCGCTTTCTCGCCGAGCATGCCGCACACCATCCGGAGGCGTCCGCCGCGAGCCTCGGCCTCGCGCTGCCGAACCCGGACGACCACACCGCCGTCGTCTCGCACCGGCGCGAACTCGCGGACTTCCCGGCACGCCTGCACGAGGCGCTCGCGCGGCACGGGTTTGAGGCCGAGGCGTTCACCCCCTTCGTCGAGGCCTGGACGGCCTGGCTGGCGAGTCCGCCCTGCGGATACGACGCGCTCGTCGCCGGCCTGCATGGCGCGCTGCGAGGTGCGCTCGCGCTCTCGTTTTCCACGGAGCCGGGGGCGAGCTGGTTTGCGACCGTGGTCGACGGTGCGCCGACCGCGTTCGCACCGAAAGACGGCGCGACCATCGCGCTCAACCGCCTCGAGTCGCTCAACGACCTCTTTACGCGCTACCGCATCTCGGCCCTGCGCCTGAGCTGCCTCGGCCTGGGCCTGGTCGGCGCGAGCGTGCTCGCGATCTACGGCTTGCGCCGCGGCTGGCGGATCTTCCTCCTGCCGGTGGGCTCGTGCCTGCTCGCTTTCGGCGTGCTCGGCCTGCTCGGGCAACCGCTCAATCTCTTCCACCTCCTTGGCGCCTTCCTCGGCGTGTGCCTGAGTCACAACTACGCGATCTTCACCGCGGAGAACGCCCGCTGGAGCGACCATCCCGCGCCTTCGGTGCGGCTCTCGGCCCTGACGACCGCCGTCTCGTTCGGTGTGCTCGCCTTCAGCCGCATCCCGGTCGTCGCGGCGCTCGGCTCGACCGTCGCGCTCATCGTCGCGGCGGCCCTCCTGCTCGTCGAGCTGGCGCCGCCGACGGCACGCTTGCCGCGTGGCGCAAGCCGGGCTTGAGTCCGGTCTCCTCTCCAGCCGCATGGTCTCGCCCCAAACCACCTCCCGCCCGGCCCGCGTGCTGTTGGTCAACCTCAACAGCTACGACCAGCCGTATCCGGTCTACCCGCTCGGCCTCGCCTACCTCGACGGCGCGCTGCGCGAGGCGGGCCACGAGCCGCAGTGGTGGGACGCACGCATGTCGGAAGAGACGATCGAGGCCTGCCTCGCGCGCATGCAGCCCGACCTCGTGGCGCTGTCGATGCGCAATATCGACAACGTCCAGGCGCACAACCCGCGCTCGTTCATCCACGCGATCGTCGCCTTCTGCCGCCAGGTGCGCGCCGCCACGCGCGCCCCGCTCGCGCTGGGCGGCAGCGGGTTCTCGGTCTTTCCACGCGAACTCTACGAATTGACCGGCGTCGACTACGGCGTGCAGGGCGAAGGCGAGCGCACGCTCATCGAGCTGATCGCCGCACTCCAGGCCGGACGTTCGCCCGCCGGCATCAGCGGCGTGGTCTGCCGCGACGCCGCCGGCGCCGTGCACCACACGCCGGCGCACCCGGCCGACGCGGTCTTCACCGTCGACCCGCGCCACGACCCGGCGCTGCTGCGCGCCTACCTGCAGCAGGGCTCGCTGCCCGGTGTGCAGACCCAGCGCGGCTGCCCGCTGCGCTGCGTCTACTGCACGTATCCACTGATCGAGGGCAAACGCAGTCGCTACCGCACGGGCGACGAGATCGTGGCGGAGTTTCGCCGGATGCGCGAGCTGGGCGTGGAGTATGTCTTCATCGTCGACTCGGTCTTCAACACCCGCCGCGACCACGTGGAGCAGATCTGCCGGGCGCTGGCCGACGCGAAGACAGGCATGGAGTGGGAGTGTTTCCTGAGGCCGGCGCAGGTCGACCGCGACCTGCTCCAGCTCATGCACGACGCGGGCATGCGGCACGTCGAGTTCAGCTGCGACAGCTTTTCCGACCCCGTGCTGAAGACCTACGGCAAGAGCTTCAAGTTCGCCGACGCCGAGCGCGCCAGCCGCATCGCGCACGAGATCGGGCTGCGCTACAGCCATTTCCTCATCTTCGGCGGACCGGGCGAGACGCCGGCGTCGATGGAGGAGACGATCGCACGCGCGGTGACACTGCCGGGGGCGTATTTCTTCGTCACGATCGGCATGCGCATCTATCCCGACACACCGCTGTGGCGCCAGCTCGCGCCGGAGAGCCGCGGCGAGCGCGCGGGCGACTACCTCGTCGAACCGCGCTTCTACCTCGAGCCGCCGCTTACGACCGAGTCGATCCACGCACGCCTGCTGGACGTCGTGCGCGCGCACCCGAACTGGACGGTGGGCGACCCGCCTTCGGTCTTCGTCGCGACGATGGAGAAGCTGCGCAAGCGCGGCGTGCGCGGCCCGATGTGGGAATACGCGGAGTTCCTGCAGCGTATGCAGGCCGCGGGCACGACGGCCGGGCCGGCATCCTGAGACGACGCGGTCGGCGCGCCAGCCGGAGGGATTTCCGCCTCGCGGCCGGTGGACGCCTCGTCGCACGCTCGCATCATGCCTCCCACCCTGACCGACGCGTGGCACGCCACGGTCGCACGTGATCCCGCCGCCACGGCGGTGATCGACGGCGCGACGGCACACGTGTGGTCGCGGCGCGATATGGCCACGGCGGCCGAGGCTTGGGCGGAGAAGCACGGTGGGGCCGCTCGGTGGAGCGGGCGGCGCGTGCTCATGGCCGAGCCGAACGGCCCGCGTTGGTTCGAGGTGTTTCTCGGGCTGCTGCAGGCAGGAGCGGTGGTCGTGCCGGCAGACGCGACCGAACCCGCCTCGGCGCTGCATGCGATCGCGGCCGAACTGAAGGCTGCGGCGATCTGGCACGACGGGTCGCTCGCACCGACCACTTTCTCAGGACAGCGCCGCACGCGCCGCACCGACCTCTGCCTGGTCAAGCTCACCAGCGGCAGCACCGGCCGACCGCGGGCGCGATGCTTCACGCACGCGCAGATGCTCGCCGACGGCGCGCAGGTGTGCGGCTCGATGGGTATCCAGCCTGCCGATATCACCCTCGCGATCATCCCGCTCGGGCATTCCTACGGGCTGGGCAATCTCGTGATGCCGCTCCTCGCGCAGGGCACATCCGTCCTTTGCAGTGCGAGCCCGCTGCCCCAGGTGGTCGCCGCGGAATGTGCGCGTTGGCGGCCCACGGTGTTTCCCGCCGTGCCGACGCTGCTGCGCGCGCTCGTGCGCGCCGAGGTGGATCCGGCGGCGCTGGCGAGCCTGCGGCTGGTCATCTCGGCGGGTGCGGCGCTGGAGCCGGACCTCGCGACCGCGTTCACGAGCCGCTTCGGCCGACGGGTCCACAGCTTCTACGGTTCGAGCGAGACGGGCGGGATCACCTTCGATCGCACTGGCGAGGCCGCGCTCACCGGCCGCAGCGTGGGCACGCCGCTCGACGGCGTGGCGCTCAGTTTCCGCGCGGGCGCGCGGTTCACGGTCGCCAGTGCCGCGGTCATGGCGCCCGGCTGCTTCTCGCCGCCGGATCGGGCGATGCTCACGGCGGAGGGCGAACTCGTGCTGCTCGGACGGGTCGGCCGCACGCTCAAAGTCGCGGGCCGGCGGCTCGACCCGGTCGAGGTCGAGCGCGCGCTGTGCGCGCTCGCCGGGGTGCGCGGAGCGAGCGTCCTGGCGCATCCAGATCGTCCCGACGCCCTCGCCGCAGTCGTGGCCACGGAGCTGAACCCGACACACCTGCGCGCCGCGCTGTCGCCAACGATGGCCGCCTGGAAGATCCCGAAGCGCATCGTGGTCGTCGCCGAGCTGCCGACGACCTCGCGCGGCAAGCTCGACTCGGCGGCCATCCGGCGGCTCGTGTGCGGCCGATGATCTGCGCTTCGGGCGGCCCCGCTCACTCGAGCGCGACCGCGGGCAGCGTGGCCTCGATCTCGACGTTGAGTTCGGCGCGACAGATGTCGGCGCGAAGGTAGGTCACGCGGTCGCCCGCTCGGATGAGCGCGTCCTCGAGCCGCGCACGGACGGCGGCGAGATCCTCCGCGTGGCGAAGGTAGACCTTGAAGAACCGCTCCTCGGCGCAGCCGGCCGCAAGATCGGGACCGAGGCCGCAGGCGACCGAGATTTCGCGCAGGTTCTCGAGCGTGCACTCGAGCTGCGGCAGCGTCCGGCCCGGCGCCACGCTGGCGTGACCGCGGATCGCGGCCGTGCCGGAGATGAACACCGCGCGCCGGCGCGTCCCCAGGTCGACCCGCGTGGCGCGGGCAAACGTCGGCGCGCGCGGGCCATGTTCGGGTGGATACGCGTAGGCCGGGAGCTGGCGTGGGTTCTCCACGTGGCTGGCGGCGCCGGCATGGGCTGCGAAAACGAGGGAGAGCCTGTCATCCTCGCACCCCACGGCCGAGGCGGCCGGGGCATGGCGAGGAAACGCCGCACCAAACTGTTCCTCAAAGGCGAGGGAGCGTCCGCGGCAGAAGGCGCGGTAGTTTTCGAGGCCGGCGGCAGACTGCGCGTTGATCGCGGGGACGTAGTTCCACACACGGGCGAGCAGGTGCCCCCCGAGCGCGCGCAGGAGCCCGAGGTAGAGCCGGCGCGTCGCCTCCTCGAGGTCGGCGGCGATCGGCACGGCTGCGTGGCCGAGCAACCAGTCGCCGGACTGGTAGAAGGCGAACCCGCCCGAGCACCCGGCGGCCTGCGCGCGCGGGAAGAGCGACTCGGCCTGTTCGCCAGCCAACACAGGGCAGGCGACGCCCGTACCCGTGGTCTCGACCGGGCCGAGGCGCACCTCCAGGTGCGGGAGGATCGACGACGAGGGAGCGGGCATGGCGGCAAAAGCCAGTCGCGGGCGGCGAGGCGCGGGGCGCAAGGCTTTTGCCCGGATCCCGCCCGCGCCGATCGCAACCGTCCGTCGGTGCGTGCTTCTACTGGTTGGCGCCGGTGTGGCAGTCGTTGCAGAGCAGACCCTCGACGTCGCCGGCCGGATGCTCGAAGGGCATGCCGAAGGGCTCGATCCTGTGGAGTTTGTCGCCGGCGCCCTGCGCGAGGAAGAGGTGGCAGGCGTTGCAGTCGTTGGCCTTGATCGTCTCCTTCGCGTCGGGCGTCTTGTGCTCGCCGTCGTGGCAGCGGAAGCAGCCGGCCCAGTCCTTGTGGCCGATGTTCTCGGGATACTTGTCCCAGCGCGCCTTCATATAGGGGAAGAAGTTTTCCCGGTAGATGCGCTGCAGTTCCTCGATCGCGCCCTGCACGGTCTGGCGATCTGGATACGCCTCCCGCATGGAGGCGGCGATACCGGCCATGGCGGAGTCGACCGTCTCGTACTCGGCGGTGAGGGCGGCGACGGCCTTGGGCTTGAAGGCGGGCAGCGCGGAGTCGACGCGCCCGAGCGCCATGGCCTGCTCGACGAGGAAGTTCGGCGTCTTGTAGGTGTGGGCCGGGCGGTTGTGGCAGTCCATGCAGTCCATGCGCCGGATCTCACCCTCGGGCGGCGTCTCGCGATACTTCTCGGTCGCGTAGACCTTCACGTTGCCTCGCTCGTCGGTCACGCGGACCCACGGAATCGTCTGCCGCTTTTCGTCGGTGGCGACGTACTCGACCTTGTGGCTCGTGCTGGCGTGCCAGTGGATGCCACCAACCGGGCCGTTGGCGGGATTGCCGCCGCCGACGCGCAGCGCGACGCGCACGGTGTAGGGCGTGTTCTCGTCGTCGGAGAGGAAGTGCTGGTAGGTCTTCACGAGGTCGCCCGAGAACTTCTCCGGCCAGTGGCACTGCTCGCAGGTGTCCTGCGCGGGGCGCAGGTTGTGCACGGGCGTGGGGATGGGCTGCTGGTACTTCTTCGCGATGACCGAATAGACCTGGTAGGCGCCGGAGAGCTTGGACTTCACGTACCAGGTCGCGCCGGAGCCGATGTGGCACTCGACGCAGGCGACACGCGCGTGCGGGGAATGCTGATACGTGACAAACTCCGGCTCCATCACCGTGTGGCACATCGTGCCGCAGAACTCGGTCGACTCGGTGTAGTGGTAGGTCTTGTAGCTGCCGAAGGCGGTGAGGAGGAGGAACACCGTCGCGCCGGAGAGGAAGAAGAAGAGCTGCCGCCGGTGGTCGCCGCGCGAGAGGTCGATGGAGACGGCGAGCGCGGGCAGGACCCCGCCGGTGGCGCGGGCGAGCGAGCGGCGGTGCATCCACCAGCCGATCAGCACCAGGCCCATGCCCATGAAGAAAAAGGCCGGCGCCACGATATAGGCGAGGATGCCCATGTACTGGTTGCCGCCGTGGGCAAACAGGTCGATGGCGAAGAGCAGGACGAAGGCGAACGCTGCGGCGACGGCGAGGAAGAATCCGGCGAGCGTGACCCAGTTGCGGTAGAAGATGCTGACGAAGCCGGAGATCCGGCCGGGCTTTTCCGAGGTCATGGGCGGGGAGGAGGAGAAGGTTGGGATCAGGAGCGCCGGCGGCGTGGGGATGGCGCGCGGACAAAAACGGGGACGGCGCACTCAGCATGCGCGCGTCCCCGTGGGAAACAAGACGGGAGCTAGGCCGGGAAGGCGCCGGTTACTTCTTGAGCGAGCGGATGTGGGCGACGAGGGCCTTGATGTCGTCGTCGCTCATCCCCTTGGCGCCATAGGCCGGCATCTTGGTGTCCTTCACGCCGTTCTTCGTGGCCTCGAAGAGCTGCTCGTCAGTGAACTTGGCCTGGACGTCGGCGCTGGTGTAGTTGGCCGTCTTCATGGCGGCCTTGCCTTCGCCGCCGGCGCCGTGGCACTTGGCGCACTGCGCCTTCCAGTTCTCCTCGGCGGTGGCGCCGAAGGCGATGGATGAGACTGCGGCCGTGGCGAGCGCCACGATGAATGCTTTGGTGGAGGTAGTCATGGTTTTGGGATCGAAGGTTTCGTTGCGTGGAGACAGCAACCCGGCGCCAGAGTGCCTGACGCCGGGTCGTTGGTCGATCAGAACCGCATCTGCAGGCGACCGTAGAGCATCTGGCTGTCGTAGTCCATGTAGCCGCCCGAGGAGGGCTCGGAGTAGTCGCTCATGACGAGCCGCAGGGCGATGTTCACATCGGCGTTGAGCCGCTTGGTGTAGGTGACACCGAGGACATCCTCGCGCGCGTCCATGCCGTAGGGCAGCGTCAGGCGGTAGTTGGCGTCGACGTTGTCGGTCGAGTAGTAGTAGTAGTCGACCTGAAGGTCGGAAGTCTCGTCGAGCGCGACCATGACGATGGCGTTGTAAGTCGTATAGTCGCTCGAGAACTTGGCCACGGACGAGGCCACGGCGGTGTTCGCGCTGACCGAACCGGTGATCATCTGGTCATAGACCAGATTCGCACCGACCTGGGCCGAGACCCGGGAGGTGGCCACCCAGGTCACGGTGGCCGAGATGATGTCGATGTCCTGGTCGGAACTCACGGTGCCCTGATGGGCCAGTTCGGTGGTATCGATCGTCGTGCGCATGCGATCCCACCGAGCGGTGAGCGAGAGACCCTTCATCGCGCGGACGGTGCCCTTCAGGTAGATGTCATCCGTGAGGAAGTCCTGGTCATCGATGAAGGCCGGGTACCGGCTGGTGTCGCCGGGCAGCACGCGCTCGAGTGTATCGTAGCCGTTGTTGCGCTCCTTGCGGTAGGCGCCGAGCGCGCCATTGAACCACGTGGTGGGATACCAGCGTCCGTTGATACCATACTTGAGGTAGTCGCGGTCGAACTCCGTGTCGCGATCGAGGACGAGCACGGCTGCAGGAGCATGGCCCTCCATCTGCTCCTCGACCAGGCTACCCGATCCGACGGCGTACTCGACGAACGGCGTGAACACCCAGTTGTCGATGCCAGTGTAGTTGGCCTCGATCGTGGCGAGCACTTCATCGAACTCACGCTCACCCTCCTGCTCGAAGGGCTCCTCCAGCGGCGCCGAGGCCGGTCCGGCCGTCTCGATGTATTCGGAGAACGAATCCTGTGACTGGTTCTCGTAGCGGAGGCCACCGACGATGGTCCAGTCCTTGCCCGCGACGAAGGAGGCATTGCCGACGATCACCCACTGGTCCCACTGCGTGTCGCCGTGGAGATCGTTGTAGCCGTGTGCGGTATTGCCGCGAGGGAAGCGCGGATCATAGACGCCGTCCGCGGTGGCCGCAAAGAAGCGGTCGCCCGAGAGGACAGTGTCCATCGTCGTCTGCGAAGCCGCACCGGACAGGGTAAGGCGGTCGCCGACATACGAGACGACGTAGCCATGCGCGGAGAACAGATCGGACTCAGAACCCGTGTAGGTGTTTTGGTAGCGCTGCCCGCTGCCGCTCGGGTTGGCCTGGCCGGGATTGCGCAGGATGGTGGACTTGTTCTCGACCTCAATCGACTCGGCACGGAGGCCGGCGCCGGCCTCGAACTTCTCGCTGACATAACCGAGGTCGATCTCGATCGTGTCGCGTGTCTCGTCGATATCGAGCAGGGCAGGCACGGTCTTGCGGGCGGTGGTACCGAGGCCCGAATAAACCGAGTCGCCCCACATAGTGGAGTCCTTCTGGCCCTTGCGGTACTTGTGGCTGCCCCGGATCTTGAAGGTCCAGGCATCCTTGTCGAAACCGGCTTCCATCCAGAGTTCGCCGCGATCGAGCGCGAGTTGGTCATCGTGCGGCTGGATCCAGAGACCGCCGGGGGAGTAACCACCGGTGCCCGCGTAGAAAACGCGCGACTCCTTGTACCCGGCGTCGACGTACCAGCCGTTGTTCTCGTCCTTGAGCAGGGCGCGCACGAGGTACTCGTTGTCGCCGACGATGGCCTTGCCGTCGATGCGCAGGATGCGGTCACCGAAGACGGTGCTGCTAACGCGGAACGAATCGACGCCGCCAAAACCGGCCTCCTCGTGCTGATGGCGGCGCTGGTAAGACGCCGCGGAGCCGTCCAACTTCAGTTGAGCGCCACCGGAGAACGAGGCCCAGTCCTCCGCCGTCGCGTTGGCGACGAGTTCCGGGCTGGTGGGGATGTCGTAGGCATAGACAGAGCCGACAGAGGCAAGTGTCGCCGCGGCGAGCGCGCTGACCCGCAGGAAAGTCCGACCGTAAAGCGAGGGTGTCATGGATAGGTCCTCTTGATAGTTCGTGGTAGGGCGGGATCAGAACCGTAGGGACTGGCTCGCGTGGGAACCGTGGACCGCCTCATGGCAGCCACCCGACCAGCAGGTGCCCTGACCGAGGAACGACGCGTGATCGCGGGAACCGATGTAGATGCCCGTGCTCGTCTGGACCTGCGAATGGCACTGCAGGCAGAGCGTGGCGTTGCGGGTCTTGAGCATCTTCTGGTTCACCGAGCCGTGCGGGCTGTGGCAGACCGTGCAGCCTTCGCGAGCCGCCTCGTGCTCGAAGACAAACGGTCCGGACTGGGCGGCGTGGCACTTCACGCACCCGTCGCTGACCGTGGTCAGCTGCGCGCCGCCGTCGGAGGCCTTGCCCTCGTGCGGACTATGGCAATCGCTGCAGCTCATGTCGCCGGACATGACCGGGTGGGCATTGGCGAGGGAGAACTCGCCGCGCTTGTCGACGTGGCACTGGAAGCAGGTGTCCGGGTTGCGGCCCGGGTTGACGATGGTGAAGAGGCCGCCGCCGTTCTGCACGTGCACGCTGGCCGGGCCGTGGCAGGATTCGCAGCCGATCTCCTGGGCGTTGCCGCCGTTGACGTGAAGTTTCGAGTGGGTCGAGCCGGCGAACTTCTTGGTCACCGCCTCGTGGCAGGCCGAGCAATCGTCGGAACCGACATACGTCGCACCCGGGATGCTCGGCGGCACCACCATGACGCGATTGACGCTGGTACACGAGATGACAGCAGCGGCCCATGCGGCCACTGCGCCCGGGATCACAAACCGCGCCCACCGGCGCTTGCGCATATTCATCATCGAAGTCTCCTGAAAAGGCCGGCGTCGGCGCCGGTCGTGGGGATTCCTGCAGGGTTTTGAGCGCCCATCATGCCCGTCGCACCATCGACACCGGAGGTGTCGGAAGCGCACCGCGTCCATCGCCCTTGGGTAGAGGGTGCCGAACGTGAGAGCATGCGGGATACGGATGGTTCAACAGCGGCCTGCCCCCCGAAGGCGTCCCGGCAGGGTGCCGGACGCGTCTCCAGGAGACGAAGCGGGACTGTGACGCTAGCTTAACAAACCAAACGGAGCGCGACCCTCCGTCGATTGGCGACCATCGAGCATCTGTTGACCCGGCCAACGAATGCTAATGTGGCAGCGACTACTACATCGCTGTAGTACCCCTAATGGTCACGGCAAAAACACCCCCTTCCGAGGGTGAACGCGTGCCGCCGGACCGGCGTCCCGCGCCCGTCGTCGTGCATCATGCACCAAAGGGCAAGTGGCCCGGTCGTGCGTTGCCTCAACCATGGCGTGAGACAGGATCCTCGAGTGATATGAAGTGCGCGCTTCTCGTCTGCCTCGGGACGATCGCCGCCCTCGGCCTCTATCCCGCGTCCGCCTCCCCGGAGGTCGTCCCCCAACCGTTGTTCGCCTCCGATATCCCGCTGGTCCTCCGCATCGAGGCCCCCTTTGGCGCGCTCGAGCGCCAGACCGATGTGGAGCCCGAGTGGCTCGAAGGCCGGATGATCCTCACCGCCGCCGACGGCTCGACCCGAGCGTTCGCGGTCGAGGTCAAGGCTCGCGGTCAGTTCCGACGCAAGTCCGGTGCGTGCGACTTCCCCACATTCTGGATCAATCTCAAGAAGTCCGAGGTGCCCGGCACGGTGTTCGAGAACCAGAACAAGCTCAAGGTCGTCTCCCACTGCCGCGAGAGGGAGTCGTTCTACGACCGCTACCTCCACCGGGAGTATCTCGCCTACAAGACCTACAACCTGCTCACCGAGGCGAGCTTCCGCGTGCGCCTGGCCAGTATCACCTACGCCTATACCGACCGGCGGCGCACGGTGGATCGGCCCGCCTTCCTGATCGAGGACGACGACCGCCTGGCCGAGCGCCTCGGCGGCACGATCGTGAAGAACCAGATCGTCCTGCCCGCATTCATGGATCCCCTCGCGCTCAACCGTGCAGACCTGTTCCAATACCTCCTCGGCAACACCGACTTCGACTTCATGGCCAGCGAGGACGAGTGCTGCCACAACGCCAAGGTCGTGGCTTTCGCCTCGCGCGACGGCACGTTCATCCCGGTGCCCTACGACTTTGATCTGAGCGGCATCGTCAACCCGCCCTACGCCACGGTCGCCGAGCAGCTGGAGATCCGCAGCGTGACCGAGCGCTATTACCGGGGGTTCCAGGTCCCGCGCGAGGTGCTCGAATCGACGCTCGCCGCGTATGCCGCCCACCGGGACGACATCCTGCGACTCTGGTCGACCACGCCCCTGCTCGATGACGGGCGCGACCGCGACGAACCCGTGAAGTTTCTCCAGGAGTTCTTCGCCGAGCTCGGCGACCCCCAGGCCTTTGCGACCAAACTCGAGCGCCGCGCCCGCAGCCCCGAAGCCATGCGCCAGCTGCTCGAACGGAAATACCCGGAGGCCTACCAGGCGTGGCAGCGACCCTAGGCCGAATCGCGCCATCGCCCGCCGCAGTTTTCGTCGTCGTTCATGCACCCCCGCCCCATCACACCCGTCCTGCTCAAGATCACCGGCTACTACCTCGTGGCCGCTGTCGCCCTCGCGGTGCTGCTCGCGCGCGCGCCCTGGATGAAAGAGTACCTGCCGGTCGGAGCGGTCGACCGCCTCTTCAGCCCGCCCACCGGCACCGGCCTGCTCGTGGGACCCCAAGCCATCGCCACCGGAGGTTCGAGACTCGAGGGCAAGTCGCTCGGCGGCAGCGTGGTTTTCCTCGCGATCTGCTTCGCCTGCTCGTTCATCGCCGCGATCCCGGTCGCCGAGGTCTACAAACACACCTCCCGCCGCAAGAAGGGGCCGTCCATCTCCTCGCTGCGCATGATCCTGCTGCTCCCGATCTGCGTGGCCGGCATCGTCCTCATCGTGCAGAACAGCCTCGCCCTCGCCTTCAGCCTCGCCGGCCTCATCGCCGGCGCCGGCGTGCGCTTTCGCACGCAAGTCCGACAGCTCTCCGACGTGCTCTTCTTCATGGTCGCCACTGGGATCGGCCTGGCCTCGGGTGTCGGCGCGCTCGGCATCGCCGTGGTGATGTCGATGGTGTTCTGCTACGTGAGCCTGCTCGTCTACGTCCGCGAACCCGCCCCGCTGGGCAAGTCCGACGATGGCGAGGAGGACAAGGGCAACGACGACGGCGATTGATCCCCCTCCGAAACCGCGGATAGTGGACGGCATGTCCCGTCTCGCCCGAGCCTGCCTGGCCGCGCTGCTCCTGCTCGCCGCCGCGACCCTGCCCGGCCGCAGCGCTCCGGCGCAGGCGGAGTATCCGAACCAGGCGCGCGTGGTGGCGATCGGCGATGTCCACGGCGATCTCGCGCACTTCACCCAGGTGTTGCGCGACGCCGGACTGGTCGACGCCGCACTCCGATGGACGGGCGGAGGCACGCACCTCGTGCAGCTCGGCGACGTGCCGGACCGCGGCCCGGACACCCGCGAGGTGATCCGCCTGCTGCAGCGGTTGAAGGCCGAGGCCCGCGCTGCCGGCGGCGCGGTGCATTGCCTGATCGGCAACCACGAGGCCATGAACATGTATCGGGACCTCCGTTACGTGCACCCCGGCGAGTACGCCGCCTTCGCCACGCCGGCCGAGCGCCGCCGCCAGGAGGAGGGCTACGCGGCGTTTGTCGCCTCGATCAAGGCGTCCACGCCGGAGGCGCAGTGGCCCGCGTTCGATGCGGCCCATCGCCGCTCCTGGCTCGAGAAGCATCTCGTCGGCGTGCAGGAACACGCCGCAGCCTGGAGCCCGCGCGGCGAAATCGGCCGCTGGGTGATCGACAATCCCGCCGTCCTGCGCCTCGGCGACACGCTCTTCGTCCACGCGGGCCTCGGTCCGGGTTACGAGACCGGCTCGGTGGAGGCGATCAACTCCGCCGTGCGCCGCGCGCTGCGCCGGCCCGAGGCGACCGCCGGCACGCTCGTGCGCGACGAGAACGGCCCACTGTGGTACCGCGGCCTCGCCACAAACCGCGAACCGGAGGAGCGCGCCCATCTCGAGAAAGTGCTCACCCACTACAAGGTGCGACGGATCGTCGTCGGCCACACGCCGATGCCCGGCGTGATCCTGCCGCGCTTCGGCGCACGAGTGATCCTGGCCGACGTCGGCCTGAACGAGACCTATGGCGGGGGCCGATCCTGCCTCGTGCTGGAGGAAGGTTCGGCCTTTGCCCTGCACCACGGCACGCGCCTCGAGATCCCGACCGGCGGCACGGCGAGCGTGGTCGCCTACCTGCGTCGCGCCGCGGCGCTCGCTCCGGGCTCGCAACCGGTCCTGCGGCTCATCCGGCGATTCGAGGAATCGCTGACCGACGACGAGCCCGAGGCAGCCGCCGGCGCCCGCTCAGAGTAGCGGCGCAGGCTGCAGGTCGCGAGCGGCCGGATACCGCCGCACCCAGGTCCGCACGGTCGCGGCGAAGGCATCGACCTGCGCCGGGGCGGCGCCGACAAAACGCTTCGGGTCCGCGAGCAGCGCCACGAGCTGGGCGCGCGTGAGGCCGAGGCGCACATCGCCCGCGAGGCGATCGACCAGCCCGACCTGAGCCTCGCCGGCCGCGCCGTCGCGCAGGGCCTTGGCCGCGGCGTGGGCGTGCTCCTTGATCGCGGCGTGGGCGGTCTCGCGACCGGCCCCGCGCTTGACCGCCTCCATCATGATCGTGGTGGTGGCAAGGAAAGGCAGCTGGCGCTCGTTCTCCGCGCGGATCGCCGCGGGGAAGATCTCGAACTGGTCGAGCACGGTCAGGAAGGTCTCGAACAGCCCGTCGATGGCGAAAAAGGCATCGGGCAGCAGCACGCGGCGCACGACCGAACAGGAGACGTCACCCTCGTTCCACTGCTCGCCGGCGAGCTGCGCCGCCATGGCGACGTGGCCGCCAAGGATCGTCAGGAAACCGTGGATGCGCTCGCAGTTGCGGCAGTTGACCTTGTGCGGCATGGCCGACGAGCCGACCTGGCCCTTCTTGAAGCCCTCGGTCATCAGCCCGAGCCCGGCCATCAGGCGCACCGTGGTGGAAAACCCGCCGGCCGCGGCGCCGAGCTGGTGCAGCGCGGAGACGGCGTCGAAGTCGAGCGAGCGCGGATACACCTGGCCGACGGAGCCGAAGACGCGGCCCAGCCCGAGGTGTTTCATCAGGCGCTGCTCGAGTTTCGCGGCCTTGGCGGTGTCGCCCTCGAAAAGCGTGGTCTGGTCGAGCTGCGTGCCGACCGCGCCCTTGAGTCCACGCGCCGGATACCGCGCGACGAGCTGGTCGAGGCGCTCGACGGCGACGAGCAACTCCTCGCCGGCCATGGCGAGGCGCTTGCCGAAGGTGGTGGGCTGCGCCGGCACGTTGTGCGTGCGCGCGGTGATCATCACGTTGCGCGCCTGCTTCGCGCGCGCGGCGAGGCGGGCGAGCGCAGCCACGGCCTTCGTGCGGATGAGCTGGAGCGCGCGGAAGACCTGGAGTTGCTCCACGTTTTCCGTGAGGTCGCGGCTGGTCATCCCGAGGTGGATGAACTCGCGGCCGGCCAGGCCGTTGAACTCCTCGATGCGCGCCTTCACGTCGTGCAGGAGCGCGCGCTCGCGGCGGTCGATGGAGGCGAGGTCGACCTGGTCCTTCACGCGCTCGTAGTCGGCGATGGCCGCGGCCGGGATCTTCAGGCCGAGGTCGCGCTGCGCCTTCATGACCGCGAGCCAGAGGTCGCGCTCGAGCAGGATGCGCCCGTGCGCCGACCAGATCGCGCGCATGGCGGGCGAGGCATAACGTTCGGCGAGGACGTTCGGGATGGCGTCGGAGGACATGCGAAGGGAGCAGTGAAAGGGATTCGGCCGTGCTTGTCTAGCGTGCCGCCCAGAGCAGGCCGCGCTGCACGATCGTGCGGGCCTCCGGCACGTCGAAGTCGGCCGGCACATGGCCGAGCGAACAATAGAAAACCCGGCCGGCGCCGTGCCGGCGTTTCCATACCACCGGCATGACCGTGCCGTTGATCCACGGGGCCGAGCGCGTCTCGAAGCGCGTCGTCGCGAGCACCTCGTTGGCCGGGTCGACGTGCATATAGTACTGTTCGCTGCGCATGGCGAAGTCGCGCAGACCCGCGACGATCGGGTCGGCCGGCGCGGTGATCCGGACGGTGTAGTCGCAGATGTCGTCGGGATGCGCGACCCACTGGCCGCCGACCATGAACTGGTAGTTCGGGTCGGCGCGAAAGGTATCGCCCATCGTGCCGTGAAAGCCCGCGAGCCCGGCGCCCGCCTGCACGGCGGCGCAGAGGTTCTTCGACTGGTCGCCGGTGATCGCACCCATCGTCCACATGGGCACGATGAGCGAGAGCCGCTGGAGTTTCGCGGCGTCGTCGAAGGCCGCGACTGTGTCAGCCAACTCGACCTCGAAATGCTGGGTGCGCAGCCAGGCTCCCCAGAACTCGGCTTGTTGCTGCGGTAGATGCCCCTCCCAACCACCCCAGACAATGAGTGCGTGTTTCACAGCACGCACTCAATCAACCCGGCCGGCGCGCGCACGCGCATTTCGCCGCAAGCCGCGCGACGCGAACTGGGCGACTCACGGCACCTCGTAGATCTCGACGAGTGCCTCGCCGGTGGTCCCACCGACGCCGCTGATCTGCGCGGTGTCGATGCCGGGGGCGAGCGCGACGAGCAGCGCCGCGTCCTTCCTGCCGACACCGAGGCTGAAGGCACTCACGCGCGCGAACGTCCCGGCGAGTTCGGACGGCCAGTCGTCATTGACCGCGAGTTCGGCGCCGACCTGGCTGAACAAGGTCAGCCGGGGATCGGCGAGCACGCCATCGGCACCGAACCGCGTCAGGCCGGGCCGGCCGCGCGCACGAGCACCGGCTTGGCCCCGCCCTGCACGACGAAACGTTCCGCCCTGCGACCACGCCGCGCGGAACTCGTTTCCGGCTGGATGTCGAAGGCCTCGCGGTCTTGCTGTGGCTTCCTCCAGCCCACATCCAGCGCCGACCATGACCACCCTCGTCCGCTTCTTCCAGCTCACCTTCCTGCCCGCCAGCACGGACATCGCGCTGCTCGTCCTCCGCCTCTGGCTCGGCGGCTCGATGCTCGCCCTGCACGGCTGGCAGAAACTGATCCACTACTCCTCGCTCAACGCCACCTTCCCCGATCCGCTCGGCGTCGGCTCGCTCTGGAGCCTGGTGCTCGCGCTCTGCGGCGAGGTGCTCTGCCAGATCCTCATCATGCTCGGCTTCGTCACGCGCCTCGCAGCCATCGGCGCGGCCACGACGATGGGCGTGGCGTGGTATGCCGTGCACAAGATGGCGCTGACCGGTGCCCAGAGCGGCGAACTCGCCTTCATCTACCTCGCGGGTTACGTGGTGTTGGTCTTCGCCGGGGCGGGGCGCTACAGCCTCGACGGCTCGGGCGGCGCCGGCGGCGGTTCGAGCCGCATCAAGCCGCAGGCCCCGAAGAAGTGAGGCCCGGCCCGCGGACCGAGGCCACGTCGTAGAGTTCGCGCAGCGCCTCGCGGATGTTGCCGCGATGGCGCGTGTGCAGCGCAATCGCCTCGGACGGCGCAATCGTTTCGCCGAGTGCGGCCACGAGCTCCGAAAGCAGTTCCGGGCTAGTCGTACACCGGTGCACGGACGGCAACCGGCCTTCGCGGTGCGTGGTCGCGATCATCGCTCCGACCCGGCGCACCCGCAGGCCCAGCGCCCACCACGCGGCCGCGCCGAGCTGTTCGGCGCCATCGACGAGCAGTGCGTCGCCCGGGCCGAGCGTGCGGGCCACGGTGCTGAAAAACCCGGCCGGCACCGCACGCACGTCCGCGCTCAGCCGGATCCAGTGGACACGCCAGCCGTCCGCAGCGAATCGCGCGCCCAGATCCTCGAGCAGCGTGGTCTTGCCCGAGCCGTGCGGTCCCACGATCGCGCCGCGCCAGCGATGGGCGGCGAGACGCGCGAGCAACACGGCCCAGCCGGCTTCATCGAGCCGGGTGCGCAGCCGCAGCACGCGGTGCACGGCGAAGGGATTGTCTCGAGCGGGAAGCACGACTAGCGGAGACCTCCCGGCGGCGGTGCGATCTCGCCGAGCCGGATCTCGATCGCGTCGGGCGCGAGCACGAACTCGCAGCGCGCCGCGTGCTCGGGCGAGGCGACGACCGCCTCCACACCCCAAACCAGCGAGATGAGTTTTCCCGAGAACGACCACGGCGCTTCCGGCAGGATGAAGACGCAGCGCTCCTCGCCCGCAATGGCCGGCGCCCGGATCGCGGCCCGGTCGACGATCTCGATATCCTCCGTGCCCTTGCCGCGGGTGATCCAGAAGAGCCGCACGTCGATCGTGCCCGGCACGCGCGAGAACGCCCAGAGCACGGTCACCTCGAGTCGCTCGCCCGGGACGAAGGCGGTGCGGTTGCCGGGCAGGAAGACGGTGAGTTGGTCGTGGCTGGCCTCAGTCATGGCGGATCCCTCCGTTCGTCGTCGGCGCGATCGTGAGGACAAACTCCTCGTCGACGTCCGGCCAGCGCGGGATCTCGCCGCGCACGCGCAGCGCCCAGACGACCTTGTTGTTCTTCGCGGTGAAGGAGTGCATCAGGCGCGCGGGCAGGTCGCGCGCGACGCGTCCCGAGGCGATCGCCGCCGGATCGGCGGCATCGGCGAGGTCGATCGTGGCAAAGACCTCGCGGTCGGTCCGGGTGTCCGTGCCGCGCCGATACGTCGCCTCCTCGCGGCCCTCCAGGGTGATGCGCAACCGCTGCATCGCCTGCACGCGTCCGCGCAACTGCCACTGCACCTCCAGGCGATCGCCCGGCCGCAGCAGCCGGCGGTTGAGCGTGAGTTCGGGCACCGGGTTGGAGAGCGAGAGCAGTTGTTTCCCGAACATGCCGAGGAGGAAAAGGCCGATGGCGACGAACGGGGTGAGGAAGAGCGCGAGGAACCAGTCGAACCCGCCCCGACCGCCCGAGAACAACTGCACGAGAAAGACCGAGACGATGCCGTTCCAGAAGAGGGCCACGAGCAGCGTGCCGACGACCTTGACTCCGCGCGAGGCCACTGGGGCGAGCACGACCGGGACATCGTCGTGCCCGGGCACGGGTTCGGGCACCGCGGCGCCCGTGCCTCCGCCGCTCGGATACGCGCTGCGCGACAGGGGTCGGACTCCGGCCGGCGCAGCCGTTCCAGTCAGCCCCGGGCCAGCCGCCGGTGCGCGCCACTGTCTCACCATCGCGTAGAGCAACCCACCGCCGGCGAGGGCGAAGACGATCGGGATGAGACCGAACGCCATCGAGCCCGACCATCCACGCTGCAGCACAGCGTCGGTCGGGTCGGCGGGATTGACGTAGCAGAGCACACGCGCACCCGGCGGATGGGCCGCCACGATCTCGGCCTTGGGGCCGTAGCCGGAGGAGGACACCCGCATGAACGAGTATCGATTGCTCAGATACTCGCGGCCGCCGACCGCGTAGCGATAGGTGATCTCGACGCTGTAGGTCGTGCCGTCATCGCTGTCGTGCGACGCCACCTCGCTGGAGACGACCGTGGCCTGCACCGCCGGCCAGCTGCGCGCGCTCAACACGCCGAGCAGCGGCCGCAGAAAGAGCATGTGCGTGAGTGAGATCCCGACGACGAGGAAGATGCCGCCGAAGACCATGCCGGCGACCAGGCCACCGCGCTGGGCACCCGCACGCCGGGTCGCGCGCACGGTCAGCCCGCGCTCCGGCTTCTCGCCGCGGCGCGACCACGCGAACCAGATGCCGCCCGCGCCGACCGTCACGAAGACGAGGGGAAACAACGGCGTGAGCAGGACCCAGGCGCTCTGCCGCTCGAGCACGGACTCCGCAGGGTCATCGGGATTGACGAGGCAGGCCGTGGTCGTGCCGGGCGCGAGTTGCTGGCTGCGCCGCAGGTCGTCGCGCGCGTCACCGGCGGCGGAGTTCACATTCAGCCGCCAGCCCGCGTAGTCGTGCCCATCGACCTGATACGCGTAGCGCACGTGCCAGCCTGCCGCGCCGCCCTCGACCGAAGTCGTGTCGACGATGCGGCTCTCCACCATCGTGCACGGCACCTCGTTCCAGAGGTAGGTGGCGGCGTGTCGGGCCGCCATGGGCACGAGCGCGGCGAAGATGCCGAGCCCCACCAGCAGGAAGACGCCGA
>JACSRI010000056.1 GCA_014879845.1 Opitutaceae bacterium
TGCACCGTTTAGGGCGTGGACTACAGGGGTATCTAATCCCTTTTGCTCCCCACGCTTTCGTGCCTGAGCGTCAGTAACTGTCCAGGAGGCTGCCTTCGCCATTGGTGTTCCTCACGATATCTACGCATTTCACTGCTACACCGTGAATTCCGCCTCCCTCTCCAGTACTCTAGCCGGATAGTTTCGGGCGCAGTTTCGAGGTTAAGCCTCGAGCTTTCACACCCGACACACCCGGCCGCCTGCGCACCCTTTACGCCCAGTGAATCCGAACAACGCTTGCAGTCTCTGTATTACCGCGGCTGCTGGCACAGAGTTAGCCACTGCTTCCTCTCCGGGTTAAATCAGGCCGCTTGCTATTAACAAACGACGTTTTGTCCCCGGTGACAGGGGTTTACAATCCGAAGACCTTCGTCCCCCACGCGGCGTCGCACCATCAGGCTTTCGCCCATTGTGAATGATTCGAAACTGCTGCCACCCGTAGGTGTCTGGACCGTGTCTCAGTTCCAGTGTGGCTGATCATCCTCTCAGACCAGCTACCCGTCTTAGCCTTGGTGGGCCATTACCCCGCCAACTAGCTGATAGGCCGCGAGCTCCTCTCCTAGCGTCAGGTCTTGCGATCCCCGACTTTGATTGCCGTCCCATGCGGGACGGGATCACATGCGGTATTAATTCGCCTTTCGGCGAGCTATTCCCCACTTGGAGGTAGATTGCTCACGTGTTACGCACCCGTTCGCCACTGAAGTTTGAGAGTATTGCTACACCCAAACTCCCGTTCGACTTGCATGTCTTAACCACGCCGCCAGCGTTCGTTCTGAGCCAGGATCAAACTCTCCGAAAAATGAAGATTTTGATTACCCTGACGATTCGCGGATCTACGCGATTCAGGAATTAACGATCTGGGTCACTTCTAATCGCACAACACAGATTTCAAAGAACCAAGTCCTCAACCGAGGAAAGGTTTCGAAGAAGAACCTTCGATCAACCTCGGTCAATAACTTTTCTAAAGAACTTTTCGGCGAGCCTCTCACGCGACTCGCGTGAGCGATCCCTACCGAGGAAAGATTTCGAATAAGGACTTTCCTAAGCCCTCGGTCAATATCTTTTTTCTAAAGAACTTTCTTTTTTCTGAGCACCGTTTCGCGTTCCCGCTCACGGCGTCAGTCAAAGAAGAGCCGGCGACAGTGCTGAGTGAGTTTCGCGATGCAAGCGTTTTTCTGAAGAAATCTCGCACTTTTCACGAAAGCCCGCGTGATTTTGTTAGCCGTTGCTACACATGATGTTGCGCGTTTCCCTACCGAGGCGTAGTTTCTTCTCGCCCGACTTCTGGCCTGCACCGCCGCGCGTGCAAGGTTCGCGGTTGGGCTATCCCGTTCGCCGAGAGCGTCACCTCGGTATCCAGTAGTTTGCTACACTGCTCCTCCGGTCGCGAACATTCCCGACTCCCCGGTACAAACGGCGGGCCCCGCTCTTGCCTAAGCGGGGGCCGTCATTGAAACTGCCAAACATGCGCCCCGTCGCCACCCCTGCGTCGCGTCCCTCCGCAACTCCGGTTGCCCTGTCGGTTGCCGGATCCGACAGCGGGGCCGGGGCGGGAATCCAGGCGGATCTGCTCACGTTTTCCGCCATCGGGGTGTTTGGGACGACCGCGATCACCTGCCTGACGGCACAGAACCCTGACAACGTGACAGCAGTTCATCCCGCACCCGCCGAGGTGGTGGCTGCGCAGATCGAGGCCGTTTTTGGCTATTTCCCCGTTCGTGCGGTCAAGACGGGCATGTTGTTCAATCCCGCGATCATTGCTGCGGTATCGGATGCCCTTGGTGAGCACAGGAGGGTCCCGCTGGTCGTCGACCCGGTGATGGTCTCAACTAGCGGTTCCGTGCTGCTGGAGTCGGCCTCAGTCGACGCACTTTGCACCCGAATATTTCCGATGGCTCGACTGATCACGCCCAACCTCGACGAAAGCGCCGTCCTGCTTGGCCGCCGACCCGACACCCGCAGCGAACTCATTGATGCGGCCGCCTTTCTCTCGGATCGCTTCCACACGGGTGTGCTCCTCAAGGGTGGACACCTGCACGGACAGCGATTGACCGACGTGCTCGCGCAGCCGGGCGGCAAGATCCGAGCCTTCGACGGTTCTCGAATCGCCGGGGTCGATACGCACGGCAGCGGATGCACGTTGTCGGCAGCCATAACCGCCAACTTGGCCCTGGGATGTTCACTGGAAGCGTCGGTCGCCTCAGCTCGGCGCTATCTTCGGCG
The DNA here is from genome assembly GCA_014879845.1 of Opitutaceae bacterium. Lineage (GTDB taxonomy): Bacteria > Verrucomicrobiota > Verrucomicrobiia > Opitutales > Opitutaceae > JAEWQP01. The sequence continues at coordinate 2,263 of JACSRI010000056.1, forward strand.
CGGCATGAGTCACCCGCTCAAGGTCGCGGGCCGTCGTTTCATCGCACACTGACGGGTCATCGGCCGGCAGACGTGGCACCCGCGCGACCGAGAAGCTTCTGATCATGGCCATCCGCGATGAAGGCTACCGGGCGCCGGTGCTCTGGCTCCTGATCCCCTTCGGAGCTGGAACCCTGATCCAGGCACCGACCCTCAGGGAGCACTCGACGATCTGGATCGCAGCGTGCGCCCTGGCCGCCGCGGGCGCCATCTTCGCGGCCGGACGGGTTCCCGGACGGGCCGGGCTCCTTCTCTGGTCGGTGTTCACCGTAGTTGCAGCAATGATACTCGGCGGACTCCGCGTGGCCCCGTCGCTGGAGCTTCCGGAACGGTGGCGGGCCCTGCCACCCCGTGAGGTCACCCTGGAAGTGGAGTTGATCCGGGTCTTTCCGGCCAACGCCCAGAAGCCCGTCGCATCTGCGCTCGCCCGCATCACCACTGCAGGCCCGTTGGTCTCGGACCTCGCAGGCGCCCGCGTGCACCTGTCGCAGGTCGCACTTCCTGACGGCGCCGAGCCGCTCCGTTCGCAATCGCTCCGGGTGTCGGGAGTGATCGAATCGGTATATCTCGATGCCACGACCCTCGGGCTCACCAAGCCGCGCATGTCCTCCGCATCGTTCCGGGACTATCTGCTCTCCAACGCCGTATTCTTCAGGCTAACACGCTGCCGGGTCGACGCCATGGTGGATGCCGGGACTCCGTGGCAGCGGTGGAATGCGGCGCTGGGCGAGCGGTTCTCAGAGATTCTGCGCACCGGCCTCCCGAAACGAAACGATGCCGCGGGCGCCTATCTGGCGATGTTTCTGGGGCGGAAGGATGCGATGTCGGACGAACAGCAACTCCACTACCTCCAGACCGGTGCCATGCACCTGTTCGCCATCTCGGGCCTGCACATCGCGGTGATCGCGGGGTGCATGCACGCTCTGCTGAGGTTACTGCGGATGCCGCCGCTGGTTCGGGCGATCGTCGGCATCCTCGCGCTGACCGCATTCGTGGAGGCGACGGGCGGCACGCCCTCGGCACGGCGCGCGCTGGTGATGGTGGGGCTCGTGTGGCTCGGGGCATCCCTGCGGCGTCCGGCCAATCCGATCGCCTCCATCGCGACGGCGGCATTCGCCGTGCTGCTCATCGATCCGCTCGCCCTGCGCAACCTGAGCTTCCAGTTCTCCTACTCGGTCGTCGCGATGCTCCTGCTCTATGCCGCGCCGCTGACAAACCGCTGGCTCGCGCGCTGGCACCCGTGGGCACACCTACCCGACAACGAGTGGCGCTGGTGGCATCGGCGAATCTTCTTCTCGGGACGCGGCATCATCATCATCAGCTGCACCTCGTGGTCGGCCGCCCTCATCTCGACGCCTCTGACGGTCGCCTATTTCGGCATCGCGACACCGGGCGCCGTGATCGCCAACCTCGTCCTCGTGCCCGTGTCGCTCTACTCGATCGTCTCCGGGTTCGCGTCGATCTTGTGCGGACTCTGCGGCCTGAGCTGGCTGAGCGTGGTCTTCAACAACGCCGGAGCCATGATTCTCGCGCTTATGAACTCCTTCGCGAGCGCGGCCGCCAGCCTGCCGGGCATGCACTTTGCCGGGAGGTTTTCCGAACCCTGGATCGCACCGGCGCTCGTCGCGGCCACGCTCGCGCTCTGCCTCGCCGGGTATGGGCGCCGCTGGGCCCGCGTGCCGGGTGGCTTTCTGCTGCCACCCGCCCTCCTGATTCCGACGCTCGTTTTGCTCGTGACGCGCCCGGCTCCACCCGAAAACTCAGCCGGCATGAAATCCGCCTACGAACTCGCCATGGAACGTCTGCAGCGGGCCGAGCCCGGCGCGGAGAAACCCCTCACGCCGGAGCAGAAGGAACGTCTGGCGGAGATCCATCGCGTTTATCAGGGCAAGATCGCCGAGCGGGAGATCTTCCTGCAGCAGCGACTCGCGGAAGTCCAGGCCCGGGGTGAGCTCGAGGAGGCCGGGAAGATCCGCGTGCAACTGGCGAGTGAACGAACGCGCCTCGAAGAAGAGCGCGACGCCGAGAAGGAGCGCGTGCGCCGCGCCTGACGGCGCCGACGAGCGTCCCACGCATGCCGGCACGCTTCGCCGAGGCATGCGCCGTCGATCATTCGGCCGGTGTGGCGTCTCGCGAGGAGAGCGGGATGGGTGCACCATCCGTCTGGGCTTCGCCCTGGCCGCCGGCGGAGACCACTGGGATGCCCTGGCGCTCGAGCGTGGCTCGCGGACTCGCGTAGCGATTGATCTCGCCGATATCGACCGTCTTCCCGTCGACGCGCACGCGTTGGTGCGTCATGTCTGCTGCGGACCGCACACCGCGGCGGTAGTCGCTCAGCGTCCTCTGAAACCTCTCGCGATCGAGCTGCGGGATCGTCGCGCGCTGGTCGGCAGCCCGCTTGACCGAACTGGAGCGAGACGTCGAGGCACCCGCTCTGCGCACGTCAGGTCGCTTCACGGACTTGGCCCGGGTCTCGGTCACCACGACCGGCGCACGCGACGTCGCAACGGGTGAGAGCTCCACGGGCGCGCGCACGACGGGCAACCGCCCTGATCCGATCGCGCCTGTTCCCACCGGCTGGGTCGCGACCGGGCGCACGGCATCGCTCGTCGCGATCGGCGCGCGTTTGGTCGGATCGACGGGATCGTTGCGCGGGTCGAGGTCGGCGCGCACGGGCACGGCCGCCGCGACGAATATCGCGGCGAGCAGCGACACCGCAGGGTTGAGCACGGCTCGACGCACCGGGTTCGGGATCATGCGTGCGCCGCCGAAGCAAGCAAGCCCGGTCGCGCGGCCCGGAGCGCCGCGCAGCCGCGTGTCGGCCCGAGCGACTCGATCGCAGGAAAGGCGTCGACCAGGAGGCCCGCCAGGATGCGCGTGCGGAGCGCGCGCTCCGTCACGCGACCACGTGCCGCTCGATCGTGAGTTCGGGAGTATCCAGGACGGTCTCGACCCAATGCATTCGATGCTCGAAAGCAGGAAAAAACGCGTCCGCCCCCTCGACGCGCCGCTTTACCCGCGTGAGCAGCAACTCGTCCCACCACGGCAGCGTCAAAGCATAGACCTCCGCCCCGCCACACACCCACAGCTCCGATGCGCCGTGGGTCCGCAGGATGGAGGCGAGGTCGGCGAGCCGAGGACAGACATCCACTCCTGGAATCAAGGTCGTCGCGCGGGTCAGCACGATGGTGCGGCGATGCGGCAGTGGGCGGCCGATCGATTCGAAGGTCTTGCGGCCCATGAGCAGTGTCTTGCCCTTCGTGCTCTGACGGAACCACTTCATGTCATCAGGCAGGCTCCACGGGAGCGTGTTGCCGCTGCCGATGGCGCGGTCCTCCGCCATCGCGGCGATGGCGACGACGCGCACACCCGCGGGCTTGACCGGCAAGTCGGAACTCGGGGCATTCATCCTCAGTCAGCCTTCACACGCGAGCGCCGCCGAACGTCCACGTCAGACCGCGATCGGCGCCTTGATCGCCGGATGCGGATCGTAGCCGATCACCTCAAAATCCTCATACCGGAAACCGAAGATGTCGGTCACGGCCGGATTGAGTTTCACCCTGGGTAACGGGCGGGGCTCCCGGGAGAGCTGGAGCTTTGCCTGCTCGACGTGATTGGCGTAGAGGTGGAGATCGCCGAAGGTGTGGACAAACTCGCCGGGCCGCAGGCCGCAGACCTGCGCGACCATGAGCGTAAGAAGTGAATACGAGGCGATATTGAACGGTACGCCGAGGAACAGGTCCGCGCTGCGCTGGTAGAGCTGGCAGCTGAGCTCGCCGTCGCTCACGAAGAACTGAAACAGCGCGTGGCACGGCGGCAGGGCCATGCTCTCGATCTCGCCGGGATTCCAGGCCGAGACGATGAGGCGCCGGCTGTCGGGGTTCTTCCGGATCTGCGCGACGAGGTTCGAGATCTGGTCGACCGAGCGGCCATCGGCCGTGCGCCAGTCGCGCCACTGTGCGCCATAGACGCGGCCGAGGTTGCCGTCGGCATCGGCCCATTCGTCCCAGATGGTGACGTTGTTCTCCTTGAGATAGCGCGTGTTGGTCTCGCCCTTCAGGAACCACAGGAGCTCGTGGATGATTGAGCGCAGGTGCAGCTTCTTCGTCGTGAGCAGCGGAAAAGAGTCGCGCAGGTCAAAGCGCGCCTGCGCGCCAAATACCGCGTAGGTGCCCGTGCCGGTGCGGTCGGCTTTGAAGCGGCCCTTCTCGAGGACGAGGCGCAAGAGCTGATGGTAGTGCTCCATGGTTCGTTCTGAAACGTGCTCGAGGCACGTTGCGTCGGCAGGGCGGAAAAACAACGCCGAAAACTCACGACGTCCGCCACCGGCACGTCCCGACAGCGCTCGCCCCGCGCGCGAATCGCACCATCCTTGGCTCCGCGATGAAATCCTACCGCAGGGAACTCTGGTTCGAGGTGCCGCAGCGCCGGCAGCTGATCAACATCACCCCGCAGATCGAGGCCGCGCTGGCCGAGAGCGGGATCCGCGAGGGGCTGTGCCTGGTCAACGCCATGCACATCTCCGCCTCGGTCTTCATCAACGACGACGAGTCCGGCCTGCACGCCGACTTCGAGAAGTGGCTGGAGAAACTCGCCCCGGAAAAGCCCCACAGCCAGTACGCGCACAACCGCGGGGAGGACAACGCCGACGCGCACCTCAAGCGCACGATCATGGGCCGCGAGGTCGTGGTCGCCGTGACCCAGGGCCGCCTCGATTTCGGCCCGTGGGAACAGATCTTCTACGGCGAGTTCGACGGGCTGCGCCGCAAGCGCGCCCTCATCAAAATCATCGGCGAGTGACACGCACCCCGCACACGGGACGCGCGCACCCGCCGGAAAGACTGAACCAACGAAGCGTCGCGCTCCGGCTCAACAGACGCTCTTGAGCAGGCTCTTCTCCCACTCCTTGCGCTGCGCGACCGCGGCGGCCTTGGCCTTCTTCTCGCCGAGCGCCTCGATCGAGAAGTACCGGGTCTTGGACGGGCCGCCCGACACCGGCGTGCCGGTCGCGACCCAGACGTCGTAGGACCAGACCTTCTTGCCCCGGCGCACCTTGCGCACGCCACGGCGCACGCCGACGATGCCGGAGGTGTTGTTGGCCTTCACCTGAAGGGCCTGCTCGTACGAGGACTTGGCCGGGCGTTTCTTCAACTCCGCGTCGCGGCACTTGATCGCCGCGGCGAGGGCGCCCTTGCGGCCGCCGTATTTGGAGTCGGAGAACAGCTTCGTGAACGATCCATCGGTCCGGATGATCCGCACTTGCCAGGCGTGCTGGCTGCGCGGCTTGTCCTGATCGATGCGAACAATACTGCGAAGAGAACGAGCTTTCATGGACGACACAGACAATGCACAGCATCCCGATAAAGACAACCGGGAGTTATTCACGGGCCCTCCGCACGTCACGACCGCCGATGCACACACCGCGGCCGGCCTGGACGGCGGGTGCGGCCAATCCTGAGGATTGCACTCGGCGCGATTTCCCCCATGCTCGCCCGAGCCCCAAGGAGACATGCAAAAAAACGCCCTGGCCTGGTTCGAGATCCCCGCGGAGGATTTTGAACGCGCGCGTCGGTTCTACAGCACGATCTTCGCCTACGAGATGCCCGTCATGCCGATGGGGGATTCGACCCTCGGCATCCTTCCCTACGACAGCGCCGCCGGCGGGGTCGGAGGGGCGATCAACAAGCAGAAGTCCGCCAAGCCCTCGCCCCAGGGCACGCTGGTCTACCTGAGCGCCGGCGACGACCTCGCCCCGGTGCTCGGACGCGTCACCGGCGCCAGCGGGCGCGTGGTGATGCCCAAGACGATGGTCACACCCGACATCGGCTACATCGCCCTCTTCGAGGATACCGAGGGCAACATCGTCGGGCTGCACTCGCCGCACTGAGTGCGCCACACCGGCCCGCGCGGCCATCCCGACCGGCGGCCTTGATTTCGCGACGCGACGCGCCGTGGATCTCCGCAGGGGCCCTGCGCCCGCCCCGTCGAGGTCCCGGCGTGCGAACACAGACGTCGCGACCCGACGCATTCTCCAACCATGAAAGTCACCTACTTCATCGAAATCCTCTCCTCCTGGTGCCACTGGGCCGAGCCGGCCTGGGCCGAAGTGAAACACCGCTACGCCGGGCGCGTGGATTTCGCGTGGCGGGTGGCGCTGATGAACCCGACCGATTTCCCCGCGTCGCGGGAGCAGTGCGACTGGTTCTACCGGCGCAGCGGCACTGTGACGCGCTCGCCACACATGCTCAACTCGGGCTGGTTCGACGCGTCTCGAAAAGGTGACTACACCGCGCCCAATCTCGTGGCCGAGGCCGGTCGCGATTTCGGCGTGGACGACGACCGCCTGCGCCTCGCCCTCAGCCACGCCGCCCTGCGCGAGGGCAGGCAACTCGGCGACATGGCCCAGGCCGCCGAGGTTGGCGCCGCGGCCATCGGCGTGAAAGCCGCCGACCTGCGCGCCCGGGCGGAGTCCGCCGAGGTCCGCACCCGCGTCGACGCCTCGACCCGGCTCTTCCATGCCCACCAGATCACGCAGCGCCCGGCCTGGGTGCTCGAGAATGGCATCGGCGACAAGGTCGTGATCTCCGGCCTGTGGGTCGCCGGCCCACTCTGCGCGGCGATCGACGCGATGCTGGCCGACGCGGCCGCGTATGCGGCGCATAGGGCGCATTTCGGGGCACCGCCTCCGGCCTGACCCGAGCCGCGCGGTCGGACGAGGCCTCTGTCGGGCCGACGATCGCGTGTCGTCCTTCCGGCCCGACCTTCGGCCTGGCCCCACCCTCCGGTGCCCACCCGACTACGCGCGCTGGAACAGCACGATGCGGTTGGTGTTCGTGCCGCGCGTGTCGTTGGTGATGCCCCAGCAGTTCGAGGTCTTGGTGAAGTCCTGGTCGTTGATCAGCACGCAGGCCGGGCGCAGGCCGGCGGCGGCGCCGACGGCGAGCGCGTGCTCCTCGAGGCGCACCGTGCCCTTGCGCACCTCGCCCACCTCGAAGGCGATCCAGCCGCCCGGTCGCACGATACGATGGAGCTCGCGGAAAACCCGCAGCATCGCGGCCTCCCACTCCTCGATCTTGCGTAGTTGCCAGATGGGCACGCTCTTCGAGTCGATGCCGCAGAACCAGCAGCGCAGCCAGTTGTCCGTCGTGTATTGCACGACGTCGAGGAAGGGCGGCGAGGTCACGACAAGGTCGACGCTGCCGTCCTTCAGTTCGGGCGTGTCGTCGCTCGAGCGCGTGAGCAGCACGGGCGCCTTGCGCCCGCGCACGCCGAGCGCGGCGCCCTCGGGCAGGTCCTCGCCGAGGAGCTGCTTCGATTTCTTGAGCAGGAGCGCGCGCACGTTGCGGGAATCGGGTGCCTGCTTGCGCTGGGTGTTGATGCGCTTCTGCGATTCGATCGTCACGGCCTGGTTCGGCGGCAGCGTGTAGACGGAGAAAAACCCCTTCGAGTGCCCGGTGAGCCGGTTGACCGCGACCATGCGCAGCCAGCGGTCGACAGCATCGATTTCGCCGCGCGCGTCGCGCTCGATAAAATACGCACGCAGCGCCGTGAGTTCGCGCAGCGTGTCCGGGTGATAGAAGACCTCGAGCTCGCGCCACACTTCGCCCGACCACGCGAGCGGGATCGCCGCCAGTCGGGTCTCGATCTCGAGCATTGTCGGCGGCGCGAGCCGCGGGCCCACGAGCACGGCGCCCAGCGGGCTGATGTCGCAGCCGGCCACGCGCCGGCCCATCAGCGCAGCCTCGAGCAGCGTCGTGCCGCGGCCCATGAACGGGTCGTAGACGAGGTCGCCGGGTTGGGTGAAGCGCGAGATGAAGAAGCGCGGCAGCGCGGGCTTGAAGCACGCGCGGTAGCTCACCTCGTGCAGGGCGTGGCCGTCGCGCTGCTTCGAAGTCCAGAACTCGTTGACGAGCACCGGCACCATCGTACCGCCGGCGACGCGCAGCTCGTCCATCGCAGTTTTCCGGCCAAAGTCCGAAAACCCCAACATGGCGTCGATGACGCCGTCTGCCGGCCCGCGGCGCATACGGTGCTTCAGCGTCGGGGGCGTGCGGCGCGCGGCAGACTTGGTCTTTGGGCGGGTGGTCATGACAGCGGCGCAGGAACCGGCACGGCCAGCTCCTGCGCGGCCGCGATCAACGCGTCCTGCACGCCCGGGGGCAAGGCCACTCCGCGCGCAAGTGACTCCGCCCGCCGCGCGAGGGCGCCGTCGCCGGGCAGGCGCACGGCCGGCCGCCCCCGAGCCACGCGCGCCTCTCGACAGGCCTGTGCGAGAAAACCCGTCTCCCGAGCAAAGCCCTCGGCCCCGCCAAAACGCGCCGGGTCGATGATCTGCAGGAACACCGAGGCGCTCCACCGGTCGGTCGTCGCCGCGCGGCCGTGACCGCCGAGGGCGTTGGTCAGCGCCTCGACGATGAGGCTGAGCGCAAAGCCCTTGTAGCCCAGATCCTCGCCACCCAGCGGGTGGAGCGGGGCCTTGCGCGCGTCCAGCGCCGCCGCCGCCTCGTCGGTCGACGAGCCGTCGGGCGCGACGAGCCACGGTCCGGGCAATCGCTCCCCGGCCCGCGCCGCGCGCATGACGTGGCCAAACGCCGTGGTCGAGGTGCTCACGTCGATCAACACCGGTCCGGCGTCGGTCGGGAAACCCGCCGCGATCGGATTCGGTGAGACGACGCCTTCGACCGCGCCAAACGGCGCGACCGAGCGATGTGCCGGGTCCGAGCACGTGAGCAGGATCACCTGCCCGCGCGCCACGACCGGCGCGAGATACGCCTGCAGACACGCGATATGGTGGCTGCGGCGGATCACGATCGTCGCGACCGGGTGCCGCGCGAGGCGCGCCGTCGCGAGCGCGATCGCCCGCCGCACGAGCCACGGGCCGGGCAGCAAACGACCGTCCCAGGTGACCGCGCTGCCTTGGTCCGCCACGATCTCCGGCTCGCCGAGGCGCGTCATCCCGCCTTCACGCAGAGCCTGGAGGTAGGGCGGCACGAGCGCGAGTCCGTGCGTGGCGTGACCGAGCAGGTCACCCTCGAGCAACACCTCGGCCACGTCGCGCGCACGATCCGCCGCGAGCCCGGCCGCTCGAAACAGCGCCGCGGAAAACTCCGCGAGTGCGACAGCTTCGAGGCGGCGATCTGGGGCATCGGTCATGGCCATCAGCGGATGCGAGCAAGACCGCTCGCGTGAGGGATCGGAAACAAAATCCCGCTGCAGCCGCTGTGCGGATTGCGCCGGAGGCGCGGGTCCGCAGGCTCAGGGGATCATGCGCGACGCGCCGCCTTCTCTTGAACGCCGCCGTTTTATTGCAGGCATGACCTCCGCCGCTGGAGCGTTCCTGCTCGCCCGCTCGTCCAGCGTGGCCGAGCCCGACGCCGACAGACGCCCGCGCGGCGCGTTTCGTTTTCTCGTGGTGAACGACCTCCACCACGCCGAGCCCGCCTGTGATCCGTTCTTCGAGGCACTCGTCGCGCAGATGCGGGGCCACGCGGACATCGCCTTCTGTCTCATCGTGGGCGACCTCGCCGACAAGGGCCGGCCCGAGAGTCATGCGGCGATCAAACGCATCTTCGCCGGCCTCGGCGTCCCGGTCCACACCGTCCCGGGCAACCACGACAACGACGTCGCTGGCGACACGAGTGGCTACGCGGCCGTGTTCCCCGGCGCGCTCAACTACCAATTCACCCACCGCGGATGGCAGTTCATCGGCCTCGACTCGACCGAGGGATACGCCTGGGGCGACACGCACATCAGCGAAGCGACGCTCGCCTTCCTCGACGCCACCGTGCCAAAACTCGATCGCAAGGCGCCGACGGCGGTCTTCACGCACTTCCCGCTGGCCGACGGTGTACGCCTGCGTCCAGTCAACGCCGGCGAGGTGCTCCGCCGCCTCGACCCGCTGAACCTGCGCGTCGCCTTCTGCGGCCACTTCCACAGCCGCACGCTCAAGGCCTACGGCGCCGGGCTGCTCACGACCAACGTCTGCTGCGCCCGCGTGCGCACCAATCACGACGGCACGCGCCCGGAGGGCTACCTCGTGTGCACGGCCTATCCGGACGGCCGCCTCGTGCAGGAGTTCGTCGAATTCGAGCCGGCGAGCGACCAGCCCGACCTGCCGCCGCTGCTCGGCGGTTGAGGCCGTCCGGTTGCGTCGCCGCGCTATCTTCTGGCCTCACACTCACACGGCGGCGCACCCTGCGCCGCCCACCCACTCTCCCATGATCACCGCCCCCATGGTCGCCACGCTTCTCGTCATCGGCACGTTTCGCGAAGGTCCGGGCATCGGCCTGACGACCGCGCGCTTTGACCCCGCCACCGGCACGCTCACGGCGCCGGCCTTCGCAGCCGAGGCGGCCAACCCGAGTTTCCTCACCGTCGCGCCCGACGGTCGCCACGTGCACGTGTGCAACGAGACCTGGCCCGGAAACCTCAGCACCTTCGCGGTCGATCCGACAAGCGGCGCCCTCACGCCCGTCGCGCGCGTGCCCTCGGAGGGCAAGTCGCCCTGCTACATCGAGCTCGATCGCACCGGCCGCTTCGCGCTCGTGGCGAACTACAGCGACGGGGTGTTCTCGGTCTTCGCGCTCGACGCCGACGGGCGTCTCGGCGCTCGCACGGCGCGCGTCGCGATCCCCGGCTCGAGCGTGAACAAGGACCGCCAGGAGGCTTCGCACGCCCATTGCTTCGTGACCGACCCGAGCAACCGCTTCGCGCTCGGCGTCGATCTCGGGGCGGACCGCATCTACGTGCACCGCTTCGACGCCGCGACGGGTGCGCTCGCGCCACACGAGCCGGCGTCGTTCGCGGCCAAGCCGGGCGCCGGACCGCGCCACCTGCGGTTTCACCCGGACGGCAAGTTCGCCTACGTGGTCAACGAACTCGACTGTACGGTCAGCGTCTGCACGTGGGACGCCGAGCGCGGCGTGCTCACGGAGACCCAGCGCCTCTCGTCGCTGCCGACCGGCTTTTCCAGCGCCAACACGAGCGCCGAACTCGTGGTCCATCCCTCGGGCCGCACGCTCTACGTCACGAATCGCGGACTCGACGCGATCACGACCTTCGCGATCGATCCGGCGACCGGCACGCTCACCGCGCTCGATCAGGTGCCGTCGCGCGGCGGCAAACCGCGCAACCTCGTGATCCACCCCGAAGGACGCTGGCTGCTCTGCGCCAATCAAGACGGCGACTCGATCGCGATCTTCGCCATCGATGCCGCGACGGGCCGCCTGACGCCCCACGGCGAACCGGTGGCGGCAAAAAACCCCGGCTGCCTGCGCTTCGTGCCCGGCCCTTAGGCCGCCCGCTCGCGGGCGCCCGTGGAACGTCGACAGCCGCTCGCGGGCGCCGCGCCAGCCGCACAGCACGAACGGCCGCGGCGTCCACAGGCGAACTGCCTCCCGGCGGTTCGCCGCCGACCGCCGGTGGCCCCCAAGTTACCCGGGCGCCATCCCGGGCTTGAGCCCGGGCGGTTTCTGCACCACGTTCTGCGCGCGCTCACGCCGTCGCCTTCGGGCAATGCCGCGGGCACCGGGTCCCCCCAACTCCAAAGGCCCGCCGCTTTCATCCAACTTCCGCCCGCATCGGCACGGGACGCCGACCTACCCCGCTACGCACGGTCCGCGCCCACGACCCCTGCCCGCGTTGTCCGCCAAGATCCCGCACCTCGCGTCCCACGCACGCGCGGTCGCGCCCAAAGCTTGGACGTGCCGCCGCCGCGTCGACGCCCGCGTTGCATGAACGCCCGTACCCACGGGCCTGCACCACGTCACGCCCTCATGATCGCTTCCGACCCGAAATATCCCGGCATCCGCGTCACGACCAACGGCAACCAGCTCGTCGCCTACCACACCGAGGCACGCATCACCGACGGCGGTATTTTCTACCCGATCACACCGTCGACGGAAATGGGCGAGATGTACCAGCAGGCGTTCGCCGAAGGTCAGCTCAATGTCTTCGGACGCACCAAGATCGCCGTGGAGTGCGAGGGCGAGCACGCGGCGCAGGGCGGCGCGATCGCGTTCTCCGTCACGGGCAAGCGCACGGTCAACTTCACCTCCGGCCAGGGCATCGTCTATGGCGTGGAGCAGTATTACCACGCGCCCGGCAAGCTTTCGACCATGGTGCTCGAGGTCGGCGCGCGCGCGCTCACGAAGCACGCGCTGAACGTCCACTGCGGCCACGACGACGTCTACGCCGCGCTCGACACCGGCTGGATCATCGCGTTCGCGAAGGACGCGCAGCAGGCCGCCGACCAGGCGCTGATCGTGCGCAAGGTCTGTGAGTTGTCGCTGACGCCCGGCATGAACGTGCAGGACGGTTTTCTCACCACGCACCTCGAGCGCACATTCCGCAAACACGAGTCCGAGCTGCTGCGCGAGTTCCTCGGTTCGCCCGACGACATCATCCCCTGCCCGACCGAGGCGCAGCGTGTGCTCTTCGGCCCGACGCGCCGGCGCGTGCCGGCCGCGATCGACCTGAAAAACCCCGCCCTCATCGGCCCCGTCCAGAACCAGGAGCACTACATGAACGGCGTGGCCGCGCGCCGGAACTGCTTCGTCGAGCCGATCCTCGGGTTTTTCGAGAGCGCGTACCAAGAATTCGCCGCGCTCACCGGCCGCTACTACGGCCTGATCTCGACCTACAACGTCGAAAACGCCGACACGGTCTTCGTGTGCTTCGGCTCGGCCGCGGAAAACATCGAGGCCGCGATCGATCACCTGCGCGCCACGCGCCGCGTCGAGGTCGGCGTGGTGCACGTGAATGTATATCGTCCCTTCCCCGAGGCCGCGGTGATCGGCGCGCTGCGCGGAAAGAAGAACGTCATCATTATCGAGCGCAGCGACGAGCCGATGGCCGGCGACAATCCGCTCGCGCGCGACGTGCGCACCGCGCTCTCGAAGGCCGCGGAAAACGCCGGCTCCGGCGGGGCCGCGCACGCCGGCATCCCGGCGATCACACCCGCGCAGATGCCGCGGATCTTCTCCGGCATCTACGGACTCGGCTCGCGCGACTTCCGGCCCGAGGACATCCTTGGCGCATTTGAATACGCGACCGGCGCGATCCGCCGCCAGGACGGCAAACACCGCGACGACGGCGAGTCGTTTTTCGCCCTCGGCATCGACCACCCCTATCGCGTCGTCTCGAAGGACACGCCCTCCCTCCTGCCCGAAGGCTCGATCGCCGTGCGCCTGCACTCGATCGGCGGCTGGGGCATGATCACGACGGGGAAAAACCTCTCCGAGATCATCGGCGAGATCAGCGAGCACGTGGCCGAGGCGCGCAATGTGCGCGAGGCCAACGGCGCGCTCGCCGAGGTCATCCACGTCACGGCGAATCCAAAATATGGATCCGAGAAGAAGGGCGCGCCCACGGCGTTTTTCCTCGTGGCCGGCCCGAAGCGCTCGCGCGTGAACTGCGACCTGCGCCACGTCAACGTCGTGCTTTGTTGCGATCCGAAGGCCTTCACGCACATCAATCCGCTCGAGGGCCTGGTCGAGGGAGGCACGTTCGTGTGGGAGTCGAGCGAGTCGCCGAAGGACGCCTGGGAGCGCATCCCGCCGAAATACCGTCGCGAGATCATCGCGAAGAAGATCCGCCTCGTCACGCTCGCGGGCTTTGACATCGCGAAAAAGGCGACCGACCGCCCCGAGCTGCAGCTGCGCATGCAGGGCAACGCCTTCCTCGGCGCATTCTTCAAGGTGTCCTCGCTGCTGAGGGATTTTGCCATCAGCGAGGAGGATTTCCGCGCGATGGTGCGCGCGCAGTACGTGAAGAAATTCGGCAAGCTCGGCGAGGCCGTCGTGAACTCGAACATGGAGGTCATGACGCAGGGCGGCGACCAGATCGTCGAGGTGCCCTACGGCTCGATCGACGCGCCCGACCGCTCGTCCATGCGCGGCACGGTCCTGCTCCCGCACGGCGACAGCTGCGGCGACTGCGGCCCGATGGGATGCGGCTCGCACGCCGCCCAGCCCGAGCGCACGCCGATGTTCAAGACCGGGACCTTCGACGCGGAGTTCCGCGCCGGCCTAGGCTACAATCAGCCCGCCTCGCCCCTCGCGTCGGTCGGCCTCATGGCCGCGGGCACGGGAGCGACCGCCTCGAAATACGGCGCGCGCCGCGAGACGCCGCAGTACATCGCCGAGAACTGCACGCAGTGCATGGCCTGCATCACCGCGTGCCCCGACACCGCGCTGCCCACGACCGCGCAGGAGCTGAAGACGATCCTCGAGACGGCATTCACCAACTACGTCGGCGACGCCGCCGACCGCGCGCGACTCATCGCCGCGATCCCCACGCTCGACGCCGCCGCGCGCCAGGTGATGAACGCCGCGCTCAAGGCCAAGGAATCAAAGCCCCTCCCGCAGATCCTCATCGGCCTGGTCAACGACCTCGCCGACGTCGGCGCCGCGGCCAAGGCCGAGTTCGCCGCCATCGCGGAAAAACTCCCGCTCGCCTACACGAAGGTCAACGCGGTCTACGCCAACAGCGAGCGCGCCAAGGCCGGCGACGGCGGCATCTTCTCCATCTTCGTCTCCGACCTCTGCAAGGGCTGCGGCGAATGCGTGACCGAGTGCGGCGACCACAACGCCCTCGTGATGAAGGCCGACACCGAGGATTACAACGCCACGCTGCTCTCGGCCTCGCGCTTTCTCGATCTCCTGCCCGAGACCGCGACGAAATACCTGGGCAAATACGACCCGCTCGCGCCGCAAACCTCCCGCCAGGCGACGTTGCGCAATCTCATGATGATGGTCGGCGCCTACCGCGGCCTCGTCTCCGGCGACGGCGCCTGCGCCGGTTGCGGCGAGAAGTCCGTGCTGCACGCGCTCGCCTCCGTGACCGAGGCCTACATGCGCCCGCTCTATCACGCCAAGGCCGCGCGCCTCGTGGCCAAGGCCGACCGGCTCGAGCGCGAGGGCGTGGACCTCATCGCCAAGCTGCGCGAGACCGACGCCGAGGCGTGTCGCCTCCTCAAGCGCACCGTCGCGCATGTCCTCATGGGCCTCGGCGGCGATACCGACGCCGACACCGAGGCGCGCCTCAAGCAGCACGGCGAGATCAGCGACCGGCAGGTCGTCGACGCGCTCGTCGCGGTCATGCGGCAGGACGCCTTCAACCACCGCGATCTCCAGACCATCGACGGCCGCGCCGACAACGGCATGGCCGTGATGGCCATGGGCGCGCACACCGGCTGCAATACCGTCTACGGCTCCACCCCGCCGAACAACCCGCACCCGTATCCGTGGATGAACTCCCTCTTCCAGGACGGCGCCACGATCACGTGGCTCATGGGCGAGAGCTTCATCATGGACAACGCGCGGCACTCGATCATCCCCGAGCGCCTCGCCGACCACCTCGTCGCCGGCGACCGGCTGACCAAGGCCGACTATTTCGACTACACGCACTTCACCGACGCGCTCATGACCGACCAGGAGATCCACGAACTCCCGAAGGTCTGGTGCGTGGGCGGCGACGGCGCCATGGGCGACATCGGTTTCCAGAACGTCTCCAAAGTCGTCCTGCAGAACCGCCCCAACGTGAAGTTGCTCATGCTCGACACCCAGGTGTATTCAAACACCGGTGGCCAGAACTCCGACTCGTCGCCGATGACCGGCGGTTTCGACATGAACCAGATCGGCGCGGCCACGCAGGGCAAACTCGTCGAGATGAAGAACGCCGCCGAGGCCTTCGTCAGCGGCCACGGCTCGCCCTACATCTCGCAGGTCTCGATGGCCGACGTGCCGAAACTCTACGGCGCCATCCTCGAGAGCCTCGAGTACCGCGGCACGGCCTTCCACCACTGCTACACCACCTGCCAGCCCGAGCACGGCGTGGGCGACGACATGGCCACGCGCCAGGCCGTATCCGTGAAGGACAGCCGCGGCCTGCCCGAGTTCATCTACAACCCCGACCTCGGCGAAAGCTACGCCGAGAGTTTCATCATCAAGGGCAACAAGAACCTCAACCGCGACTGGACGCAGGCGGCCTACGCCGACGGGAAGAAATACAACTACACCGTCGCCCACTGGGCCGCGACGGAGGGCCGGTTCCGCCGGCACATGAAGAAGGTCAAACCCGAGGATACGGCGAAACTCACGCCGCTCGACGCCATGCTCCCGCGCATCCTCCAGCGCGATGTCGTGGGCAAGCGCTACCTACGCAAGGACCACCGCGCCTACGTGCCGGATTTCGGCGTGTTCATCACGGCCGAGGACGACCACGGCAAGCAGTCGCACTTCGCGCTCTCGCGGCAGATGGTGCTCTTCTGCATCGAGCGCCGAAAGAGCTGGCGCACGATGCAAAGCCGCGCCGGCCAGGACAACCTCGACTACACCGCGCAGAAATCCCTGCTCGCCAAAGTCGACGCCGGCACGCTCCCGCTCGCGGACTTCCTCGCCCGCACGCAGGAACTCTTCGAGGCCGAGCTCGCCCCGCTCCTCGCGCCCAAGCCGGCCGCCGTCGCGGCGAAGCCGGCACCGGCAACTGCTTCGGCGTAGCCCGGCTCGGCATCAAGGCGTGTTCTGAAATCCAATATCTGCCCCGGAGGTTTCGTCACGGTTGGAGGTCCGGGCTCCTGCCCGGCCGCGCCCGTCGAGCGGCATGAGCGTATCGGTCCTGCGTTCGCGGCGGTGCGGGAGCACCGCCCCCCACTCTCGGACGAGGTTTGAAGACGCGTCGTAGCCGCATAGAACGCAGAGAGCACAAAGAACAGTCCGTCGAAATCGCGGTCTGAGTGAGCAGTCGGCAGCCGCCTTCGCTCTGCCCATTGCGGCAGACTTGCCTCGGCCCTTTCGACCCCACGACCATGCCCCAGTCCTCATCATCCCCCATCGCCCTCGTCACCGGCGCCAACAAGGGTATCGGCCACGAGATCGCCCGACAGCTCGCAGCGCGCGGCTGTCATGTCGTGCTCACGGCCCGCGACCCGCGGCGCGGGCGCGAGGCGACGGAGCGGATCGCCGCGGCGATGCCCGAGGCGAAGGTCTCGTTTCTCGTCATGGACGTGACCGACAAGTCCTCCGTGCGCGCGGCGGCCAACGAGTTTGTGCGGATCTGCGACCGCCTCGACGTGCTCGTGAACAACGCCGCCATCCTCAAGGACGAGGGCCTGACCATCCTGCAGGTCACGCCCGAGATGTTCGACGAGACGATGCGCACCAACGTGCGCGGGCCGCTGCTCGTCGCACAGGCATTCTGGCCGTTTCTCGAAAAGGCCCGCGGCCGCATCATCAACGTCTCCAGCATGGCCGGCGCGATGTCCATGCCCGCGGGCAACATCCCGGCCTACGGCATCTCGAAGGCTGCGCTGAACAACCTCACGCAGAAGCTCGCGACCACCGGCGCCGCCTCCGGTGTGCTCTGCTTCAGCCTGTGCCCGGGCTGGGTCCGCACCGACATGGGCGGACCCAACGCCGAGCGCCCGGTCGCGCAGGGCGCCGACACGGCGACGTGGCTCGCACTCGACGCGCCGCGCGAACTCAGCGGTCGCTTCTTCCGCGACCGCCAGGAGATCGCGTGGTGACGCGGCTTCGGGTGAGTCCGTGCGTCAGCTCGTCAGCCACCCGGCGAACTGCATCCACGTCTCCGTTCCGGAGAACCAGAAGCGAAACACCTGCGAGCCCACCATCAACGCCAGTCCCCAGCCAAACACGGGGTGCAGGCGGCGGTGTTTCCACGTGTCGACCAGGATGCAGACGATGACCGTCGCGTCGGTCAGGGCAAAGAACATGGGCAGCCCACCGCGGCCGATGAACTCGAGCGGGATGCGCGCATAGGCCGCCGTGAGCATGCTCAGGCTCGCGAGGAGCATCCAGCGCTTGTGCACGTCGCCACGCTTTCGATACGCCACGCCGAGTCCGATCAGGATGGCGAACACGGTCATGTCCCCCAGCGGGACGGCGAGGAATGAGAGCGGCGGCACCCCGGGCGGTGATCGCCCGAGACTCGCCGCCGTGATGCCCGCGAGCGCGCCGACGGCCACGACGACGACCGCCAGCGCCGCACCGGCATAGCCGAGCCGCCGATGCGCCGCGACCTGGCGTGCTTCGACCAGCCAGACCTGCACGACGAACAGGATGAACCACGCGCTCATCACCAAACCGTGGATATGCAGGAGCGGACTCAGGGCCGGAGCGCCGAACACACCCTTCAGGTAATAGCTGCGGGCAAAACCCGCGAAGACCACGAGGACGGCGATCAACGCCGCCCACGTGTAGAGTCCGCGATCAAGGCGGGCGCGACTCATGCCGGACTTGGGGGAAACGTCCATGGGAGCGGGGGGATGCGCACCGAGGGTGCGCGCGGGTCGAGCGCCGACCCGACCGACCGCACCAGCCTGTCGCCGAACGGGCCTGAGACAACGGCACAGGTCGCGCTGCCACGGGTTGCAGCTGACCTGCTTGAGTCCGGCGATGCGCATAAGGAGCGCGCACCGTCGAAAGCACAGCGCCAGCGTGCATCGGGAATCGAATCCGGACACGAGTCCTTTCTTGAGTCGCCCTGTCCGGTGCGTGAGTTTCTTCAGGTCCGCTCGCTCTGGCGGCCCCTCCCCACGGCCACCGGAGTTTCGCCGCCTCCTGGCGCGTTCATCCCCGTCACCCCATCCCGCGTCCCAAGTCACCATGTCCTCCGACCGCCGCTCCTTTGTGAAGACTCTATCCGCCGCCGGCCTCGCCGCCCTCGGCTCGTCGCTCGCCCACGCCGAACCCGTGCCGAACAAGTCCGGCAAACGCCTGCGCTACGCCATCGTCGGCACCGGGCACCGCCATCGCATGTATCGCTCGGCCATCCTCGGCGACTACAAGGAGCACGCTGAACTCGTCGGCCTGTGCGACATCAACCCCGGTCGCGCCGCCCTCTCCGCCAAGGTCGCAGCCGACGCGGGCGTCAAAGTACCGACGTATGTCGCCGCCGACTTCGACACGATGGTCAAGGAGACGAAGCCCGACGTCGTCATCGTCACCACGGTCGACGCCACGCACGACGACTACATCGTCCGCTCGCTCGACCTCGGCTGCGACGTGATCACGGAAAAGCCGATGACCACGACCGCCGAGAAATGTCAGCGCATCCTCGACGCGAAAAAGCGTTCCGGGAAGACCGTGCGCGTGACCTTCAACTACCGCTACTCCCCGCCGCGCACGCAGGTGAAGGACATCCTCATGAGCGGCGAGATCGGCGACATCCTCTCCGTCGACTTCCACTGGCTGCTCAACACCACGCACGGCGCGGACTACTTCCGGCGCTGGCACGCGAACAAGAAGAACTCCGGCGGCCTCATGATCCACAAAGCCACCCACCACTTCGACCTGGTGAACTGGTGGCTCTCAGCCCAGCCCGCCTCAGTCGTGGCCGTGGGCAAGCGCGAGTTCTACACGCCCGCGATGGCGAAGCGCTTCGGCCTCTCCGGCCCGCACGAGCGCTGCCGCACTTGCCCGGAGAAGGACAAATGCGGGTTCTTCATGGACCTCGCCGCCGAACCGTCGCTCAAGGCCCTCTACCTCGACAACGAGCACCACGACGGTTACTTCCGCGACCGCTGCGTGTTCCGGGACTCGATCGATATCGAGGACACGATGAACGTGATCGTGAAGTACGACACCGGTACCACGCTCAGCTATTCGCTCAACGCATTCAACGCGTGGGAGGGCTACCAGATCGCCTTCAACGGCACGAAGGGCCGCCTCGAGCACTCGATCGTGGAGCAGATCTACACCGCCGGCACCAACCAGGTGCAGGGCGGCATCGCCGAGGGCGGCGTGAAGACGCGCGTGATCCCGCTGCGCGGGCCCGCCAAGGACTACCAACCCTGGACCGGCACCGGCGGCCACGGCGGCGGCGACAAGGCCCTGCTCGACGACATCTTCGTGATCAACCCGCCCGCCGACAAATACCAGCGCAACTCCGACGAGCGCGGTGGCGCCGCCTCGATCCTCATCGGCGTGGCCGCGAACCAGTGCTTCGAGACAGGCCAGCCCGTTCAGCTCGCCTCGCTCGTGCAGGGCTGGGACCGCCCGGCGCTCACGCCCATGCCCACGCATCTGGACCCGGTCCCGATGCCGGTGCGTCGTCCGCGCGGCGGCTGAGCCAGTCCGTGCGGCGCCTCAGAATCCGAACGCGAGGCGCACTCCGCCCCACGTGAGGTCCCGGCCGCCGTCGAGGTCGACGTCACGGCCGGCCCAGCAGTGGGCGCAGTAGACCGAGAGTGTCGCGCCGTCACCAAGCGGGCATTCGAGCGCCAGTCCACCTTCCGTGTGGTTGGCACCGTCGTGCTGCGCCGAGGCGTAGCCGTAGTCGAATCCGAACATCACATACGGCGCGAGCACGACACCCGTGCCACCGAGGGCCACCGGCCGTTGCACGAAGATCTCCATGAACGTTCCTTCCGCCTCGGTCGAGTAGCGCGCGCCCACCGCCACCTCGATCGCCCCGGGCACGGGCAGCGTGCACCCGACGGCGAACTCGTTGTCGCCCGGCGCCTCGTCCTCGCCGCCGAACTCCAGCCGCGTGTAGGCGACGGAGAGCCCGACCGGGCCGAGCGCGAAGGAATAGCCGGCGCCGAGGTTGTGCTCGACGTAGTTGACGCTGTCGCCATGTGCGGTCCAGCCGGAGAACGCGACGCCCCGCCACGCCAAGTCGACCGACGCCGAGACGAGGCCGCCATCGCCGAGGTTGTCGCGGCCTTCAGATACGTAGGCGGAGTCCCAGGCGGCGGAGATCGTCACGCTGGGCTCCCCGGTGCCCGGATCAGCCGCCGACGTTTCCACCGCCGGCAGGAGGCCGAGCACGCTTGGGAGCGCAAAACGCAGGCTTTGGAGGCAGCTCATCAGGAGACAGGCATGACAACGCACGCCCGGATGCGCGCGGGCAACGTCGTTTTCCACCGGCCTCCGCCCACGGCCGGGCGGCCTTCCCGCCATTTCCCGGCCGGTTCGTCCCTATCCACCGGCAAGAAACCACGACCCGGACGATAGTCGCCCCATCGACGCCGCGGGACCACGCGCCCCGGCCCCAACTCGACAAACACCGCACCAACCGTCCACCAACCATGACCTCCGCACGCCTTCTCCTCATCTTCGCGACCGGCGCATGTCTCGCCGCCACCGCAGCGTCCGCCGCCGACTCCACCACGCCCGCCGCACGCCCGCGCCGCGCCGGACCGCCGCCCACACCCGAGATGATCGCCTACCACGAGCAGGTCATGGCGATCTACGACGCCGACAAGAACGGCGTGCTGGACGAGACCGAGCGCGCCGTCCTCAAGGACGACATCGACGCCGGCACGATGCAGCCGCCGCCGATGCCGCCTGGTGGTCGCGGCCGCCACATGGGCCCGCCACCGGAGATCCTCGCCACTTACGACACCGACCGGGACGGCACGCTGAGCGAGACCGAGCGCGCCGCGCTCGAGGCCGACATCGCGGCCGGCAAGCTCCCGCCGCCTCCGCCGCCGCCCGGTGCGTGTCCGCCTGCTGGAGACGGCACGTCCACCACCACACCCGCGGCGTCCTGAGCACCGCCCCCGCGGTGACACACACTCTGCAGCGCCGCTTCAGGCGGGCTGCACCTGGGGAACGACAAAGCGCCCCGGCCGGGGGGCCGGGGCGCTAAACATTTCGGGTTTCAGCGCAGACAACCAGACCGCCAACGTGGCCGGCGTCCCCGCGCAGGGGACGCCGGCCTTCTTGTTTCGCCCGCCGGACCGTGCGTTACACACCGGTTACACCGCCGCGCCCCGGGTTAGGCTATCCTTGGGGCGTCATGAATACCCGCCATTCACTCGCTCTTCTCGCCGCCGCCGCGTGTGGCGTTGTCGCGCTCGCCCTCCAGCCCGCCGCCCTGGCCGGCGAACCCGATCGACCGCCGGTCCACGCCCGCGCCGACCATCCGGTCGTGCAACTCGCGCTCCTTCTCGACACGAGCAACAGCATGGACGGCCTGATCGACCAGGCGCGCACCCGCCTGTGGCAGATCGTCAAGGACCTCTCCCGCGCCCGCCAGGACGGCCGCCGTGCCCGCCTCGAGGTCGCGCTCTTCGAATACGGCAACAACGGACTCGCCGCCGAGTCCGGCTACATCCGCCAGGTCGTGGCGTTCACCGACGACCTCGACCGGCTCTCCGCCGAGCTCTTCGCCCTGCGCACCAACGGCGGCGACGAGTACTGCGGCGCCGTCATCGCCCGCGCGGTCGCCAATCTCTCGTGGAGCCACCGCGCCCGCGACCTCAAGCTGATGTTCATCGCCGGCAACGAGCCGTTCACGCAGGGCTCGGTCGACTTTCGCGACGCGATCCGCCGCGCCGTCGGCCAGGGCATCGCAGTCAACACGATCTTCTGCGGCCCCCAGGACGAGGGCATGCGCACGGGCTGGAAGGAGGGCGCGATGCTCGCCGACGGCACCTTTGCCTGCATCGACCAAAACCGCCGCATGCCCGTGATCGACTGCCCGCAGGACCGCGAGATCGCGCGGCTCAACGAGGAGCTCAACCGCACCTACCTCGCCTACGGCGCGGAGGGCTCGCGCCGCCGCGAGATGCAGGTCGCGCAGGACCGCAATGCCGCAGCCGCCGCGCCCAGCGTGGCCGCCGAGCGCGCCGCGACCAAAGCCTCCTCGGTCTATCGCAATAGCTCGTGGGATCTTGTCGACGCCGTGAAGGATGGCGGCGTGGAACTCGAGGAGATGAAGGAAGAAGACCTTCCCGAGCAGCTGAAGGGCAAGTCCGCCGAGGAGCGAAAGAAGATCGTCGCCGAGAACCAAGCCGCGCGCGAGCGCACCCAGCAGCGCATCCAGGAACTCGCCCGCGAACGCGAGGCCTACCTCGCGGCCGAACTCGCCAAGCTGCCCGAGCAGTCCGAAGCCTCACTCGACGAAGCCGTGCTCAACTCGGTGCGTGCGCAGGCGGTCAAGGTCGGCTACTCGTTCGAGTGAGCGCCGGCGCAGTTGAAGTTCAAAGTTGAAGCTGGAGACCTGACACCGGCTGTCTGCACGCACTTCCGCCTCTTCAACTTCAACTTTCCACTTCAACTTCCCTTTCCGATGTCCAAAGCCCGCATCCTCGTGGTCGAAGACGATGAGCCGATCCGCCGCGGCATGGTCGACGCCCTCACCTTCGATGGCCACGAGGTGCTGGAGGCCGGCGACGGCCACACCGGCATCCGCCTGGCGGTGCAAGGTGGATACGACCTGCTCCTGCTCGACCTCATCCTGCCCGGGCCGGGCGGCCTCGACATCCTGGCCGAGGTCAAGCTGACGCGCCCGACTATGCCGGTGATCATCCTCTCGGCCAAGGGTGAGGAGGCGGACCGCGTGCGCGGGCTCAGGCTCGGCGCCGACGACTACGTGGTGAAGCCATTTTCCGTGAAGGAACTGCTCGCCCGGGTGGAGGCGGTGCTGCGGCGCTCGCCCGAGCGTCCCCGCGAAAAGACCACCGTGC
Organism: Opitutaceae bacterium; assembly: GCA_014879845.1. Classification (GTDB taxonomy): domain Bacteria; phylum Verrucomicrobiota; class Verrucomicrobiia; order Opitutales; family Opitutaceae; genus JAEWQP01. The sequence continues at coordinate 25,736 of JACSRI010000056.1, forward strand.
GCGTGCCCGGCGGCGTGGCGGACTTCGGCCGCGGCGAGATCCGCTTCGACGACGGCACGCGCCACGACCTGCCCGAGCGTGAGTATGATCTGCTGCGCTACCTCGCGGCCAACGCCGGGCGCGTCGTCTCGCGCGACGAGATCCTCGCGCGCGTGTGGCGGCTCGATCCCCAGGCCGTGGCCACGCGCGCGATCGACATGCAGATCGCGCGTCTGCGTGAGAAACTGCGTGACGACGCCGAGTCTCCGCGTGTGCTCGTGACCGTGCGCGGCAAGGGCTACGTGTTTTCGCCGGAGGCAAGGAAGCGATGAGGCACGTCGCCCCAGGCAGGACGGGCTCTCCGAGCCCGCCGCGAGTCTGCTCCGCTCTCCGCGGCGCGCTCGGAGAGCGCGCCCTGCCCCGGGACCGGCACCCATGAAACGCCCGCTCCTCACCTGGCTGGTGTTCGCCGCGTGCACGCTCACCGGGCTGGGCGTGCTCGGGTGGTTTTCCGCCGAGATGTTGCGGCTCGAGCGCGGCGCCGCGCAGGCGCGGGAGATCGCGGCACGCGAGGAAAACGTACGCCTCGCCCTCTGGCGCATGGATTCGGCGCTCGCCTCGATCCACGGACTCGAAAGCGCGCGCCCCGTCGACGACTACGAACCCTTCGTCCGGCCGCCCACGACCTACTCCGTCGACCTGCGTCAGAATGCACCTGACGGCGTGCTTTTGCCCTCGCCTCTGCTCGGGTTCACGCCGCCCTTCGTCCGCCTGCACCTCCAGGTCCGGCAGGACGGCGCGATCACGTCGCCCCAGGCACCGGAAGGCGCCGCCCGCCTCGCCGCGCTCCAGGCTGCGGTCCCGGCCGGACTGATCGAGAGTGCCTCCGCGCGCCTGGCCGCGTTTCGCAGGACAACCGAAGCCCGGGCCCTCATCGCGTCCACCGAGCCGTCGGCCCTGCAGTTCGCCTCCGAGAGCGACGACGCACGACGCAAGGAGGCCGCTCTCGCCGCCGTGCGTGAGAACGAAAGCGCCGAACTCCGCTCGGCAGAACCAACTCCCGCCGTCGCGCCCGTGGCCATCGTCGCGCCCA
>JACSRI010000147.1 GCA_014879845.1 Opitutaceae bacterium
CGGAAGCGATCCATGTCGACGACCTCCCAGCGAAAGCCGCCGGCCTCGAAGAAGTCGCCCGCCTTCGGGATGCGGCCGAAGTGTGTCATGATGAATCCGCCGAGCGTCTGGAAGTCCGCGCGCTCCTCGCCCGGCAGGCGGGACACGCCCAGCACATCGCGCACATCGACGATCGCCATGGTCGCGTCGACCAACCAGGAGCCGTCGGCGCGCTGGTGCGCCTCGGGCCCCGCGGGTTTGCCGCGCGAAGGCAGGTCGCCGACGATGGCCTCGAGCACGTCGATGAGGGTGACGATGCCGCTGACCGTGCCGAACTCGTCGGTGACGAGCGCGATGTGGCGGCCCGTGCGCTTGAATGTCTCCAGGACCTGGATGCCGGTGACCGTCTCCGGGACGAAGAGGGGCTTGGTCAGCAGGTCGCGCATCGGCGTCTGAAAGCCCGCGGCCGAGTTGGCCCAGAGGGCCTTGACCGAGAGCATGCCCACGATGTTGTCCGGACCGCCGCGGTGCACGGGAAAGTAGGAATGCCCGCTGGCGACGATCTTGCGCCAGTTGACTTCATCGGGGTCGTCGAGATCGAGCCACACGATCTTCGGCCGCGGGGTCATGATCGCCGGCACGGTGAGGTGATCGAGCTGCAGGACGCCCTCGACCATGCGTTTTTCCGCCTCGTGGAAGACCCCTTCGCTCAGGCCCTGCTCGATGAGCAGCGAGACCTCCTCGTCGCTCACCGTCGCGCCCTTCGCGCGGCCGACGCCGAAGAGCTTGAGCACGCCCTCCGTCGCCCACGCGAGCAGAGAGACGAGCGGCCCGCCGATGCGCGAGAGCCAGTTCATGGGGCGGGCGATGACGAGAGCCAGCCGCTCCGGGTGGGCCATGGCCAGGCGTTTGGGCACGAGTTCGCCGAAGATCAGCTGGAGCACGGCGATGACCACGACGACCAGTCCGACCGCGAGCGAGTAGGCGTACTCGCCGAACGTGGGCTCCAGGATGGGTGCGAGTTTCTTGGCGATCGTCGTGCCACCAAACGCGCCGGCGACCACACCGATCAGGGTGATCCCCAACTGGATGGTGGACAGAAACCGCGCCGGCGCCTCGGCCAGGGCCAGCGCGATGGCCGCGCGCACGCTGCCCTGCCGGGCGAGCTTGCGCAGGTGCCCCTTGCGCGACGACACGACGGCGATCTCCGCTAGGGCGAACAACCCGTTGGCCAGCAACAACCCAAGAACGATGACGGCTTCTGTCAACACGATGAGGACCAACGACTAGGGCCACCCTGTCCCCACCTCAAACCCAATCGCCTCCCGGCCCGACGCTTGCCTATTCGTGCGATGATCATAACGACTCCGGATCGCATGACTCCTCATTCAGGTCGCACGACCGCCCGAGCCGGGGCCCGCCCGATCCCGCGGGCCCGCTTCGGCTCCGTCCACCGCTGGTGGACCTTCGCATGAGTGCGTTCATCGTAGCCGTCATATTCACCGTCGGCGTCTCGTTTGTCTGCTCGCTGATGGAGGCGATGATCCTCAGCACGACCGTGACGGAGGTCGAGGCGCTGAAGAAACGCTCGCCCCGCCGCGGCCAGGCTCTCGAGCGACTGAAGAACGAGATCGGGGAGACCATCTCGACGATCCTTACGCTCAATACCGTGGCCAACACGCTCGGCGCCACGATCGTCGGCGGCCTCGCCGCCAAAGTGTTCGGCGACGCCTGGATCGGCGTGATCTCAGGCGCCCTGACGGTCGTGATCCTCATCTTCTCCGAAGTCATCCCGAAGAACCTTGGCGTGGCCTATCGCGAGTCCCTGCAACCGATCGCCGCCCTCCCCCTCGTCGGTCTCTGCAAGGCGCTCCAGCCCATCACCTACCTCTGCAACCTCTCCGTGCGCCTGTTCGTGCGCAAACGGCCCCAGAGCGGCACATCCTCCGACGAGGAGATCATCCTGCTGGCCGAGCGCAGCGCCAAGGAGGGCAGGCTCTCCGCCGCCGAATCGAGCATGATCGCCAACGCGCTCTCGCTCGACGAGATCCGGGTCTCCGAGATCATGACACCGCGCTCGGTGGTCACCGCCCTCGATGCGGCCGCGACGGTGGCCGAGGTGTTTGTCCAGTACCGGAACATTCCCTTCGCACGCATCCCCGTCTACCAGGACGACCTCGACCACGTGGTCGGCCTGGTCCGCCGCCGCGACCTGCTCAACGCCAAGGCCAACGATCAGGATCAGGCGCGCGTGGCCGACCTCAAGCAGGAGGTCCACTTCGTCCCCGAGACGGTCAGCGCCGCCACCGCGCTGCAGTTGTGCCTCAAGACGCATCAACAGCTCCTCGTCGTCGTGGATGAGTTCGGCTCGATCGCCGGCGTCGTGACGATGGAGGACATCATGGAGCACATCATCGGCCGCGAGATCTTCGAGAAGGACGACGTCGCCGTGGACATGCGCGAACTCGCCCGCGCCCGCGGCCACAAGGCCGCGATGCAGGGCCGGGGCGGCGCCGTGAAGACCTCGACGGCGCGGCGCTGAAGCCGGCGGCACGTTCTTCGTCCTTTTCGCGGCGCGGTCCGGCTGGCTAGGTTGGCGCCGTCCGCTTCCAATGACTCCCGACTATCACGTCCACACGCCGCACCCGTTCCTGATCGAGTTCACCGAGGGCGTCGGCATTCGCTTCTACGGCCTGGCCTACGTGCTCGGGTTCGTCATCGGCACGGGCCTGCTCTGGATCTACTGGCGGCGCGGCCGCTCGCCGTTCCATCCGGCGGCACAAGCCGACCTGGTCCTCGCGCTCATGGTCGGCACCATCGTGGGCGGGCGGCTCGGCTACTTCCTCTTCTATGCCCCGGCCACCCTCATCCACGAGCCGCTCCAGATCTTCCGCTTCTGGGATGGGGGCATGGCCAGCCACGGCGGTTTCGTCGGGGTCTTCCTCGGGCTGTGGTGGACGGCGCACAAGCACAAGGTCCCGCTCGTCACCGCCGGCGACGTCGTCGTGACCCTCGCACCCGCCGGGCTGATGCTCGGCCGCCTCGCCAACTACATCAACGGCGAGCTCTGGGGCCGGGTCATCGAAAACCACGTCGCCTGGGCGGTGATCTTCCCGACCAGCGGCTCGCGCCTCCCGCGTCACCCCTCCCAGCTCTACGAAGCCGCGCTCGAGGGCCTGCTCCCGCTCCTCTACACGCAATGGCGGATCTGGCGCACACCGGTCATCGTGCAGCGGCCCGGGCGGCTCGCCGGCGAGTTCCTTCTCGGCTACGCGGCGGCGCGCGTGTTCTGCGAGCACTTCCGCGAGCACGACCTGGGCGTGCCGCCCTTCCTCGGCCTCAACCGCGGCGCCTGGCTCTCGCTCGGTCTCGTCGTCGCGGGCGTTTGGCTGATCGCGACCTCGGCCGCGCGCGGTCGCGCCGCGGCGGCGAAAGCGTACGAGAAGGAATCTCACCCGTAGCGATGCCCGCGCTGGCGCCGGGTGTCCTGCGGCCACCCACTTTGGGCTGTGAAGCCTGCGGCCGGCCCGCGATAAACTCCCGCGCATGAAGATCGTTCGTTGCCGGCTGCCCGACGGCCGGATCGTGGGCGGCTCGCTCCAGGCCGACGGCTCCGTGCGCACCGAGGCCGGCGCGGTCGTGCGCGAGTTCGCCCTGCTCGCCCCGGTCGTGCCGACGAACATCATCGGCATCGGCCTGAACTACCGCAGGCACGCCGAGGAGGGCGGCAAGGGCGTGCCCGCGCGGCCGATGTGGTTCATGAAGACCTCCGGCGCGGTGCAGGATCCCGGCAGGCCGATCGTCATCCCGGTGGCCAACCCCAGCCACGAGGTCGACTACGAGGGCGAACTCGCCGTCGTGCTCGGCCGCGCCGCCCGCAACGTGACACGCACCGACGCGCTGTCGTATGTGCTCGGATACACCTGCGCCAACGACGTGAGCGCGCGCGACTGGCAGTTCAAGCTCGGCAACGGCCAGTTCTGCCACGGCAAGAGCTTCGACACCTTCTGCCCGCTCGGCCCGGTGCTCGTCACGCCGGACGAACTCGGCGACCCGCAGGCGCTGCGTCTGCGCACGCTCGTCAACGGCGAGGTCCGCCAGGACTGGTCGACCTCGGACATGGTCTTCGATGTCGCTACGCTCATCGAATTCCTCAGCGCGAGCCGCACGCTGCCCGCCGGCACGGTGATCCTCACCGGCACGCCCCACGGCGTCGGCTACGCGCGCACCCCACCCGCCTGGCTCAAGCCCGGCGACACCGTCTCCGTCGAGATCGAAAAGATCGGCACGCTGACAAGTCCAGTCGTGGCCGAGACGAACTGAATTCTTGAACCACGGATGAACACGGATGGACACAGATCCAATCAAGGGAACCGCTGATCTGCGCTGATTCACGCTGGTGAAGGCTTCGGTATCAGCACCCATCAGCGTAGATCAGCGGTTCTCCTCCTTCGGATCGAATCCGTGTTCATCCGTGTCCATCCGTGGTTAACCTCCTTCTTCTTCCCATATGAAACGCACCACCGTGAAAGAGGCGCTCGCCAGCGCCGGGCCGGTTGACCCGATCCTCGTCCAGGGCTGGGTCCGCACGCGCCGCGACTCCAAGGGTTTCTCATTCCTCGAGGTCAACGACGGCTCCTGCCTCAAAGGCCTGCAGGTGATCGTCGACGCCGCGCTGCCCGACTACGCGCATATCCAGCGCGCCACGACAGGCGCTTCGGTCGCCGTGACCGGCTCGCTCGTGCCCTCCAAAGGCCAGGGCCAGAAATGGGAGGTCGTGGCGAAGACGCTCGCAATCCTCGGCGAGGCCGACGCCACCTACCCGCTGCAGAAAAAGGGCCACACCCTCGAGTTCCTGCGCGAGATCGCGCACCTGCGCCCGCGCTCGAATCTCTTCGGCGCGGTCTTCCGCGTGCGCAGCCGGCTCGCCTACGCCATCCACCAGTTCTTCCAGAGCCGCGGGTTCGTCTACGCGCACACGCCGATCATCACGGCGAGCGACTGCGAGGGCGCGGGCGAGCTGTTCCGCGTCACCACGCTCGACGCCAAGGCCCCGCCGCTGCGCGAGGATGGCGCGGTCGACTTCACCCAGGACTTCTTCAAGAAGAAGGCGTTTCTCACCGTCAGCGGTCAGCTCGAGGCCGAGGTCTTCGCCTGCGCCTTCAGCAACGTCTACACCTTCGGCCCGACCTTCCGCGCGGAAAATTCCCACACCTCGCGCCACGCGAGCGAGTTCTGGATGATCGAGCCGGAGATCGCCTTTTGCGACCTCGCCGGCGACATGGACCTGGCCGAGGAGTTCGTCAAGGCGCTCATCCGCGACGTGCGCGAGCACTGCGCGGAGGACCTCGAGTTCTTCGCCAAGTTCGTGGACAAGGAGCTGCTCACGCGCCTCGACTTCGTGCTCGAGCGCCCTTTCGTGCGCCTCAGCTACACGGACGCGGTCGACATCCTGCTCAACAGCGAAAAGACCTTCGAGTATCCGATTTCCTGGGGCACGAACCTGCAGAGCGAGCACGAGCGCTACCTCACCGAGGAGCACTTCAAGAGCCCGGTCACCGTCTACAACTACCCGAAGGAGATCAAACCGTTCTACATGCGGCTCAACGACGACGGGAAGACGGTCACGGCCATGGACGTGCTCGTGCCCGGCATCGGCGAGATCGTCGGCGGCAGCCAGCGCGAGGAGCGGCTCGATGTGCTGCTCGACAACATGCGCCGCCACGGAATCAACGAAAAGGACTACTCGTGGTACGTGGACCTGCGGCGTTTCGGCACCGTGCCGCACGCGGGCTTCGGCCTCGGCTTCGAGCGCATGCTCATGTTCGTGACCGGCGTGGGCAACATCCGCGACGTGATCCCGTTCGCCCGCACACCGGGCGTGTGCGAGTTCTGAACTCAGCCGCGCACCCCGGCCGCATGTGGCACATGGCCCTACGTGCCGCTGCCGTGGCCGCGCTGCCCGGGCGCGGCCACACACATGCGGCTCCGTCACGCCGCGCGTGTTGCGGCGTTTGCCAAACGCGGCCACACCGCCGAATCACCCGCAGTCGCTGAACGGGTTGAACTCCCGTTCGTTCGCGATGGTGGTGAGCGGGCCGTGGCCGGGCGCGACGACGGTCTCGCCGGGCAGCTCGCGCCAGAGACGCCGCGCGTGGCGCAGCACGCTGGCGCAGTCGTGGTAGCCGCCCCCGACCGAGCCGCAGAAGAAAAGGTCGCCGCTGAAGAGCACCTCGCGCGCGCCCGGACGGTCGGCACGGCCGACGAGGTAGCAGAAATGCTCGCCGCAGTGTCCCGGCGTCGAGAGAACCCGGATACGCAGGCCGGCGACCTCGAGCACCTCGCCGTCGCACAGCGCGCGGCGGCCCGCGGCGGCCGGCCCGGGGCCGAGGCAGTGCGGGAGTCCGAAGCGCTTCATCGTCTCGGCGCAGCCGCCGGTGTGGTCGCGGTCCCAATGCGTGACGAGATGGGCGTCGATGCGCGTGACGTCCCCCGGCCACGCGCGCTCGAGCGCGCGCGGGCAGCAGCCGCTGTCGATCAAGACCGCCTCCTCGGCCCCGCAGATCGAGGCGATGTAGGCGTTGACCACGCCGACGCCGTAGGGCATCGCGAGCACGCGCAGGCAGAAGGGCAGCCCGCCGGTCTCGGGCGCCGGATAGCGGTCCTCGGCGAGCGCGTGCAGGCCGGCGTCGTTGAGCCCGAGCACACGCGCCAACGCGGAGAGTTCGCGCGGCGAGATCTCGTAGCGGTAGTCGAGGACGTCCTTGATCCGGTTGATCTCGACCCCGGAGCGCGCGGCGAGGTCGTGCTCGCGCAGGCCGGCGGCTTTCATGGCCTTGTCGAGCACGTCACCCAACTCGTCTTCGAGCTCGGGGGAGTGAAGCATCGATGCATCCTAGCAAATCCCGCGCGCGGGGCAAAAAAGGATTTTACCCGGATGCGTGGCGACCCAACCTCGCGCCCATGGCCACGTCCACGCCGATAACGACCAACACCGACGCCGAGGTCCTGGAGATCTTTAAGCGCACGCGCGCGCTGCTCACGGGGCATTTCCTGCTCCGCTCCGGCCTGCACAGCGGCCATTTCTTCCAATGCGCCCAGGTGTGCCAGCACATGCCGGAGGTCGAGCGCCTCGGTGAACTGCTCGTCGCCAAGGTCGCGGCCTCCGGGATCAAGTACACCACCGTGCTCGCCCCGGCCATGGGCGGCCTGGTCGTTGGCCAGGAGTTCGCCCGGCGGTCGAAGGCGCGGTTCCTTTTCGCCGAGAAGGAGAACAACATCCTGGTGATGCGGCGTGGCTTCACCTTCGCCCGGGGCGAGAAAGTCATCGTGGTCGAGGACGTGATCACCCGCGGCGGTCGGGTGCAGGAGTGCCTGGACATCGTGCGCGCCGCGGGCGCAGAACCCGTCGCGGTGGCGGTGCTGGTCGACCGCAGCGCCGGCCAGGCGCGCTTCGACGTGCCCGCGATCTCGTTGCTGGAGTTGAGTTTCCCCACCTACCCGGCGGATCAGCTGCCCCCTGAACTGGCGGCCCTCCCGGCGACCAAGCCCGGGAGCTGAGCCTCGGCCGAGGCCGCCGGCGGAACCGTGCCGGGGCGGTGAGGATCCCCATGATTTTGTTGCGCAGGCCGGGGACGTTCCGGAATCGTCGCCCCTTCATTCGTCCGGCGGCCTTCGGCCGAGGGACATCGGGGTGCAGCTTAGCCTGGTAGAGCGCTACGTTCAGGGCCGTAGATTGCTTACCTATGAAGAATTTCTGCGGTTCACAGTTCTGCGAGTAAAAGGTGTGAACCGAAACGGCCAAGTTGACTCGGATTGTCCAACTTTTCCGGCCGCAGCAAAGCAACGAGATGATCGTGGTCGGAGCTACTTTCTGATCCCAGAACTGGGGGATTTCGACGCCGATATCCCACATGCTTCGAGGGCTTCACTTGGTATATTTTGCCGCTCGAATCTGCGCCCAAACCCACAACGATCTGCTCCAGTCGGAGACGACGGTGGCACCCGTGCTGCGAGCGACTAGCCGCCCTATCGCCACCGGACCCGGCAACCTCGCGTCGCCATTCCAGACCTTGTCCGAGCGCATCCGCAGGGTGATCGGAAAAACCGATCGCCTCAGTCCAAACCAGGCAGCATCTTCAAGACCAAGCAGCGTTCAGCGATGATCCAGCGCCGAGTCTGGGCATTCCCAGCCGACAATCGTGAGCCATCATTCCCCCTCCACTCGAGAGTCTGCATCTTCAGCAGAACTCGACCCCCAAAGGTGCCGGCACGAGCTCGAGGCGGCGCGCGCGCGGATCGCAGAACTTGAGGACTCTGGGAGGTTGCTGGCCGGTGAGGCACGCGTGCTCGAGGCTGTTGCACAAGGCATCTCTCTCCGCGAGCTGCTCGATTCCATATGCCGGCTCATTGAGGACATCTCGCGTGGCGCTTTGTGTAGCATCGTCCTGGTCGATCGGGCGGAAAACCAGCTCCGGCATGGCGCAGCCCCCAGCCTGCCGGAAAGCTTCAATTGCGCCATCCACGGGCGGCCCATCGTCCCAGACGCAGGCCCGTGCGGGATGGCTGCCTTCACGCGCCAGCAGGTCGTCTCGGCTGACATCTCCGTCGACGATCGCTGGGACGCGCACCAATGGCGCGAACTTGCGGCAGCTCACGGAATCCGAGCGTGCTGGTCGACACCCATACTCGCCTCTGACGGCACCGCCGAAGCGACCTTTGCGGTCTATTGGCGCGAACCAAGGTCCCCCACCGACCTCGACCAGCGGCTGATTCGCCAGGCCACGCATCTGGCTGCCGTCGTGATCAAGCACAGCGAGGCGGTCACGGCTCACCAGCAAAGCGAACAGCGCCTACGCAGCATCGCGGACACCATTCCCGGTCTTGTGTGGAGCGTCGAGCCGGACGGAGAAGTCGACTTTCTCAACCAACGCTGGCGCGACTACACCGGACTCTCGCTATCCGACGCGCAAGGCTGGGGATGGCGCGTGGCGATCCATCCGGATGATCTGGGTCGGATCGAAGACTATTGGCGCCAGGTCCTCGGTTCCGGATCACCGGGAGAATTTGAAGCACGCCTGAGGCGCCACGACGGCGTCTTCCGGTGGTTTCTCTTTCGCGCGGTGCCCCTGCGAGACGCCACCGGTCGCGTCACAAAATGGTACGGACAGAATGTAGACATTCACGACCGCAGATGCGCTGAAGAGGCCCTCCAGGCCGCCAAGGCACGCTTCGAGGGCATTCTCGCGATCGCGGACGACGCGATCATCGCTGTGGATTCAGACCAGAGAATCCTCCTCTTCAATCGCGGCGCCGAACGAATCTTCGGGTACGCCTCCTCGGCGATCCTCGGTCGCCCGTTGAGCACGCTCCTTCCGGAGCGATTCGCCGCGATGCACGACCGCCATCTGGAGACATTCGCACGTTCACCCGAGATTTCCCGCTCCATGGCCCAGCGCAATGAGGTGTTCGGCCGCCGCAAGGATGGATCCGAGTTTCCTGCCGAGGCCTCCATCTCGAAACTCACTCAAGGCGACGACGTTGTATTTACTGTCATCCTACGCGAGATCACGGAGAGACGGCGCCTGGAGAACCGCCTGCGTCAGAGCGAGCGTAACTTGGCGGAAGGTCAGCGCCTGACCAAGACCGGCAGTTGGACTCTGGATTTCAGAACCGGGGAGACGGACTGGTCGGTTGAAACGTGCCGCATTTTTGGTTTCCCGGATCCGCCCCCGTCTCCCCACTACAACGCGTTTCGAGCGCGCGTGCGTCCCGAAGACCGCGCTGCAGTCGACAACGGGCTGCGCGAGAGCTTTGAGACGGGAGAGCCTCGCCCGCTCGAGTACATCTTCATCCTGCCCGACGGCACGGAAAAGCACATCGAGACGATTTCGCAGCCCGTGCGCGACGAGACCGGTGCCGTGGTGCGCCTGATGGGCACGGTGATGGATGTCACGGCCCGCAAGCGGACGGAAGCGACCCTGCGCGCCGCCGAACTCCTGGCCCGCGGTCAGCTCAATGCGCTCACGCGCACGCTTGATGCGCTCGCGCTCGAGGCCGAACCGGATCGGATACGCGAACACGTGCTGCGCACGATCGCGGAACAATTGAGCGCGCACAGTTGCAGCGTCTGGCAGCGGGAGCCGGATACCGGGCTCATGACCTTCGCCTGCGCGCTGGAGAACGATCGTCTCGTGACGGGCCATGAACATACCATCGCGTCGATCTCGCCGTCACTGCGCATCGAGGACATCTGGCCGTGGCCCGAGGTCTTTCGCACCGGAAAACCATACCTTCTCGAGGATATTCGCCAAGGCCCCGATTTTCCCTGGCGCGAGCACGTGCTGAAGCTCGGCATCGTGACGATCCTGATCGTTCCGATGCTCGTGGCAGGCGAAGTCCACGGAGTGATCGGCATCCGTTTCACTCGTGCCCGGAGCTTCCAGGCTGAAGAAATGGAACTCGCCCAGGCGCTTGCCAATCAGGCCATGCTGGCGATGCAGTTGAATCGGCTCTCGGCAGAAAGTCGTCGGACCGCTGTGATCGCCGAGCGCAACCGCATGGCACGAGATATCCACGACACACTGGCCCAGGGCTTCACCGGCGTTATTGTTCAATTGGAAGCCGCAGGTGATGCTTCGTCCAAAGGTCTGGCTGAAGATGCCAACGCGCACATGCATCGCGCCGCCGAATTGGCGCGCGAGAGCCTCAAAGAGGCGCGCCGTTCCGTCCGTGCGCTTCGGCCCCAGGCCCTCGAGGAGATGAGCCTCGGGGCGGCGCTGGGCGATATGATCAGCAAGATGACTGCCGGGACGAACCTCGCCGCGACGTTCTCGGTCCGCGGCACGCCGCTCGCGCTCCCACCCGCCTGGGAGGAGAATCTGCTCCGCGTGGGTCAGGAAGTTTTGACCAACACCTTGCGACACACCCGTGCGAAGACTTTCATCGCCACGCTCTCGTTTCAGCCGAGCGAGATCCAGCTCTCGATGCGCGACGATGGTTGCGGCTTCGATCCGACCAGAAAGTCGGATGGATTCGGGCTCACAGGTATGCGAGAACGAGTTGAAAGCATGGGTGGCGCCATGGCGCTCAAGAGCGAGAACGGGGCCGGGACCGCCGTTTCGATCGTTCTGCCGCTTCCGTCGCCGTCAAAGGTCAGCGTATGAGTCTGCCCGAGATCACACGACCCGAAAAAGCCGCAGGCGCCATCCGCTTGGTTGTCGCAGACGACCATGTCACCGTTCTTGAGGGCCTGGTCGCAATCATCAGTCGACAAGCCGATATGCGCGTCGTTGGGCAGGCTTCCGATGGCGAACGCGCAGTCCAATTGTGCCGGGAGCATCATCCCGACATCGCCCTGCTCGACCTACGTATGCCCAGGCTCGACGGCGTCGAGGTCATCCAGGAGCTGCGCCAGGTGAACGAGAAGATTCGAGCGATCGTGCTGACGACGTTCGATACGGATGCCGATATCGCCAAGGCCGTGCGGGCTGGAGCCAAAGGCTACCTGCTGAAGGACGCGCCCCGGGAGGAAATTCTTGCGTGTATCCGACGCGTGCATGCAGGCGAGACGTGCATTCCCGCCGCCCTCGTGGCCAAGCTGGCGGCCGGGATCAGCAGCGAGCCGGTTACTCCACGTGAACTTGATGTGCTCACCCTCCTGTCGCGCGGGTTGAGCAACAAGGAGATCAGTTCCAGGCTGAGCATCAGCGAAACGACCGTGAAGGCACATCTTCGGGCGATCTTCACCAAGCTCAATGTTCTCAGCCGCACGGAAGCCATCGCCGTGGCGACGCGGCGCGGACTCGTTCAGCTCTAGGCGCCTGGGATCTTCGTCAGGGTCCGCCGACCGATAGGCCCACGCCTTCCCTAGTTCGTACGAACTAGCGCCGCATCGTTCGCCCGTAGCAGGGTTTTCGGCCCATACGATCGATGCTTCCTCATGCGCTGGCCTGCTAGGGTAGCGTCATGAATCCGGCTGCGCCAGCTCTCGCGAAAGCTCCAGCGCCCTCTCGATTCGGGATGCCCCACGATCCGGCGGGTGGAAATCTGGTAGGCTGCCAAGCCAGGCCCGCACGCCCCGAACATAGTCTCACGGAGTCGGCCCCCGACCGGGCCAAGTCCACCTCGTAGGATGACGACGGATTCCGAAGATCTTCGCGCCGTGCTGGCCGACCTGGAGCGTCGGGGCGAAGCAGCGCGCACTGCGGGCGATGAACCCTTGGCCGAGAAGCTCTTTCGCGAGGGCGTGGTGCGCCTGAGCGCACAGGTGAATACGACAGGCACACGTGACGGTTCGCAGATTTCCGAGGACGCCTTGCTGCTGGGCGCTCGCCTAGCCCTGCACGCGGGTGACCTAGAAAACGCCCGGCAGATTGCTGCGATCGCGCGTTCGAAAGCGCAGACGGAAGAGAGCATGAAAGCATGGCACGACCTGTTCGACATGGCCCTCTGGGGCGATGCGTGGCTGGTCGCTGCGGCAAGACGTGAACCTCCGGAGATGCCGGCGCTTGATGAACTTGTCGCGCGCCACTGGAAGACACTCTACGCACGCTGTCGCCTGCTTGCGCTCGACCATCACCGCGCCAGCGACCTCGCCCAACAGGCATGGTGCCGCATCCTGCGAGCACGCCAGGACCTCCGGCCCGGTGGCAACTTTCGCGGCTACCTGCTCGCAGCGGCGACGAACCTGTGGCGCGACTCACTTCGCTCCTCTCAACGGGCTGGTCCACTCTCCGATCAGCGCCTTTCCTGCCTGGATGAAGTGCTTTCGACCGATGCGGAGTCCTCCACGGCGCTTCGCGATGTCCTTCCCGACGCGAAATCGATCCGCGCCCGCGATACGATCCATCTGCGCATGGACATCGATCGGGCTCTCGCCCAACTCTCGCCGTTGATGCGCGAGGTACTCGTCTGCCGCCTGATCTCGGGCGAATCCTGCGCCTCGATCGGCGCGCGTCACGGACGCACCGAGCAGACCGTCAGCGGATGGGTGCGCGAGGCAATTCGCGAAATGAAGCGCCTGCTCGAGGAGCCAGTCGAACGCGAACCCCAGAACGACGACGTCAAAGTCGCACGCACGCCGAGTCGCTCGACCCCGCACGCGATCCGAGGCTGACACTCGTCGGCGCGAACCGGGGCGGCGCGAAACGCTCGCATCGCCGTTGTCGGAGTTGGTCGGCGGTAGCCTCGGCATCTGCCGTTCCCGCCGGAACCTCCGCCCTCGCAGGGCGCCTCTACGTTCGAAGCGCGACAGAGGTGCGAGCGACCTTGTCCGTGGCCCAGGCGAGCGCGAAGTCTGCGACCTCTTCCCAGCCTTGCTCGGCGATGATATAGTGGCTTCGGCCGGCAAACTCCTTGTATTCGGTCACTGCTGACGAAGCGCGGTGCCTGCGGAATATCTTCCGGCTCAGGGCCGCCGGCATGATGACGTCCTTTTCTCCACCGACGACGAGCATCGGTGGGCGAGCTGGGTTGCGGAAGTTGACCGCGGTAGAAGCCCCGGGTGTGACGTTGGCCAAGGCCGCCTGAAAGATCGCTCGTCCCGATGCGGGTATCACCTGCGCCTCGTACTCTCGACGGGCGTCTGCCTCCGTCAGTGTATTGGCAAAAACCCGCCACCATTGCGGGAACGAGAAGATGAACGTGCTCCGGTAGTTCAGCGGATTCGCCAGGGCACCGGTCAACGCGCCGTAGGTCGAGAAAGGGAGCAGGTAGATGCCCTTCGGCGGCACGGAATCGATCGCGACGACAGCGGCACCGAGGCCTCGATCCGCCAGGGCCTGCGTGACCAGCCCGCCATACGAATGCCCCATGATGATCGGCGGTTCAGGCAACTCACGGATGATGCGCGCGTAGTGCTCGATCACATCCTCTGCACCGACCCCATGCAGACTCGATGCATCGCGACGCATCTCGGCCGGGCTCCCTTCCACACCCGGCCACGCGGGTGCCAGCACCGTGTATCCCTGGGCTTCATAGCGGCGTTTGAACTTGTCCCAACTGAGCGGCGTGACCCAAAGGCCGTGAATCAAGATGATGGTGTTCATGATGGGTAGCTTGGTGGCTGCGCTGTTCAGGAAGTGTCCGGCGTCTTGCACGCCTCGATGCGGTCAGCGGACGGCGTGACCACGCGCGGCGCGCTTCGCGAGTTTTCCCCCGGCGACCCGTTGCATGCTCGCCGCGACGAAGTCGTGAGGAAATCCCAGGGAAACCGCACTGGCCTCGTCGAGCCGCCGCAGGTGCTCGTCGGAGAGGCGCACGTCCGAGGCTGCGAGATTGTCGGCCAGTTGCTCAGGCGTGCGCGGCCCGAGAATGGGGAGCGTGCCCCTTGCCAGTACCCACGCGATCGCCGCCTGACCCGGCGAGCAGTTCAGTTCCTGCGCGACCGCCAGCACCGCATCGACGGCCGCCGTCTTGCGTGCATCGCTCTCGCCGTGAACGACGGCCCCCAGTCCCTGCGCTCGGCCGGATTCACCCTTCCGATATTTGCCAGTCAGCAGGCCGCCACCGAGCGGCGACCAACTGACCACACCAAGATCAAATGCTGCCGCCATCGGCAGAAGTTCACGCTCTGGAGTCCTCTCCACCAGGCTGTACTCGATTTGCAGCGCAGCGAGTGGTGCCAAGCCGCGCAAGTTGGCAAGAGTCGCCGCCGTCGCCACTCGCCACGCTGGGAAATCCGAGAGCCCGATATAGAGCGCCTTGCCGCTCCGCACCAACAGGTCGAGGCCGAGCATGATCTCGTCAATCGGTGTCACACTGTCGGGCATGTGGACCCAGAGGAGATCGACGCGGTCGGTCTTCAGTCGTCGCAGACTCGCCTCCACCGACTGGACCATGGCCCTTCGACTATTGCCGACACCCAGCGGCCCCGGATTCGCGCTGTCGCCCAGCGAGAACTTCGAGGCGAGGAAAATCTCGTCGCGTTCGGCTGCGATAAACTCACCCACCATCGATTCGGATTGGCCGAACTGATATTGATCGGCGGTGTCGATGAAGTTTCCGCCTGCGTCGCGATAGCCGCGATACACGCTGAAAGCCTCGTCGCGGTCAGATCCGTATCCCCACCCCTTTCCGAAGTTGGCGGTGCCAAGCGCGAATGCAGACAGATGAAGGCCGGTGTGGCCAAAGTTACGATGGTGCATGAGGTGTCCTATGAGAGTGCGTTGCTCCGGCGGGCCTCATCCTTGGGTCCGCGTGAGGAACTCCAGGATATACCCGACCATCAGTTCTGGATGCTGATGTTGCGGTGCGTGTCCCGTGTCAGAGATCAGGATGAACTGGGCGCTGGGAAGCTTCCCGATCAGTGGATACCAGTTCTCCACTGGATTGCTGGTGTCCGCATCTCCGCTCACGATGAGCAGCGGCACCGGAAGCGTGCTCAACCGCGCTCGTCGTCCGCTCGCGTCCGCCCGATACGTCCCGTGCGCATCGAGAAACGGCTTGAACTGACTCATCGAAGACGGGATGCGATCCGCCACACCCTTGCGCGCGTAGATCCGCTCGTGCGATCGCTTCGCGGCGAGACGACTCCGTTCCGATGAGGGGACGAAGAACAGAACCTCCTCGTCGTCGAGGTCGTTGACTGGCCTGAGCGCCCGCTCCAGGAATCCGGGATCGATAGCGTGGGTCGTGGCACCCGGCGGATTGGTGCCGAGCAGAATCGCGTGGGTGACGCGCTCCGGATGCTCGACCACGAACGACTGCACCGCGAACCCTCCCCACGACCAGCCAAGGATCGTGAATTTCTCCAGCGCCAGCGCCTGGACGAGCGCATCAAGGAACGCGACAACTTGCCCCATATCCGAAGGCAACATCCCCGAAGAGTATCCAACGCCCGGATAGTCGAAGGTGATGACACGACGGTGTCGCGCGAGTTCATCCAGGAAGAGCGGATCCCACGTGTCCAGGGTGCCGCGGAAGCGATTCGCCAGCAGGATCGTCGCCCCGCGACCCGCCTCGCGATACGCGATCCTGTCCCCATTCACCTCGACGTAACGAGTCGGTGAATCACCTGCATTGTGGTCTGCCACCACCGCCGGAACGTTCGCCGTTACGCCCAGCGTGGTAGCCGAGGTGTGTCGCATGGACAAAGTCATGATGTGTCTCTCCTTCCTGCCGCGCACGCGGCCTTGCTAGGATTCGCCGTTCACGGAACTCGGTGCCACGTGCGGTCCCCGCCCCACCCGTATTTGAGTCCGGGGCGAGGACACACCCGCTTGCGGGCGATCAATGCGCCGACGTCGCCACCGGACGATACTCCGGGAATTCCGTCTGCGGAGCCTGGTGAACCATGGTGTAGGCGTACTCCACACCGGCCCCATAGGCGCCGAAGTGCGTCTTCACGATGTCCATCACCGCGTCGTACGTGCCACGTGAGGCCCAGTCGCGCTGCCACTCCAGCATGACCGAAAGCGCTGTCACCGGCTTCGCACCGGCCTGAATCACACGCTTCATCGCGTTCTCGTGCGCGAGCAAGCTGACGTCACCACAGCAGTCTTCGACCACGAAGACGGAGTAGCCGTCGAAGATCGCCTGGATGGTCGGCAAGGCGACGCAGGTCTCGGTCCAGAGGCCGGAAAGGACGATGTTCTTGCGACCGGTCTTCTTGATCGCGGCGACGAAGTTGGCGTCGTCCCACGAGTTCATCGTCGACCGCTCGATCGGCACCTCGCCCTTGAAGACCGCCTGGATCTGCGGCCACATGTATCCGCTGAATGCCTTCGTCTCGACCGTGCTCAGCACGACCGGCACGCCGAAGACGCGCGCGGCTTTCGAAAGCGCCACGTTGTTGTTGATGATCGACTGGCGATCATGAGATGCGACGCCGAAGAGCATCTGCGGCTGGAGATCGATGATCGCGACGACGGAGTTGTCAGGAGTGAGGAGGCCTTTTTCGGACAGCTTTGTGTTCATAGGATCGAGGGTGTCTGGGCTGGCCCGGCCGAGGAACTCTCGCCGGACGCGCCCCATGTCGTTTTCTGCGTTTCAGCACCGGTCGATCTGGCATGGCGAGCATTCCATGGTCGCACACCGATCGCCGGCACCTCTACTTACGCCGGCGGGCGGTGGAATGAAAACGCGTCGCCCATCAGCCGAGATTTTCCAGCGTCACCCTCAGCGCCCCTTGCCATCGACCACTGCCCGAGCGACGACGTATCCGCCGACCTGAGGCAGCACATCGAGTCGGGCAAACGGCTCGAAGCCCGGCCTTACCACGAGGACCGCATAACTCGATCCGGTGTGCGTCCACGTCGACCACGAGTTGTCCGGCTGTATCGAGTGCTGGGCGCCGCCGACCGGCTGGATGTACCAGGCATCGGCACGGGCGTAGACGAGCACCTTGTAGCCAGGCTTGATCTCGCCGCTGACCGTTCCCGAGATATCCGCCCGGGTTTCCGGGCCGCCGTGGGGATCATACGGCGGCACCGTACTGATCTCCACACCCACCGCCGGGATGAGGCTGTTCTGCACCACCGCCCGCTTCTCATCCATGGAGAGATCGACAGATGATTCGGCGACCACCTGACCATCGCGCCGCACGACGACCGACACTCGATCGCGCGTCGCTCCGGGCGAAAACCGGAACACCGTCGTGGGCCACTCCGTCTCCTGGGGCTGACACGTTCCCGCCACCGCAAACCACGTGTAACGCACACCCGCTTGAGGCCCGCTCACCTGGGCCATGATCTCGACCCGGCCGATGTCCGAATCGTTGGAAGGCTGCACGTGCAAGGTCACACGGGTCGCGTCGCTGCGGGCACAACCCGCGAACACTACCAGCAAGCCGGCATATGCGACCACGGCAACGATGCGGCCGGAGCGCGCAAGGCCACACCACCAGCTCGCAACGCATCGGGCATGCCGGAAGAAGAGATCTTGGATTCTATTCATAACCCAGGCTGTTGAGATACGAGACGTGATAGCGCCCCACACGTTCTCCCGAGACATACTCTCGTCCGAGGAAGCGGCGTCTGCGCTCGATCCAGACGACACCTTCGTCCTCGCGGTCGTAGACTTGGTGACTCGCCCGCCGCAGCGCGAGTTCGGCACGGACGCCACCACGCGCCCCGCCATAGCGCTCGAAATCGACGCGACGGTTGGACCAGAATTCCGATTCGAGAACTGCACGGAAGTGACGCGGCGATTCCGCATCGATGCTGACCCAAAGGTAGTAGGGAGAGGGCGAGCCCGGCGTCACCACGGCCGGAGCAGGTGGAGGCCGAAGGATCGCGAGAAGATCCGGACCGGCCGCGCCCACGGTTGCCATGACCAGGACCGCAACAATGTTCATACCCAACTGCCGCCAGGACCACAGGCCGCCGAGCGTCATGAGCGCGTGCGCCACATGGCCGCACCGATGAATCCGCAATGTGTCCGAGTCGGCCGCAAAGCCCACGCTTGGCTCCACGGCAGCCGCCTCGATGCCGTGCGGCACTCGACCGGATGCATCGCTCCGTGGTGACGCGACCTGCTTGAGGGCGTGGGAATGCCGCCACGGTAGGAGGAGATTGGATATGCTCTCATGCCGGCTGCAGGCCCGCACCTTGGCATCGACGAGCACCGGGCGCACCGCTCCCGTCGGCGTGACGGTTCCGCTCGCCGCCCATCTCGCGACAGCCGTGTCCGTCAACTCCAGCACGTGCCGCCAGAGGCCTGCATCCGACGACGCGTCCTTCTCGCTTCGATAGGCCGCGAGCAACATGCCGAGGCAGAAGGGCAATCCGGCTGACGCTCCCTTCACCGTCAATCCGCCCGACATGGAGAGTCGCACCTGCCCATGGACCAGCCGACCCGCCAGCCGCCGGCCTCGTCGCCAGGTGCGCCAACACTCGCGCCCAAGCAGCGTGCCTTGCGTGAGCAGCAGCGCGCCCACCAACCCGGAGAGCACGGCGACGATGCCTTCGAGCGACGCGCCGGGCTCCGGTCCCCACAACAAGCGCACGATCAGCCCCACGGCAGCCAGCCACCCCACGGTCACGGCCGTGTTTGTGATTCGGCTGTATCCACGTCGTCCTCCGACCAGCCAGAGCGCGAGGAGAATGGCCAGGCCACGTCCTTTGAGCGTGCCTATGGAGGCCTGCCTCGCAGCTTCGAGGTCGGTCGATTCAGCGCAAAAGCCGTCTCCGACCACTCGCGACGCGGACGTATCCGGATCCGGCGGCAGCAGCACCGCTTCCAGGCGCCGGACATCGCTCGCTTCACCCTGGCTCTGCTCCGCCACGACCACGGCGGAGATCGTGGCACACCCGTACCCCGTGCGGAACGGTGCGAACGCGTACCAGCGATCGAAGGGCGGCACGTGCGCCAGTTGCGCCAGCACGAACCGCGGCACTTCGGCGTGGTCGCGGCTCTCCACTTCGTTTGTCCATGCGCTGGAAATCCAGTCGATCAGGGCGCTCTGCGCGTGCTCACTGCGTCCGATCGCGGCGATCGCGCTGCGGTCGTCTTCGCTCGCGACATGCCGATACCATTCATCCCAGTGGCCGGCCAGGCCGTGCAACGGACCGCGCAGGACCAGACCGTCGCGGAATGCCTCACGCGCCCAGTGCCAGAAGGTCCAGAACCAAACGTAGCTCATAGGCGTGATCCGTGATATCGCAGGCGGACGCCGCTCAACTCATGGAGACGGCAGACAACGCAAGATGAGCCGGAACGGCATCGGATCGGTTACGCGGAGGGTGCCCCACGCTTGTTCGAGTGCCGGTGGAACGTCGCTCTCGATGCGGTATTCCCGCTCCGTGGAGCGCAGCGCGGGCGCTTCCATCAACGCCCCGGACGGCGAATCCGCGACGAACGTGGCGGCAAATGCTTCGGCCTGCAGTGCTGCATCCGACTCGAGTTGCACGCGCAACCGCAGCTTGCCGTCGCGCACATAGAAGAAGAGTACGCGGGCTGCCGCATCCACGCCCTCGCCTTGGGACGAGACCACGAGGACCGGAACCAAATGGCTGCCGCTCGCGCGCTGATGTTCCGACATCGCGTACCCATAATTTGCCCTCATGCGCTCGAGGTGCGTCGCTAGTGCTCGGAAACGCTCCGGCCAGGCTTCCCACCATGGGCGCGCCTGCTCGACCAAACGAGCCGCGCGCGGGGCAGGTGGTGCTTCGCTTTCCGCACATGCTTCGCGCCAGCGGAGCAGCCGCAAAACCGTAACTTCAGGCTTCATCGCGAAATGGATCCTTGCGGCCTGCTACCGACATGGGAACGCACACCCGCCCTCCGGCCACCCGAGCGACCGAACATCGCGGCGACCGGCAGTCGGACTAGATCATTCACGGTCGCGCGACGAAGCCCTTGCGACTCAGCCGCGGTCACCGGCACGGGCGACGCGTTTTCAGTCCTGACACACGTCGCGTCGGAACGGTGCCAGAACGGTGGTTTCGTAAAGAAGCATGCTGCACAGGGATCTCCTCCCTGAGGCCTTACGTTCGCGCCGGCCGAACTGAAAACGTGACCGAAGCTTTTCTTTCCGGCGCGTTACATCGCCACCCTGCCCGCCCGACTCAGCCCCTAAACTAAACGCGCACCGCCAACTCGCCAATCCGTGCCCGCAGCCATTCAAGCTCCCCAGGGAATAGTGCGTGTGCCGCACCAGCATAGACCTGGCGCGTGACCGATGCCTTGGACCGGGCGAAGACAGCGGCGCTCTCCTGGACAAACGGGAGCGGGATGTGGCTGTCTGACTCAGCGCACGCGATGAGCACGGGCGTCTGTTTCATATCGATGACTGGCCGGGGCGAGTCGATCGGTCCGATCAACGCCCCGCTCAGTCCAGCGACAAACGCGAATCGATCAGGGTGCCGGAATGCATATTCGAGTGCGAGACAGGCCCCTTGCGAGAAACCCACGAGTCCGATGCGCTCGCGCGGCACACCGGTCGCTTCCGCCTCCCTGATCAGACTCCCGATCGCGCGAAGCCCCTGCGACAGCCATGGCTCGTTCGAAGCCAGCGGCGCCAGAAAGCGGTTCGGATACCACGTGCCGTCTGCCGCCGACGGCGCGAGGAAGGCGATTCCATCAGCAGCCAGCGCTTGGGCGAGCTCCGCCATGTCGTGGCCGGACGAGCCCCGGCCATGGAGGAGAATCACGGCCGCGTGAGCGCGCTCGAGGGCGGTGCCGTAGCGCAGCGTGGTTACGTCGGAGGGTGAGTTCATCGGCATCGTTCGTTGAGGTTTCTGGATACGGCGCGAACGTCAGCTGCGGGTCGCGATCGGCATCGGGTGGTTCGTTGGGCGCGGCGCACGCAGCGGTGGCAGCAGGGCTTCGATCTCACGTCGAGCCGGCTCGAATTGGCCGGGTAGCTTGAGGGCGGTGCCGAGCGAATCCACAGGCTCGTCCACCGCAAAACCCGGAATATCGGTGGCGATTTCGAAGAGAATGCCTCCGCGCTCGCGGTAGTAGATCGAACGAAAATAGCTGCGATCGCGCACGGGCGAGACGACAAAGCCCGCTCCGGTCAGGAGCGCGTGTGCGTTCTTCTGTGCAGCATCATCCACCACCCCCCACGCGACGTGATGGATCGTTCCGACCCCGCCAATACCCTCGACGGCATCCGCCCCGGCGATCACGTCGATGAACGTACCGGGCGTCCTGAGAACTGTCGCGTATCGCGCACGACCGCCTTCGCTGCGCACATGACGGTAGCCCATGACTCCGGTCAACAACTGCGTTGTCGGTTCGGCTCTAGTCACGGTCAGCTCGGTGGTGTGCAGACCTCGGAGCGCATGCTCCTGAGGCACACCCGCGCCGGACCAGCCGTTCCGTGAATCGCCCACCGCGCCCACGATCTCGATCGGGATCCCGTCAGGGTCGACGAATGTCACCACATCCTCGCCGAAGCGGATCTGTCGCAAGGCCGCAACCCCGTGCGCGGTGAGCCGCTCGACCCAATAGGTGAGCGATTCTGGTGCAGCGGAAAAACTCAGCCGGGTCGACTGCCCCGCGCCAACCCGGCCGCGACCAGCGCCGCCTGGCCAATAGAAGAACGTGACGATGGATCCCGGGGCGCCGTTCGTGTCGCCGTAATACAGGTGATAGGCGCTGGGATCGTCGAAGTTGACCGTCTTCTTGACCAGGCGCAGCCCGAGCAAGCCGGCGTAGAAATCGACATTGCGTTGTGGATCACTGGCGATCGCCGTGACGTGATGAATTCCGTGGATGAGTGTGTTCATGGTGGTGTCCTTCAAGCAAACGGGATGAAGAGCGAGCGTCGTGTACCCGCGTTGATCTGGCGGGTCCGGTGCCCGCGACCGTCCGTATCCTCGAGTTGGAGCACATCGCCGCCGACGAACCTGCGCACGGCACCGTCGCCCGTCTCGATCTCGATTTCGCCGTCGAGCAACACGACCCACTGTTTCTGCGGCGCGGGATGCCAATCAAAGTCGTAGTCGCCGGAGGTCTCGCGAAAGATCAATGCCCCGGCCGGATGCCGCCCCGAGAGCCGGCCGATCGTTCCGGCCGGCTCGAGCGGGATCTCGCGATCTTCGAAGTGCGTGACGCCATCGGCATCCGCTTGGATCCGGGTGATTTTCATGTCGTCACGATACCACGTCCCCGGCGGACGCCTAGTGCGTCCCCGGTGTAGCCGCTATGCCTGCCGTGCATATCGTCCGCCACGCCGCTCACACCTCGTGCGCCTCGACTTTCCACAGCAGCTTGTCGAGCGCCCGGGACACCTGCGTGAAGACATCGCTTGTATCCAGATCGCCCGCTTCAGCCGCGGCATCGATCGCCGAGCGCGCGGACTTCGCCACAGCAGCCAGGGAGTTGCCAAGGGCCCGGATGTGGTCGCCGCCCGCCAGAAGCCGCGCGTCGTAGGGAGGCAGGCTCGACTCCCGTGCCACGACCTCTGCCGTGCCGAGCGCGAGACCTCCGAGCGCCACCGCACGCTCGGCGACGTCGTCCGCGAGTTCGGCCACATCGTCATCGATGCTGTCGAACAGCTCGTGCAGCGCGATGAACTGGAGACCCTTCACATTCCAGTGCGCTTGTTTGGCGCGCAGGCGCAGATCGATGAGCAGCACGAGCTGTTGGCTCAAGAGACCGACCGACGTCGCACGCACCGTTTCCGGCAGGTCGTGACGCGATGACCAGACGATCGCCGGTGCGCGTGCAGGCGCCGAGCCACCCTCTTGAGAGGGATTCGTATCGCGCGCCTCACGACGGCCGGCCTCTCGGTTCGACGCATCAAGCACGCTCAGGCCCTCGCGAATTCCAGGAGGTCGGCGTTGAACCGCTCCTTGCTCGTGTCGCCCAGACTGTGGGAGCCCCCTTCATAGATCTTCAGGATGGCGCCCTTGACGAGCTTGGATGACAGCATCGCTGCGCCCTGAATCGGCACGATCTGATCGTCGTCGCCGTGAATGATCAGGGTGGGCACGTCGAACTTCTTGAGGTCCTCCGTGAAGTCGGTTTCCGAGAACGCCTTGATGCAATCATACGCGTTCTTGTGGCCGGACATCATGCCCTGCATCCACCAGGACTGAATCAGCCCCTTGGAGACCTTGGCGCCAGGCCGGTTGAAGTTGAAGAACGGCCCGCTCGCCACATCGAGGAAGAACTGCGCGCGGTCCGCGAGATAGGCTGCGCGGAAGCCGTCGAACACCTCCATCGGCAAACCGACAGGATTGTTCTTCGATTTGAGCATGATCGGCGGCACAGCTCCCATGAGCACGGCCTTCTTGACCCGCTTGGTGCCGTGCCGACCGATATAGCGCGCCACCTCTCCGCCCCCGGTCGAGTGACCGACCATCATCACGTCTTTGACGTCGAGCGCGGTGAACAGCTCGTTGAGATCGTCGGCGTAGGTGTCCATCTCATTGCCGTTCCACGGCTGGCTCGACCGTCCATGGCCCCGACGGTCGTGGGCGATGCACCGGAACCCGTGCGAGGCGAGGTGAAACATCTGCGCCTCCCAGGCATCTGCTGACAGCGGCCATCCGTGACTGAAGGAAATCACCGGACCTGTTCCCCAGTCCTTGTAGTAGATCGTCGTGCCGTCGCGTGTCGTGAATGTGCTCATACGTTGTTGGATTGGTTTGGATGTTGTTGCTTGCGGAAGCGGTGAGTCGGCGCCCGTCGCCGCCCAAGACGCCGAGGCTAGGGCGGCCGCGCCGAGCGCGGTTCCCGCATTGAGCAGGAACGTGCGGCGCGACATGCTGGGCGCTTCGACGGATGAGCTGAGTGCAGTTGGGTGGTCGTTTTGCATGTTCGTCGGGCGGAACTGGCAGGGATTGTTCGGAGGCGCTCACCTCGCACCGCTGTGCGCCGGTGAGCCCCACTTCTGCCGGCACTCGTTACTACGTCGGCTCCTCGAATCCTGAAAATGCCGCCGTCTTTCGCAGCGCGATCCGCGCGTCGATCGAGTACCGACCACCGCCGATCATCGCGACCGTCGCCAGAATCGCCGCATACAGCATCGCCAATTCCGGGCTACTGCCCGTCGTGAGATTCTGGACAATGGCCACGCCCATGGTGGCCGCGAGCAGGCACGCGTTCAGCCGTGTCCGCCACCCAACCACGATCAACGCACCACAGACGACTTGGATGAGCGTCGCCACCCACGCGAAGACCAACGGCGCCGGCAGATGCATCGCGGCAACTTCCTCCACAAGCGGCCACGGCGTGTCGCGTCGCAGCAAGGTCCAACCTCCCGCAGCCTTGTGGCAGCCATGGACAGAGACGATCAGAAGCCCCCCGACACTCCGCAGCAGCAGTGAGGACCACGACACCGCGCCCGCCGGATCTTCGCTCTGAAAGCGCGCCGATGCCATGTCGCGATTTCTCGCCTCACCGCCCTAGAACGCGAAGCAACTGCACCCGGAGCCCCAAAGTCCGAGCCCGCCGTCCCATGCGCCATGGCGCGGGGCGCCGGCATGCCCATGACGATGGTGGTGATGGTGGCAGCACGATGCCGTGTGCGCGTGAGCCGCGGCCGCCCTCGCAAATCCCGGAGCGCCATAGCCGCCGAACCGCGCCACCGGTGACCACTCCGGCAGCACGGGAATCGGCGCGGGAGCCAGATCGCTGAACTCATCGGCCCCGTACACGATTCGTCCACCCACCACGGTCAGCACCGCACTGATGCGCTGGATACGCTCATCCGGAACGGAGAAATAGTCATCCGAAAGGACCGCGAGGTCGGCAAGTTGCCCCGGAACGATCGCACCCTTCTTGCCGGTCTCCGAAGAGAACCAGCTGCTGCCGATCGTGTAGAGACGAAGCGCCTCCTCCCGGCTGAGACGGTTCTGCTCGGGATAGAGCTCCAGCCCGCCGGCGGTTCGACCGGTGGTCAACCAGTAGAGCGAAACCCACGGGTTGTAGCTGGCGACGCGTGTGGCGTCGGTTCCCGCACCCACGGGAATTCCCATCTCGAGCATGCGGCGCACAGGAGGTGTGCGCTCAGCCGCCTGTTTGCCGTAACGTTCGACGAAATATTCCCCTTGATACGCCATGCGATGCTGCACCGCGATGCCGCCTCCGAGCGCGCGAATGCGCTCCAAGCTGTGATCCGAGACGGTCTCCGCATGATCGAAGAACCAGTTCAGTCCGGTCAGCGGCACCTCACGATGCACCTCCTCGAAGACATCAAGGAAGCGGCGGATCGACTCGTCATAGGTCGCGTGCAGACGGAACGGCCAGCGGTTCTTGGCCAACACCGTGACGACCTCCTTCAACTCGCCTTCGAGCGAAGGTGGCAAGTCCGGTCGCGGTTCGAGGAAGTCCTCAAAGTCGGCGGCAGAGAACACGAGCATCTCGCCCGCTCCGTTCATGCGGAAGTAGTCGTCTCCCTTGCCCGGTTCCGTCATCTTGATCCACCGCACAAAGTCGTCCTTTTCCTGCTTCGGGCGCTGGGTGAAGAGATTATAGGCGATGCGCAGGGTAAGTTCGCCGCGGGCGTGCAGGTCGTTGATGATCGCGTAGTCGTCCGGATAGTTCTGAAAACCGCCGCCGGCGTCGATGATGCTCGTGACGCCGAGCCGGTTGAGCTCGCGCATGAAGTGCCGCGTGGAGTTGGCCTGGTGCTCGGGCGGGAGCTTCGGCCCTTTCGCCAGAGTCGCGTAGAGAATCGTCGCGTTCGGCCGCGCGATGAGCAGGCCGGTGGGATGGCCGTGCTTGTCGCGCTGGATCTCGCCGCCGGGAGGATTCGGCGTGTCCTTGGTGTAGCCGACAGCGCGCAGCGCGGCCTGGTTGAGCAGCGCGCGACAGTAGAGATGCAGAATGAATACGGGCGTATCGGGCGCCGCGGCGTTCAGCTCCTCGAGCGTCGGCATGCGGCGTTCCGCAAACTGAAACTCCGACCAACCGCCGACCACACGCACCCACTGTCCCGGGGGTGTGCGCGCCGCCTGTTCACGCAACATCGCGAGGGCATCGACGAGGGACGGCACACCGTCCCATCGCAGCTCGAGGTTGTAGTTCAACCCGCCCCGGATGACATGCAGGTGCGAATCGTTCAGTCCCGGGATTACCGTCCGTCCATGCAGATCGACGACGCGCGTGGTCCCGGTGCGGAGGGCGATCATCTCGGCGTCGCGCCCGGTCGCGAGGATCCGGCCATCCTTGATCGCGACCGCCTCGACGAACCTGTTGCGCTCGTCCTGTGTGGCGATCCGGCCGTGGGTGAGAATCAGGTCTGCTGTTGATTTCATGAATACGTTTCCCAAGTGGTTGAGGTCAGCTGCGGCCGAAGAGCCAGCGCGCGAAGATCCGTGTGAGGATGGGCATGACGACCCAGGCCAGGGACGCCACGACCACGAGGTTGATGGGGACGTTGAGAAGCAAAGGCGGCCAATCCGGGAAGGCTCGCTTGGCGACGGGTGGAATGAGCGCGGCGAGCGGGTACACGCCGAGAAAGGTCACCGCGGCCATCTTCCATCGCGGCGGCGCCTTATGCGGTCGGTCCGGCAAGGTGAACCATCCTGCCAGCCCGCTCATCTCCTCGATGTAAGGATCCTGCTCACAAAACTCGCGCAGGTGCCGCATCCACGCCGCGTACTCGGAGGTGGCCTTGAACGATCGCCGCGCCTCGGCATCGGCAAAGCGGGCGACCACCGTGTAGTCGCGCGACTCCGGCGGCGACGGTCGCAGCACGTGCAGCCCGAGGTTGCCCGGTTGCTCGAGCGCGAAGGTGGTGAACTCACGCATCGCCGTCTCGAATGCGCTTTCGCATCCCGGCTTCACGCGCCGGTGCGCAACTACGGTGATTGGGTCCTTTTCGAGTGTCGCAGGCATGATGAAGGCCGGAGGGCAAACCTCCTGGCCGACACGATTACCTACGCCGCGAACGGACGGACCGAAAACCAGGCGCCCCAGAAACTTGATCAACGACGAAAATCACATCCAACAACCGCTCCGGGTCCTTCATGCACCAGTCCTGACAAAAAGCAGCCCGCGCAGGTCGCCGAATCCGGCTACCCGACAGCTGACTCCCGTTCTGGATCACAGCTGACAATGACCGTTCTTCGAATCCGGGGCGGAGGTTCCCTCCGTTCGTCGAGGAGCACCAGGAGTTGGTGGACGGCCTCCTTACCCAGAGCCCATGCATCATCGAGACTCCGTGGCATGGATGAACCTCGTTTGTCGGATTCGAGGTCGATCCTGACCGATCGTGGTCCAGCCGCTCCCTGTCGCATGCACACAACTGACATCGAGGGGATCGCCTGTAGTTCGGCGGCGTTGAAGACCTCCCGCGCCGGAACCACGATAGCGCCGCGAATCCCTCGCCACGCGATCACATCGACGACTCGCCATGGCGAAAGACGCTTCAAAGACAGGTCGAGCACGTCGATTCCATAGCCGAACTGCTCGGCGTAGGCACGAGCGCCGCGTAGAAATCGATCCACAGCGGCTTGGTCTTCGTCAAAGGAGACGATCGCCGCAAGCGCCTCCTTGTAGCGCACCGCTCTCAGCGTTCTCAGGTCCGTCATGAACCGGGACATCGCCGGATCGAGAACGTATCCAAGTCGTCGAGCAACCGCTTCGACTCGTGCCCGAGTCTCGGGTGTCACCGATGGACTCCCCCGCAACGCGTGCGATACCGTGGTCCGCGACACCCCCGCAGCCATGGCCACCTGCCGCATCGTTACGTTTGTTCTCACCCGCAATCGCGGAACGACCGCTCGCTGACCCTCGCCATCGTCTCCGCCGCGACGATGGTCGACGGTTGTAGCCATGGACCGGCACAGAGTCATCCGGTCGCCTTAGCGCCTCCTGCCGCGGACCGGCCCAATTGAGCGGGCTGGGACTCGCTGGTCCGAAATCGACGCTTGAGCCGCAGCTTGAACTCATCGACGAGTTCGAAGACGACGGGCACGACGAGCAGGCTGAGCGCGGTCGACGTTATGAGGCCGCCCATCACCGCGAGCGCCATCGGGCCACGGAAGGCCGAGGATACGCCGAGTTGCAGGGCCATGGGCATCATGCCGGCAATCATGGCGAACGTCGTCATGATGATCGGGCGCGCACGCTTGTGGCAGGCGTCGACGAGAGCCTCGGTGCGCGACAGACCGTGCTCGTCACGCGCCATGATGGCGTACTCGACAAGCAGGATGGAGTTCTTCGTCACGATGCCCATCAGCATGATCAGCCCGATGAGCGAAGAGAGCGAGAGGCTGTACCCACATATCGCCAACGCGGCGAAGGCTCCGCCGACAGAGAGAGGAAGCGCGGTCAGGATGGTGATCGGCTGCAGGAAGTCGTGGAACAACAGCACGAGCACGGCGTAGACGCAGAAAACCCCCGCCCCCATCGCGAGGCCGAAGCCACCGAAGAGTTCCGCTTGTTGCTCCGACTCACCCGACGCCACGCGACGGATACCGGAAGGCAGGTCGCGCAGTGACTCCAGGGCCTCGACCTGCTTGTTGATCTCTCCGATCGGGCGTCCCTCGGTCTCGATGACGATCGTGACATTTCGGCTGCGATCAATGCGGTCGATCTGCGCCGGGCCGCCCTCGACCGCAATGCGTGCGACACTCGCGAGCGGCACCGGCCCGTTCACGGACGTTACACGCAAATGCCGGATCGTCTCGAGGGTCGATCGATCCTCCTGCGGCAGTTGCGTGCGGATGTAGAGCTGGCGATTGGGAAGGTTGAGCCGAGGTAGGTTCTGATCGTAGTCGCTGGTCGTGGCGACGCGGACGGCCTGGCTGATCGCCGCGGTGCTCACGCCCAGTTCCGCGGCACGAGCAAAGTCTGGCTGCACGACGAGTTCCGGCCGAAGCAGGCTTGCCGTCGATGAGACGTTGCCAAGTCCGGGCAGCGTCCGCAGGTCGGCCATGATTCGACGGGTCGCCTCGATGAGCAGCCGCTGATCATCTCCGGCCAGCACGAGCATCACCTGCTGTCCCGACGTGTTGCCACCGAGCCCCAGTCGCGCGCCCGGGATTTCCGCGAACCGCGCACGCAGCGCGCGCTCGATCTCGACCTGCGACCGATCGCGCTCGTTCGCTGGCACAAGTGAGACGACCAAGCTGGCGCGTCGCACCTCGGCGGCGCTGCCGCCCGATCCACCGATGCGGCCCGCGTTCGCGGCGCCGACGGTGGTGTAGACATTCCTGACCTCCGGGTTGGCCGCCACGATCCGGCGTGCATGTTCGGCCAGAAGGATGGTGTTTTCGATCGTGCTTCCCGGCGGTGCCTCGACTGTCACGAGGATCTGGTTCTGATCCTCGGCGTCGACGAAGTTGGTCGGGATGAACGCAAGGAGAGAAACTGAAGCGATGAGAAAACCCATCGCACCTGCCATCGTCTTGAACGGATGACGCAGACATGTGCGCACCGCCCGCAGATAGAGCGTCATCAGACGCCCATCCGCATCGTGGGCCGTGTCGGGCGCACGCGGCTTCATCAGCACCGCGGCCATCATCGGCGTGAGCAGCCGCGCCACGAGGAGCGAGAACAGCACGGCAATCGACGCCGTCCACCCGAACTGCTTGAAAAACTTCCCGGCGATGCCGCCCATGAACGCCGTGGGCAGGAAGACCGCGACGAGCGTCAGTGACGTGGCGATCACCGCGAGTCCGATTTCGTTGGCCGCCTCGAGCGAGGCATTCCGGGGCGACTTCCCTCCACGCAGGTGGCGCTCGATATTCTCGATCTCGACGATCGCGTCGTCCACGAGCACACCGATGATCAGCGTGAGCGCAAGCAGTGTGATGGAGTTGAGCTGAAATCCGAGCATCGCGATCACCGCAAACGTCGGAATGACCGACAGCGGCAACGCCACGGCTGAGACAAAGGTAGCCCTCCAGTCGCGCAGGAAGAAGAACACCACGACCACAGCGAGAAAAGCACCCTCGTAGAGCGAGTGCATGGCCGCGTCGTAGTTGCTCAGGACCGGCTCGATCGTGTTGTTGACCTCGCGGATCGCGACATGCGGGTGCGCCTCGACGATCTCGCCCACCTTCGCACGCACGCGGGCGGCGACCGCCACCTCGCTTGCGCCACGCGATCGGGTGATCTGAAAACTCACGACCGGTCGCCCATCGACGTAGGCAGCCTGCCGGGGCTCCGCTGTGGTGTCGCGCACACGCGCGACGGCATCGAGCCGGATGGCGCGTCCGTCGGTGAGTGCGATGGGCAATGCCGCGAGATCCTCCACGCGCTCCGCCGGGCTGCTGGTGCGCACCGACTGTTCGAGCCCACCGAGATTGGTCCGGCCGCCCGGGGCCTCCTGCTGGACCAGTCGCACCTGTGCGGACACATCGGCGGCGGAGACACCGAGCGCGAGCAGGCGGGTGGGATCGAGTTCGACGCGAATCTCCCGGTCCACTCCACCGAGACGGGCCACCTCGCCGACGCCGTCGACAGCGAGCAATACCTTGCCCACGTCGTTGTCGACAAACCACGACAACTCCACCTCATCCATCGCTTCCGATTCCACAGCGAAGGTAAGGATCGCCCCGCCGGTCGTGTTGACCCGGGAAATGATCGGATCCTGCATCTCGGGCGGCAGCTTGTTGCGGACGCGGTCGACCGCGTTGCGCACGTCGCTGACAGCCTCTTGCAGGTTCTTCTCGAGATCGAACTCGATGGTCGTGACCGAGGTGCCATCGTTGACTGTGGAGTAGATGTGTCGAACGGAGCCGACGGTGGAGACACTGTCCTCGATGCGCCGGGTCACCTCGGTCTCGAGCGTCGACGGCGTGGCGCCCGGCAGCACGGCCGTGACCACGACCATCGGAAAGTCGAGATCGGGCAGGTGCTGCACCGGAAGCTTGCGATAGCCCACCACGCCCGCGACGCACAATAGCGCGAACAACAGGATCGAGGGGATGGGCTTGCGGATGGCCCAGGCCGAGAAGTTCACCGACGTCCTCCACCCTGCAGGGCCACGGTGGATTCACCCGACTTCAGCGAGCGGTCCGGCTCAGCGATCACGACCAAATCGCCCTCCTCGAGAAAACTTCCACCCGACGCGACAATCCGATCCCCACCGCTCAGGCCTTCGGTGATCTCGACTTGCAACCCGCGGCGCCGGCCCGGGACGACCTTCATCTGGCGCACGCGGCGCTCGTCATCGACCTTCATCACGTACTGAAAGCCATCACGATAGACGATCGACGACTCGGGCACGTGCAGCGCCGGCGCCGTTCCGATCTCCACCACGCCTGCGGCAAACATTCCGGCCCGCAGGACACCCGGCTCCGGAAGATCGACATAGAGCAGGCCCATCAAGGTCGCGGCATCGATCACGGGTGAAACCGCCCGGACCGTGCCGATCACCGAGCCCTGTCCGCGAGCTTCGACCACCACGCGCTGGCCGACCACGACCCGCGCCAGCTCGTCGGCCGGCAGCGTCCCTCGCCACTCGAGCCGATTCTGGCGGATCATGCGAAAGAGTTCCGAGCCCGTGCCCACCACGGCGCCAACTGTCGCCGCCCGGGACGAGATCACGCCATCGTCGGGCGCGACGACCATCGCTTGTTTCATTCTCAAGCGCTGCGCCTCCAGCCGGGCCGCAGCGGCACTTAGGCGTGCGATGCCCGCGCGCTCCGACGCGACCTGTTGCGCGAGGTGCTCCGGGCTCACCACACGCGTCTCGGCAAGGCCCCGCGCACGCTCGGCCTGCTCGCGCGCGAACGCCAGCGCCGCTTCCGCCTCGGCGACGGCAGCCTCGGCTTGCGCGATGTCGACGCGCACCGACTCGTCGCGGAATCGCGCGAGCACTTGTCCCTTGGATACACGATCGCCGACATCAACCAGCACGTCATCCAGCGGCAGGCCGCCAATCTCGGCTCCAACGATCGACTCCTGCCACGCGTCGACGCTTCCGGTCCCAGCGACCACCTCCGGCCACTCGGCCACGGCGGGCGATACCAGCGAGACGGTCAGGGCCGGCTTGCTCTCGGCACCTGGGTTGCCCGACCCGCGGCCGCACCCGGCGACAGACAGCAGCACGGACAGGTACAGGAGCCCACGTCCAACGGCTGAATTTGTAGATTTCATCAGATCAGTACCCGCGGCCTGGGTGATATCCCAGACTTGAGGGCGGTCAGTGACCCGTCCCGCTGGCGCCCAGGTAGTTGCCATACCCGACCACGAGCGTGGAGAGCACGAGCACGGCGATGCCGGCGAAGATGTAGCCGTGGGTGCGGTGACTCGATCCCTTCCACTCCTTGAGCACGATGCCCCAAAGCGAGCTGAACAGGATGATGCTGGCCATGTGCAGGGTCCAACTCGAGAACTCGTACTGCCCCATCTTCGTCTGGCCCATGCTGTAGAAGAAAAACTGCAGATACCACGTCACGCCGGC
This sequence comes from Opitutaceae bacterium, assembly GCA_014879845.1. Lineage (GTDB taxonomy): Bacteria > Verrucomicrobiota > Verrucomicrobiia > Opitutales > Opitutaceae > JAEWQP01. The sequence continues at coordinate 32,738 of JACSRI010000147.1, forward strand.
CATCGCCGAAAAAGCGTAGTTGGTGACCAGTGACGCGCGGCCAGAGCCCGCATCCACTGCAGGCTTCAGCGCACCATACTCGCCGAGGCTGCGGTTGCGCATGGCGAGGATCAGGCACCAGATCGAATTGGTTGTGATGCCGCCGAGCAGCACGACGATCAGCACCGGCAGATTTTGCCAGAGATCGGAGCCGCCGTTGTCCGCGAGTGACTGACGCGCGAGGTCGGCAATCGGTTTGCCCGCCGCGAGCCCGTAAGCGAAACACGAGCTCATCACGCCCGAGAACACCGCGACCAAGAGGCCGCGGCGGAAGTTGAACTCGCGCACCGACGCCTTCTTTTGCTCAGGGCTGAGTTCGCGCTCCTTGCGCACACCGGCCATCCCGCACAGTCCGATGCCTCCGAGACAGACGGCGACACCGAGCAGCACGTAGCGTCCCGACACGCTGGCGGCGATCGTCCCGAGTTCACCCGCGAAGAGCGGCGGCATGAGCGTGCCGAAGGCCGAGCAAAAACTCAGCGCCACCGCCATGCCGAGGCCGATGCCAAGATAACGCATGGTCAGGCCAAAGGTGAGGCCGCCCAGGCCCCAGAGCGCCCCGAAGACGTAGGCCCAGAGCACGCTGCCCGCCGGCGCCGCGCGCAGCACGGCGAACAAGTCGGGCACGAGCAGGCTCGCGAAGAACCACGGCGCGACGATCCACGAGAAGAATCCACCGACGAGCCAATAGGTCTCCCACGACCAGCGTTTCACGCCGCGGTACGGCAGATAAAAACTCGCGGACGCGAAGCCGCCGAGCCAGTGATAGATCAGACCGAGGAGTGGATTGGCGCCCATGGGAAAACGATTTGATGCGGATCGGACGTCTCACTCGCCCTGGTTCACGGCCTGCAGGATACCCTGGAGCATCTCTTCGCTGAACACGCCCCCCGAGACCTGCACGAGCTTGCACAGCGGCATCTCGTTCATGAAGACAACGATCGTGTCGCGGGCCTTCCTGGCCGCGGCCTGTGCCTCGGGCGAGTCGGTCGGATCCGCCGCGGGCGCCGTGGCGAGCGCTCCCTGCACGAACTGCTCGTAGAGCGCCTGGCTCGCCGGGTGCCCGGCCAGTTCGCCGAGCGGCGAATAGCGGGTGAGCTTCGGGTGCCCGCGCCGGAAGCCCTCGACCGCGAGGACCTGTTTCAGCGGAAGCTCGCGCGACGAGCCACCGGCGAGCAGTTCAAAGCTCCCCGTATCCACCACCCAATCATGCACGCGAACATCGTACCACGCGAAGTCCCGAACCGTCAGCGCGAAGGTCACGGTCTTCTCCTCACCCGGCGCGAGGGTCACCTTGGCGAAATGCTTCAGCTCCTTGTCCGGACGCAGCACCGACCCACCGAGCTGTCGGACATAGAGCTGCACGACCTCCGCCCCCGCGCGCTTGCCTGTGTTCATCACCGAAACATGCACGCGCACGCCGTCCTGCGCCTTGACGTTCGCCGCCTCGGACTTGATTCCCGTGTAGGCAAAGGTCGTGTAGCTTAGCCCGAACCCGAAGGGAAACTGCGGCGCGATTCGGCGCGCGTCATAGGAGCGATAGCCGACGAACAGACCCTCACCGTAAAGGGCTTGGCCGTTGCGACCGGGGAAATTTGGGAATGCCGGCGTGTCCTCGATCCTCGCCGGAAATGTCTCCGCCAGCCGGCCGGACGGATTGACGCGACCGGTCAGCACATCTGCGATCGCGCCTGCGCCAGCCTGTCCGCCGAGATAAGCCTCGACGATCGCCTTGACACGCGGCGCCCACGGCATGGCCACTGGTGAGCCGTTCATCAACACGACGATCGTGTCCGGTTGCACGGCCATGACGGCCTCGACGAGCCGGTTGTGTCCAGCGGGGAGATCGAGGTTCTTCCGATCGAATCCCTCGGATTCAAAGCTGTCGGGCAGGCCGATCACGACGATCGCGCGATCTGCCTTCTTCGCAGCCTCGCGTGCCTCGGCGAGAAGCGCGTCGGTGGTGCCCCCGTCCACGTCATAGCCCGCTGCAAAGGTCAGATTCTTCGCGCCGACAATCGCGCCGAGTTCGTCGACGACATTGTCCAGCCGGATCGGATTCACCTGTGAGCTGCCGGCGCCCTGGTGGCGCGCGAACCGTGCGAAGCCTCCGATGACCGCGATTCGCCCGGCGCGGGCCGGATCGATGGGCAACGTATTGCCGTCGTTCTTGAGCAGGACGATTCCTTCGCCAGCGGCCCGGCGCGCCAGCGCATGGTGCGCGTCGGCGTCGAAGGTGGCGCCCGGCTTGGCCGCAGCATGCGCGCGCAGCGTCAACTCAAGGATGTCGGTGACGCGCGCATCGAGCACGGCGATGTCGAGCCTTCCCGAGATGACCGCCGCGACGATGCGGCGGTCGTTGAGACCGTTTGAGCCCGGCATCTCGAGATCGAGGCCGGCCTGCACGCCCGCCACGCGATCATCGACCGCACCCCAGTCGGACACGACGAGGCCCCGATACCCCCATTTCCCACGCAGGACATCCGTAAGCAAACCCCGGTGCTGTGACACGTAGGTGCCGTTGAGCTTGTTGTAAGAGCACATCACCGTCCACGGCTGTGCGTCCTTCACGGCCATCTCGAAGGCGGGCAGGTAGATTTCATGCAGCGTGCGCTCATCGACGATCGAATCGCTGACCATCCGCTCCCATTCCTGGTTGTTGGCCGCGAAGTGCTTGATCGAGGCACCGACGCCTTGGCTCTGCACGCCCCGTATCCATGCTGTGGAGAGCCGGCCAGCGAGGATCGGATCCTCGGAAAAATACTCGAAATTGCGTCCACCCAGCGGCGAGCGCTTCATGTTCGCGCCCGGTCCGAGTAGAATCTGCACCCCGCGGGCCTGCGCCTCGCGACCGAGCGCGACACCGACCTCTTCGATCAACTCCACATTCCAGGTCGCCGCGAGCCCGGGCGCCGTCGGGAAGCACGTCGCTGGCAGGCTCTGCGACAGGTTGCCGGGAGCGGCATCCGGCGCGGTCCGGCGCACGCCGTGCGGTCCATCGGTGAGCACGATCGACGGGATGCCAAGTCGCTCGATCGGCTTGGTGGACCACATGTCGCGTCCCGAGCACAGCGCGGCCTTCTCCTCGAGTGTAAGCTGGGACACGAGCGACTGCGCCTGGGTGCGAAAATCGATGTCATTCGCCGAGGCGTAGAAAGGCAGCGCGGACGCAGAAAGCGCGAAGAATATCGTGGTCTTCATTGGGGATGGAAGGGGCCCTGTTGGGGAACCGGACACTCACGAGAAAACACAGCCATCGAGGCGCTGCACAGTGAGGCGATTAGTGAAAAACCACCGCTTGCCCGGAGCGGCCCGGCACGCACGGATCCGCCCGCCGGCGCCGACCACCGCCGAGGCAAGAGGCACGGGGCAGCCGAGTCCCCGGAAGGGACCGCGTCTCGGCGGTGCGGAGCTGGCGCGCTATTTCCGCGTCACGTGCTCGTCGAGAAACGCCGTCATCTTGCGCATCGCGAGCTGCGACTCCGGTGAGTCCGGCACCATCGGCTGGAACACATGGATCATGCCCTCGTAGAGATCGAGGATAGCGGGCTGGCCGGCGCTCTCGATTGCCTGGTATTGCCGCACGCAACTGCTCAGGAAGATCTCCCGGGTGCCTCCCTGGATCAGCGTCGGCGGAAAGCCCTTGGTATAGTCTCCATAGACTGGCGACACATAGGGATTCTTCACGTCCGCGGGATCGGCGTAGGCGTCAGCGCAGGGCTTCATCCCTTCGGGTGAGATGATCGGGTCGGCATCGCGCAGGGTCACATACGATTCACCGGCGCCAGACAGATCGGCGCAGGGCGACCAGAGCACTGCCGCCGCCGGGAGGCCGAGACCTCGATCCCGCATCCGCAACACCGCGCCGGCAGCCAGGCCACCGCCGGCTGAATCACCGCAGATCGCAATGTTCCGCAGCGCGTAGCCCTCCTGCTGGAGAGCCTGAAAGACCGCCAGCACTTCATCGATGATCCGCGGCCACTTGGCCCGTGGCGCGACGGTGTAGTCGACCGAGATCAGACGCAGCTTTGTCGCGTCGGCGATGAAGAGCGAGCAGTAGAGCGTCGAGCGGACCGAGCCCATCGTATAGCCGCCGCCATGACAGTAGACGAGGATGCGTCCGTCGTCCTTCCAGCCGCGCGGCTTCACGTCGAGGACCGGGGTGCCTCCCAGCGTACGCGGGGCGAGTTCCGGCTGATAGCGCTCGAGCAGCGAGGATTCGTATTGCGTGAGCATCTCCTCATTGCGGCGCCAGCGTTCCGCCCAGGCCGCGGCGTCGAGCGACGGCTGTGGATCGCGATTTGCGACGGTGAACGGCGGGGTGCGCAGAAACGCCTGCCACGCGGGAGAGATGGTGTCCGGGATGTAGAGGCTCGCCCCAGCCTTCGCGGGAGCCGTCGCGGCGGCGAGTTCGGCATCGATCGCCGCGAGCTTCTCGGGCGTGAGCATTTCCGGGAAGTACTCCTTCAGGGCACGCAGCGTGAGGTGACCTGCCTGGGCGATCTGCGGACTCGCCAGGAGCGTGGGCAGGTGTCGCGCGAGCACGGCCCGCGCCGACGGATCGGCAAGCAGGGCGCTCACCGTCGAGTGGGTCGAGAGCGTGCTGCCGGTCTGCGCGGCCGGTGGGCTGAGCTTCGCGAGCTCGTCCGCGATCGTCGTGAGCACCGCGTCGGGCAGCGCATCCTCGGCGTAGCTCTGGAGCTGCCGGAGCGTGATGCCCCGGGCCATGGCGAACTGAGGGTTCGCGATCATCGCGGCGATGTGTTTCTCGAGCACGGCCTTGGCTGCCGGGTGGTCGAGCAACTCACCGATCTTGGTGTCGAGGCCAAATCCGGAGCCGGCCGCCGGCACGGGTGCGGGCACAGCGGTCGCCAGCTCCGCACCGATCGCTTGCAGCTTCGCGTCCGTGAGCACGTCCTTCACGTGGGGCTGCAGTTGCCTGAGAGTGATGCCGCGCGCCATGGCGAACTGCGGCGCGTCGATCATCGCGCCGAGGTGCTTCGCGAGCACGGCCTTCGTCGCGGGATGGTCGAGCAGATCGCCGATCTTCGAGTCGAGACCGAGAGGGGCAGACCCGGACGGCGCGGGCGCCTGGGGCGGCGCGGCCGGCGCGGCATGCGGCGTGGACGGCGCGGCGGCGCCGAGCGCGACGAGGTCGGCATCGATGGCCTTGAGACGGTCCTCGGTGAAGTAGTCGGCAGCAAACTCCGCGACCTTGCGCAACGTCATCGAGGCGGCCTGGGAAAACTCCGGATTGTTCGCCGCCTCCGGGGCGTGCTTCTGCAGGATCGCCAGCGTCGCCGGATCCGCCAGCAGGTCGCCGATGAGCGAGGCGTCCACCGACCACTTGGGCGGGCCGAGTTTCGCCAGTGCGGCCGCGATCATGCCGAGCCGCTCCGTCGTGAAATACTCCGGTGCAAAATCATGTAGCTGCGCGAAGGTGGCCTCGCGCGCCTGCTCGAACTCCGGGTTGTTGATCGCTTCCGGAATGACGGCCATCAACGCCGCCTTGGCCGCGGGATCGTCGAGGAGCACGCCGATCTTGGTGTTCAGCGAGTATCCGGCGGAATCGGTCACCTGCACCTTCACCTTCGTCGCGCGTTCTTCTTCCTCGGCGTTGCTCTTGCCAGGCACCGGCGGCGCGGACACCGCGCGCGCAAGGTAAGGCGCGCGGAAGCGATAGTCTCCCGAGCCGGCGGAAAACACCGCGGCACCACGTTCCATGCGCAGGAATTTCAATCCCGGAGCCTGCGCCGCAGGCTGGTCACCCTCACGCACGTCGGCGGCGGACGTCGCGGGCACGTGGATCTCGCCCGCGAGGTTGGGCGGCAGTGTGACCGCGAGCGTCAGTTCGCCGCGCTCGATGCTCCAACTCGTGGCAATGCGGCCACGCACGCTGTCGTAATGTCCCCGGGCGAAGTTCACCCCGGGTCCGGGCTCGGGCCGGATCACGACGCGGGCAAATCCGGGATCGCCATCGATGCCCAGCACGGTGCGGTAGAGCCACTCCACGCAGGAGCCGTAGGCGTAGTGATTGAACGAATTCATGCCGGCGTCGCCGAAGCCGTGCGCCTTCGTGAAACTGTTCCAGCGCTCCCAGATCGTGGTCGCACCCTGTGCGACCGAATAGCCCCACGAGGGAAACTCCGTGCCCGTGATCGTGTAATACGCGCCGTCGGTGTGGCCGACGTCCGTGAGCGTGGGCAGCAGCAGATTCACGCCGAGGAAGCCGACGCCGAGACGCCAGTTGCGATCCTCCAGATTCTTGACGAGATGGCTGGTGGCCGCGGTGCGCTGCTCGGGCGTGAGCAGGTCGAAGCGCAAGGCGAGCAGGTGCGCGGTCTGCGACTTGTGTTCTCCAATGGAGCCGTCGGCGTTGATGAACTTCTTCTGGAACGCGGCACGCACTTCCTCGAAGAGCTGGCGGTAGGACGCAGCGTCTTCACCCTTCCCGAGCGCCGACGCCATCTCGGCCATGAGCTTCGCGTCGTAGGCGAGATAGGCCGTCGAGATGAGGTGCTTTTCCGTGATGCCGCCGATTGCGAGCCAGTCGCCGTAACCGCGGTTGGGAGCGATCAGGCCCTGCGACTGCCCGCGGACGTATTCGACGTAGCGACGCATGGCCTCGTAGTTCCGCTCCAGCACGCGCGTGTCGCCGTACACTTTCCACAGGGTCCACGGGATGATGATACCGGCATCGGCCCAGCCCGCCGCCGAGCCCTTGAAGCCGATCGGCGCGGTATCGTTGAACGCGCCCTCCGACGACTGGGTGTCGACGAGGTCGTCCATCCACTTCGTCATGAAGGCGGCGATGTCCTGATTGTACGCCCCGGTGCGGACAAACACCTGCGCATCGCCGGTCCACCCGAGTCGCTCGTCGCGCTGCGGACAATCCGTCGGCACCTCGAGATAGTTGGAGAGCTGGCCCCACCGCGTGTTCGACCAAATTTGGTTCAACAGGGCGCTCGAACTCTCGAACGCACCCGCGTCGGCGTTGGCCGTGCTGAGCACGACCCCGGTGATCGTGGCCGCGGGAGGCGGCTTCGTCAGTCCTTCGACCTGCACGTAGCGGAACCCGTGAAAGGTGAAGCGCGGTTCCCAGGTCTCCACGCCGCCACCTCGGCACACGTAGGTGTCGATCACGCGCGCCGTGCGCAGGTTTTCCACGTAGACGGTGCCATCCGGCTGCAACATCTCCGCGAAGCGCATCCGCACGACCGTGCCAGCGGGCTCGTCCACCGTCAGGTGGGCGAAGCCCGCAAAGTTCTGACCGAGGTCGAAAACATAGGTGCCCGCCTTCGGCTCGTTGACCGCGACGGTGGGGCGCTCGGCCACGCGCCGAACCGCCGGTGCCGGATGGCGGCGCAGAATTGCCGGTACGCTCTCCGCACCCGTGGCCACGGCGCTCCAAGCGCGATCGTCGAAGCCGGGCGCGTCCCAGCCCTTCTGCTCGAGGCGCGCATCATACGATTCGCCGGCCTGCATGTCGGCCTCGAGGATCGGCCCCGTGCTCGCCTTCCATGAGGCGTCCGTGGCGATCACCTGGCTGCGGCCTGAGGCATCGAAAAGGTGGAGTTCAGCGCGAAGGCGGGTGTTTTTCCCGTAGATGTTTTGGCCGAAGGCGCCGACATTGCCGCGGAACCAACCGTCCGCGAGAAGGGCTCCGACGGCATTGTTTCCCGCGCGCAGGAGCGCCGTGACGTCGTAGGCCCGGTAGTAGAGTCGCTTCCGATAACCGGTCCAGCCGGGCGTGAAATACTCGTCGCCGACGCGTCGTCCGTTGAGCCGCGCCTCGACATTGCCCAGCGCCGTGACGTAGAGCACGGCCCGCGCGGGCGCCTTGGCCACGGTGAACTCCTTGCGTAGTTGTGTCACCGGCACGTAAGTGCGCTTCTCCTGAGCGGGCGGCAGCCAAGACGCACCCGAGGGCGGCACGCCGTCGAGGCCGATCCATTCCGCGCGCCAAGCTTCACCGGAGAGCAGACCCATGCTCCAGGTCGCCGGCGAACTCCATGCGGACTGTTGGCCCGATCCGTCAGTCACCTGCACCTTCCAGAAGACCTGTGTGTGCGCAGTGAGCGCCTTGCCCGCGTAGGCGATCTGCGCGGTGTCCGCCGATTTCGTGGCCACATCCCAGAGGTCCCCGCGATCCTTTTCGAGCGCCGCGAGCGTCGAGGCGACTAGGATACGGTAGCCGGCCTGGACCTGGCCTCGCGAGCCAGGGGCTGCTTCGAGGCGCCAGCTCAGGCGCGGCGCGGACTCATCGATGCCAATTGGATCGACGAGATACTCGCAGCGCAGGTCGACGACCTTGAGCGGCGACGGAGAGCTCTTCGGCGCCGCTCCAAGTGGGAGTGCCGCCAGCAGGGCGACCGCATGCACGACAAACCAGGCACGGACAGAATCAAAGTTCATGGATCAAAAGCTTCCCGGATTCGCTCGGAGACAGGAGCAAGCGCCCGATGCAGAGGACATCGCGGCAGCGGACAAAAGCAACGCGGCGGCCGGGATGCGTCCTCGACGTGTCCACGGCCGCCACGACCCAACACCCCAAAAGGGTCAGAAACTGAACTTGGCAGTCACGCCAAGCTCACGCGGTGGGTTCAGCGTCACCATGCGGTATCCGGAGACCCACGTGCCGATGACATTGCTGCTGCCGCGGTTCGTCTCCACTTGCTCATCGAGGGCGTTCTTGGCCCAGAGGGTGACCTCCCAGCGACGATCCGAACTGCGCAGACCGACAAAGAGGTCGACCGTGGAGTAACCCGGAAGCTCAGGATCTGGCACATTGCGGATCTCGCGCTCGCCCTTGTAGTAGAAAAGCCCCCGCGTGAACCACTCCATGGTACGCATGGGACGAGTCCACTCGATCGTGCTGCTGAACGTGAACTTAGGAGCATCGCCCAGCGTCACGCCGCCGATGTCCGTGTAGCTCACCTGCTCGCCGGGTGTGTTGAAGACGGGATTTCCATTGGCGTCAAACACGCCTGAAGGCGCCATCGTTCCGTCGGCCCAGGTCGCCTTGGCGTAGGCCGTGTTCACGCCGAGCACGACGCGCCCGGGCAGTGAGGCCGTGGCCCCGAGTTCGATGCCCTTGGATTCGGCATCGCCGTTGAAGGTGATGCCAACGACATCGTCCTGGAATCCATCCGCCTGGTAGTCGACCGGGATGAACCCCGAGTGGGAGATGTAGCCGCTGAACTTCTGCATGAACAGCGCCGCATTGAATTGGAGGCGGTTGTCGTTCACCGCGCCCTTCACGCCGAGTTCGAAGCCGTTCGACGTCTCCTCGGAGAAGTGCAGGTATTTCTCGTCGAGCTGGGCGGAGGTGCGGAAAGCTGTTCCACCTGGACGATAGGAGCGCCCGTAGGTGAGGTAGGTATTCACACCGGGCCGGAGCTTGTAGGACAAGCTCGCCGAGCCGGTGAACGGATCGCCCTCGAGGCTTGAGGCGCTGTCGATGCCGAGCGCCGGATCACTCTGCGCGAGGCTGCTCTCGATCTTCTGATAGCGAGCCCCGAGTTCGAGCCGCCACGCGTCGTCGAACTTGAAGGTCTGCGTCGTGAATACGCCCTTGTAGCTGCCGGAACCGTCCATCGTCAGGTTTAGCGGGATCTCCATGTCCGGCGCCCGCGGTACCGGGCTCGACGAGACGAAGGGATTCGGGCCATCGAACCAGAGCCGCGCCGCAACCTGCTGCACCGAACCGCTGGTCTCACTGTCTTCGTAGTAAAGGCCGAAGACATAGTCCCACTTTTCGTGCTCCACCGAGGAGAACCGAAGTTCGTACGAGTAGGTCTCGGACTCGATGTAGAGCAACTGGGGCGAGCTGTATCCATAGATCAGGTTCATCTGATTGTAGAACTCGCCGGAGATGTCGTTCGACGTCGCGTGACGGCCCGCGATGAGCGAAAGGCGGTGGTCCTTGGGAAGGTCCCAGTCGACCGTGAGCGAGGTGAGGATCGGGTTGTCTTCGTACGTGTCCATGCCGGGCGCGACCGCCAGCCGGTCCGACGGACGGACTCCGGAAGGCAGCGGCGCGCCGTAGGTCGCGTCACCCTCGACGGAGTTGGCGCGCACGAGTTCCTGCTCGAGCCACTGGTGCGTGAGATTGACCTCGATGTCGTCGGTCGGCTTCCAGCCGATCGTGCCGCGATAACTGCGCGTGTGGCTGCGGGTGTCCTCGTCGAGGTAGATATTGTGAATGTCGCCGGCCGCGTTGGCATCGTAGACGCCGGCCAGGCGCACGGCGAGTTTGCCGGACACGATCGGGATGTTGATCGCCGCCTGCGTGTTCACGAGGTCGATGTCGGAGAGCGACTGCTCGATGTTGAACCCAAATTTCTCGAGATCGGGACGACGGGCCGCGTAGGTGATTGCTCCGCCGGGCGAAGAACGTCCGCGCAGCGTACCCTGAGGGCCGCGCAGCACCTCGATCTGCCCCACGTCATACATCGAGCGAAAGGCAGTGTTCGCACTCACCGGCACTTCGTTCCAATACATGTCGACCGAGGCCGTCGTGCCGGAGTCAGGATTGAAGGCGATGCCACGCAGGCTCGGCACCGGACTGCGCGGGTCGGGCTTCATGTCGAGGCCGGGGCTGACCACTTCGATGTCCGATACATCGAGGAGGTTGAAGTTTTCGACAGTCTTGGCGTCGACGGCGACCACGGCCATCGGCACCTCCTGGAGCGGACGAGAAATCTTGTCGGCCGTGACCATGACGACCGGAAGCGTGACGATATTCTCGTCCTCCGTGTCGGATGCATTGGTCGTCGCAGGGGCTTCCGGAGCCTCGGGTGTGGACTGTGCGCTCAAGTAGACCGGAGAGACACAGGCGACGGCGAGCAGCGCCGCGGCGCGCACGCAAAACCTGCGTGAAGGATCGAAAATGCCACGGCGACGGGATGTGCCGGAGCACGTTTGGCCAGGGGAACGGCGGCAAACTGCATTCATAGTTCGTGGGGTGTTTGGGTATGAGTCGCCCGAAGTTGTTTTGGGGCCAACTCCGGTCTTGGTCGCAGTTCACTCGAACCCGGCGGAGTGCCAACGGTGGCGATTAGTGGAAAACCACTGGTCGCCGCGGCCGGCGGTGGCGCAAATCTGGTCGCCCACCCCACCGACACCGACCAGCATGAATGCCGTCGTCCACGCGAAAGCGCCGCGCGCGAGCCCCATCCGATCGCCGGTGAACTTACCCTCAACACGCCGATTGCACCCCACAACCACACGCCTTGTGGTGATCGCGCTCGGCCTCGGCGCTGCGTGGCTTGCCTCAGACGTCCAGGCCCAAAGCGCGCACGACACGGCCTCCGGCTGGCGGCAATCCGGCCGAGGCCTGCCCCTGATCTCCACGTTCGATCTTCCGCCCACGCGCCACAACGGCGAGGTCTGGTCGTTCGCGTCGGCCGAGCACGGACGGATCTGGATCGGATCGGATGAGCTGTTTCTCTTCGACGGCAAGGCGCGCGAGAAGATCGACCTGCCGGTGGATACCTACGCCGTGCGCGCGCTCGCGCACGATGCCGCGGGCCGCCTCTGGATCGGGGCCATCGGCGAGATCGGCCACCTCGAGCCCACGCCCACGGGCGGCTGGCGCTACGTCTCCGCGCGTGAGGACATCCAGGCCGCCGGTGTCGATGACCTGCGCGATATCTGGCGCGGCTTCGGCACGCCGGAGGGCGTGGTCTTCGTGGCCGACCAGCAAGTGCTTCGGGTCACCGACCACCGGATCGAACGATGGCGGCTGCCCACACCGTTCTCGACGCTCCTCGGCAGCGAGGACGGAGAAAACCTCTGGATCTTCCAGGGCGACGTAGGTCTCTTGCGCATGGCCCGAGGCGGTCCGGAACTCGCGCTGCCGATGGCGGACCTTCCCGCCTCCGTCGTGTTCTGGGCGTTGACTCCAGAGAGCATCCAGCCCTTCGCGGCTGGCACGCCCAGCCTGCTCGGCACAGTCGACGGCGTCTTCGCGCGTCAGGATGGTTCGTGGATCCGGTTGCCGAATCTCTCCGCCGCGCTGGCCGGCAAACTCCCGCTGCATGCGACGATGATCGACCCGCAGTCGGTGGTCGTCGGCAGCTACCTCGGTGGACTTGTCATCGCCTCGCTCGACGACCAGGTCCTGGCCGTGCTCGATCGCACCAGCGGGCTGCCGCACGACACGATCACCGGCGTGTGGTTCGACCGCGCCGGATTCGTCTGGGCGGGATATCCAGGCGGTCTTGCCCGGATCGAGGCAAGCGGCGCAGTCTCCCTCTTCGAGACCCGCAACGGCGTTAACGATCCCGTTCTGAAAGTCCTGCCGCATCGAGGAGAGACTTTTGTTCTCACCCGGCGTCAATTGAGCCGCCTCGCGCCCGGTCGGGCCGGCCGGCCGGCGACAGCAGTACCCGCGGCCATTCTGCAGATTCCCCTTTCTGATGCCATCAGCGTGGGTGATGAACTGCTTTTCAGCGGCTACGGCGGCGGCATCTGGCGGCTGGTGGACAACCAGCCCCAGTCGGTCGCGGCGGCTCCGGGTTTCATCTTCGGGCTTCAGGCCGGTCAACACGTTCCCCAGACGCTGCTCGTCCTGCGGAACACGACGATCGAGGAACTCGCGCTGACCAACACCGGCGATGTCGCCACGCAGGCGTCGTCGGCCGACTTGGGTGCCTACCCGCTCAATATGGTGCGAGACGCGCTGGGCGACATCTGGGTCGCGACGGTGACGCGAGGCGTGTTCCGATTCCGGCCCTCGCCCGGCGCGGCCGGCTCCTCGCCACTGACGTTGGTCAAGCACTACCGCGAGGGTGACGGTCTGCCTTCGGCAACCCAGCGCCCAAGGCTCGCAGCCGTCGGCGGTCGCGTCTTCGTGCTCTCGGAGCGCGAGATCCTCACCTACGACGCCTCCGGCGATCGCTTCGTTGCCGAACCTGCCTTCCGGCCCTGGATCGGCGTCGCCGCCACGACTTCCTCCGATCCCGCCGTGGCCTACTGGCTCGTACGCGAGAACCGCGACAATGCCGCAGCACCCGTGCTCATCCGCGTCAGGGTGGACGATCGCGAGACCTCGCCGACGTGGGAGGCGATTCATACCCCGGACTTCGACCAGGCCGGGAGCATCGCCGGTCTCAGCACCACGGATACCGACGGGGGCAGCCTATGGCTGGCTGGCAGTCGAGCCACAGTCCGCCTCTCCCTGCCCAATCTGGGCGCACCGCCGCCGATGCCCCGCCTCGCGATCCAGCGCATCAGGCGCAACGAACACGACCTCTCCCTGCCAAGTCCGGGCGCAGAACTCCGTCTCGCCCCCGACACGACGCGACTGAGCATCGAACTCGCCGGCGTGGCCCGCGCGAGCGGCAATACGGTCTACGCCCAAGCCTCGCTCGGCGGGCTTTCAGACGCGTGGATGGCACCCCAGGAGGAGCCGACGTTTTCCTTCACCGGATTGCGGCCCGGGCGGTACACCTTTCGCGCTCGCTCCGTGGACCCATTTGGGCGCACCGGCGCGGAGGCGACGTTGCTCTTCACGCTCGAGGCGCCGTGGTACCAGCGCGCGCCGGCGATCGCCGGCTATGTCCTCGCCGGCCTGCTCCTCGTGTTCGGCGGTGTGCGGTGGCGCCTGCGCCACCTCCGGCGCCAGAACGAGCGCCTCAACCGCATCGTCGACGAGCGCACGCGCGAACTCGCCCACTCGAATGTGGTGAAGAATGAGTTTCTCGAGAATATCAGCCACGAGATCCGCAACCCGCTCAACGGCATCGCCAACCTCGTCGACCTCCTTCGCGACGCGCCATTGCAGACCGAGGAGCGACGCCTCGCCCAGTCACTCGGACGCTCGACCGAACATCTCAAGCGGGTTTTCTCTGACGTGCTTGGGTACACGAAACTCGAATACGGACATGTCCAGGTCGACGCCGCGCCGTTTTCACTGCTCCAGTTGCTCGAGGACGTCGTCGCGCTCTTCGGCGTGGAGGCGCGCGAGCACAAGACCGAGCTGACGCTGCGCCCTGCGGGCGACTTCGCCGACGGATTCCGCGGAGACGCGGAAAAGGTCCGCACGATCGTAGGGAACTACGTGAGCAATGCGCTGAAGTACGCGCCAGGCGCGCCAGTTGAGATCGAGGTCCGCAGTCAACCCGGCGACGATGCGGCGCACGCGCTGGTGTGGATCGGCGTGCGGGATCACGGCCCAGGCCTATCCACCGAGGAGCAGGCGAAACTCTTCCAGAAGTTCTCGCGAGGCGACCGCGCCAAGGCGCAGGGCGTCTCCGGCACCGGCCTGGGCCTCGCCCTGTGCCGCGGGCTCGCCGAACTGATGGAGGGCTCCGCCGGTGTGATCAGCGAGCCCGGCCGTGGTTCGACTTTCTGGCTCGAGTTGCCGCTCGAGCGCGCCTCCCGGCCGGCCCCGGCGGCCGTCGCAACCCACGGAAGCGACGACCAAGCCGGACCTGCCCACGCGCTCATCGTCGACGATCAGGAATACAATCAAGCCGTGCTGCGCGGCATCGCGCGTCGCCTCGGCTTCGCCGCCGATGTGGCCTCCCATGCCGGCGAAGTCTGGCCGCTGATCGAGCGGCACACCTACTCCACTGTGTTCCTCGACTGGGAACTGCCGGGCATGAACGGCGGGGAAATCGCGCGCCGACTGCGTGCCCACCCGCACACGCGCGACGCAGTCATCATCGCCACGACGGCCCACGACACCGACGACATCCGCCAGCGCTGCCTTGAGGCGCAGATGGATGGGTTCGCCCTCAAGCCGTTCGACACGACGCGGCTTCGCAGGATTCTCGAGACCGCAGTGTCGCGTCGGGCCGGTCGCTCGAGTCCGGCGTCGGCGGCCGAGGAGACTTCAGCGCCGACGCCTGGCGCCAGCGAAGCTGGTCTCAATCTCAGCGCCTTCGGCGATTTCGCGGTCGGCGATCCCGCCCACGCCCGACAGGCGGTTTCGCTCTATCTCGCGGCACTCGATGATGAACTGACCTCGCTGCGCGCGTCTCTCGCTTCGGCGGACCGTGAAGCCGTCGCCCGACGCGCCCACCGCCTGCGCTCGCACGCGTCACTCGTCAACGGCATCGCCCTGAGCACCGCCGCACAGCATCTCGTCGCCGCGGCGCGCGACCCTTCCGTATCTGACTGGCAGGCACACGCACCCGGCGTCTTCGCCGCGGCCGAGGCGCTGCGCACCGCGATCAGTTCTCTGGCAGCGTCCCCGAGCGCAGACGCGTGAATCCCTTTTCCGTCGCGTAGCGGATGAGGTGCGAGGAGCTGTGCAGCCCGAGCTTGCTCATGATGCTGCAGCGGTGGTTCTGGATCGTGTTCGGCGACAGGCCCATCTGTTTGGCGATCTCGCTGTTGGTGTAGCCGCGCCCGACCAGCACCAACACCTCCTGCTCGCGATCGGAGAGGAGCTTGTTGAACGCCGCCGGCTCCTCCCGCAGGCGTTTCCATACTTCGCGCACGACCGGGGACAGGTAGCGGCGCCCCTCCATCACCGTCGTCACGGCCTCGCGCAACGCGTCCATGGGCTGTCCGGTCTTGTCCACAAACCCCTCGATGCCCGACTGCAGCACGCGGTGGACGGTGACATCGTCCGTGTGCGATGACAGCGCGATCACCCGCGCCCGCGGCGCGGCCTTACGAAGTTCATCGAGGAGGTCGAGACCGTCGAGGTCGGGAAGCTCGAGATCGAGGATCACCAGGTCGGGCCCGAGCGTGCGGCACTGCTCCAGCGCCGACTTCCCATCCGCCGCCTGGCCCACGGCCTCGGGCTTGAATGCCGTCCGGCACGCGCCCGCCAACAAGTCGCGCATCATGGCGTGGTCCTCGACGATGACGATCTTCACAGTTCCGAGTCTGTGGGCGATACGCTCAAGAAGCAATTTTCCATCAAGCCGTGGCCACCTCCTGACTACAGGCGCCCGGCCGGCTCGCCTCAAGTAGCGCCGCGGCGACCGCCCTCCGCGAATGGAAACCTTGTCATGCACCAAAGCTCCGCAAGACTTCGGCTCGTCTGGTCTTCACCGGAATCCAGCTGGCTAGGTCCGCAGCCTTCCACGAAGTGCTCCGCGGCGGACATGAGTTTGCCCGGAGCTGCAAGCCGTCCTATCTCTCCATCGTGGAGAATCTCAAAAGCGACATCGCAGCCCTGCCGGACAACGCACGGCTTGAACTGATGGAATGGATTGAGGCTGCGGTTGGAGGCGCCCGGCCGCGCACCAGCCCGACCATCGAACACCTCCAACTGGCCGTGCTGAGGTTTCCGCCCGACGACATGCTGGACCTCTCACAATGGATCATGGACATCACCTTCGAGCGCCAGCCGGCGCCGCTGGGCGATGTATTGGAGCGTGCCATCCAGGGATTCAAACGCACCTCTTGAGCCGCCAGTCTCGATCAGGTCGGCGCGCGATGGACGACAGTCAGCATCAACCAATCTCACGTTCGCATGATCCATCGACGCCGAACGCCGCTTCTCATCGTTTGCTCGAGCCGGCCGTGGTAGCCGCACGCCCTTGACCGGCCAGGCGATCGCACCGTTGCATTCTCTGAACCCGACCAGGAGGCGCCATGACCACTCACCTATCCCAGGACAACGACGACCTCTCCAGCTTTCGAAATCACGAGCAAGCGCCGCAAGGGCTTCCCATCTGAGTCGCAGGTCAGGCGCGGCCTGCGCATCGTCCACGGGGACAAGGTCCTCGAGGAGAAGCTCGGGCGCAACGATCCCTGCCCGTGTGGATCAGGGAGGCGGTTTCAAGAACTGCTGCCTGCAGTCCGGTCGCTTCGACGGATCTCCGCGAGGGTACTTCTTTCCGGGATTGACCCGGATGTTGCAGCATGCCCGCGGCGACGTGCATCTCCGCTGCGGTCGGCAGAAATGGCGGCGCCACCGACCCGTCCTCGGCCTTGCCGAACTTCTCGAAGACGGCCTCGGCCTCCTTCAGCCAGGACTCCGGAAGAAGCGTCTCCACTGTTCTCCACGTTTTTCCTTGTGTCGCCCGTCTCAGAAGTTCATCCCGAAACGCTTCCGCGGCTTCGACCGTGGAGAAGTTCTTTTGCACACGCATCCCCAGGATCGTTCCTGTCAGCCGGAAGGACATTGTTCCGCTCCGGTTCTTGAACGGAATGATCTTCAGGGAGTGGTCTCGACGAGCCATGGAAAGCAGCTCACAGACGGTTCACAAAACCTGACAAAATCGGGCGAAACGTGGTGAAGCAAACTTGCCAGAAGCAAGGCCGAGACTATCGTGGAAAACACTCTCAACAAGAGAGTTACAATTGAACTGAATGGACATCGGGGTGTAGCTTAGCCTGGTAGAGCGCTACGTTCGGGACGTAGAGGTCGTGAGTTCGAATCTCACCACCCCGACCATTTTGGATCACACGCGCCATGGGCGCGTCCGGCCGGAGGTGCCCCGCGGGACCCGCATGGCGTCCAGGGAAGGATCTGCCCGATTCGGATCTTGGAGCGACGCCCGTTATTCGTCGGGCCCGTCGAGCTTGGGCATGTCGGCCTCGGCCACGCCGAACGCGCGCAGCTGGGGCTTGACCACCTTCTCGTAGCAGTCCGGGCAGCACCCGTGGCTGAAGCGCGTGCCCGCGCGCTCCCTGAAGTAGGTCTCCACGCTCGTCCAGTAGGCCTCGTCGTTGCGCACCTTCTTGCAGTAGGTGCAGATCGGCAGGAACGACTCGAGAGTCTTCAGGTCGCTGGTGAACCCGAGGATGCGCTCGGCCACGCGCAGACGCAGGCGCAGGTCGCGCACGACCACGGGCTTGGTGAGGAAGTCGTCCACGCCGGCGGCGAAGGCCTCCTCGAGGTTGGCATCGGTCGCGCCCTGCTGGGTGATGAGGATGAAACTCACGTAGTCCTCGCGCTCGTTGCGGATGCGCCGGCACAGCTCGAGCCCGTCGAGCCTGGGTAGTTGCCAATCGGAGACAACGACGCGCAGGGACTTGTCACGCATGTGCTCCCAGGCGGACTCGCCGTCGGCGGCCAGCACGACGCGGTGGCCCAGGGAACTCAGCGACGAGCTC
Organism: Opitutaceae bacterium; assembly: GCA_014879845.1. Lineage (GTDB taxonomy): Bacteria > Verrucomicrobiota > Verrucomicrobiia > Opitutales > Opitutaceae > JAEWQP01. The sequence goes on from JACSRI010000147.1 coordinate 50,804, forward strand.
AGGACGAGCTGTGCAACAGGATCATCTTCGACGGCGAGTATGTTCATGGGGAGAGCAGGCCACGGCGGACGAATTCCGCGCTCAACTCCTGCCAGACTGCGCGCGCGGTGGCAACACGCGCGGGGACCTCGGCGAGCGCGCCGGCGCGCACGGCCTGCTCGACCGCCGCAAACGCGGCGCGGGCGCGCGGGGCGCCGGCGTTGGCGCTGCTGCCGGCCAACGTGTGGGCGGCGCGGGCGAGATCGTCGAGCCGGCCGGAGTCCAGCAGCGCGGGCATCTCGTCGAGACGAGTCGCCGTTTCCCGGGTGTAGAGGGCGACGACCTCCGCCAGGAGCGACGGACCGTGCAGCCCGGGAAGGTCGCGCAGGCCCTCAAGAAACGGTTCGTCGACGAGCGGCTCCGCGCCGGCGCCGGCAAGCAGCGGTGCGGGATCATGTGCCGGCGGGGGATCGCCCGCTCCGGCATCGGTCCGACCCGCACCCGTGAGCCCGCAGCGCTCGAGCACGGCGCGGACTTCGGCCGCCCGCATGGGCTTGCTCACGTAGTCATCCATGCCCGCCTCGCGGCATTTCGCGCGGTCGCTCTCCATCGCGAAGGCGGTGAGCGCGATCACCCGCTGTTTCGGATCAATCCCTGCGATCACCCCGCTGCGCACCCTCCGGGTGGCTTCGTAGCCGTCGAGCTCGGGCATCTGGCAATCCATGAACACGACATCGTAGTGCGCCTCAGCCAGGCGCTCGAGGGCGATGCGCCCGTTGTCCGCCATGTCGACGCGGTGTCCGAGGCTCTCGAGGACCATGCGGGCGACGAGCTGGTTGGTCGGATTGTCCTCGGCCACGAGGATGTCGAGACCACCCGCGGCCGCGGCTTCCGGCCCGGGACGGAGCGTCGCGCCCCTCGACTGAACCTCCGTGCCAGCCGGCACATGGCGCGCCTGCGAGAGCGCCACGCGCAACTGGGCGAGACGCACCGGCTTGGCCAGCACGGCGGCGCATCCGAGCCCATCGAGCTCATGGGGCGCCGGCGCGGCACCGGCCGGGTTCAGGAGCACGAGCGCCACCTCGTCCGCGGAAAACGTCTCGCGCACGCGGCGCGCGAACACCAGGCCGTCCGTCCCGGGCATGGCCCGGTCGACGAGGATCACCCGGCGCCCGGCCCGAGCCCGCGGCGCGGCGAGCACGTCCAGGGCCGCGGCCGCACCCTCCGCGGCGGAGGCACGGACTCCGAGCGCGCGGAGCTGGCGCAGGAGCGCGGCGCGCGCGGCCGCATTGTCGTCGACGACCAGTACATCCAAGTCGGCATCCTCCCCGCCAACCGGCTCGCCCGGGGTGCGCGGCAGGTCGAGCTCGATCCAGAACTCCGAGCCCCGCCCCGGCTCGCTGGTGAAGTCGAGCCGCCCGCCCATGAGTTCCATGAGCTGGCGCGAGATGGCCAGGCCGAGGCCCGTGCCGCCGAAGCGCCGCGTGGCCGACGAGTCGACCTGGGTGAAGGCGCTGAAGAGCCGGTCGCGGAACTCGCTCGCGATCCCGATGCCGGTGTCCCGCACGGCCACACGCAGCCGCCCGGTGCCGGTGCCCGTCGGCATGACCGAGGCGGCCACGACGACCTCGCCGCGATCGGTGAACTTGACCGCGTTGCCGATGATGTTGAGCAACACCTGGCGGATGCGGCCCGGGTCGCCCTCGAGCACGTCGGCCGCGAGCGCGGGGTCGGCATCGAGCACGAACTCGAGTCCCTTGCGCTGGGCCCGGCCCGCGAGGAGCGAGACCGAATCCTCGAGCAGCGGCAGGGGCTCGAAGGGCTCGGGGTTGAGGCGGAACTTGCCCGCCTCGATGCGGGAGAAGTCGAGGATGTCGTTGATGATCTCGAGGAGGTTCTCCGCGCTGCCCTGGATGAGCTGCGCCATCTCGTTCTGCGTGGGATCAAGCGGCGTGCCCAGGAGCAGGTCGACCGTGCCGATGATGCCGTTCATCGGGGTGCGGATCTCGTGGCTCATGGTGGCGAGGAACTCCGACTTGAGCCGCGAGGTCTCGACCGCCTCGTCGCGTGCGCGGGCGAGGTCGCTCGCGATCTGCTGCTGCGCGCTCACGTCGTTGAGGCTGACCACGACGGCCTGCACGCCGCCCGCCGGGTCGTGGATCACGGCGGTGTCGATCGAGACCCAGACGAGCGAGCCATCCGGGCGCGGGAGGCCCATGACGACGTCGCGCACCGGCGCCGCCGTGCGCCGGGTCACGGAGACCGGGAATTCATCCGCCGGATACACTCGGCCATCGACACGGACGGCACGCCAGGCCTCGGGGGCCGAGAGTTCCCCCTCCAGCTGCTCCCGCGTGGCCCCGAGCAGCCGGCAGGCCGCGGCGTTGCACTCGAGGACGCGCCCGCCGGCGTCGAGCAGCATCAGGCCCTCGCGCACGGCGCCGAAGATGGTCGAGAGGCGCGCCTGCGACTGCCGCACCTGCTCGAGCACACGGCGGCGGTCGGTAATGTCGCGATTGACCCCCACCACGCGCACGGCGCGCCCGTCGGGACCAAGGATGGCGAGATCTGAGGCGCTGAGGTAGCGGATCTCATCGTCGCCGTAGCGGATGATGCGAAACTCCCGCTGACTGCGGCCGGCCTCGCGCACGGTCCTCTGCAAGGCGGCCTCCTGGGCAAGCAGATCGTCGGGGTGCACGCAATGGCGCCAGTCATCGTAGGACACGCGCCCGCCCACCGTCGGCGCCATGCCGTAGAGCGCGAACATGGCCGCATCCCAGGTGAGCGTGCCCGTCGCCACATCCCACTCCCAGACGGCGATGCCCGCAGCCTCGTTGGCGAGGCGCAGCCGGGACTGTTCGATGCGCAGCGACTGCTCGAGCGCGCGCCTCTCGGTGAGGTCGTGGGCGATGCCGAGGTAGCCCGTGATCGTGCCGGCATCGTCGCGCAGGGCGGTGACGCTCAGGAGCACGGGCACGCGCGTGCCGTTGCGCCTGACGTACGTCCACTCCCGCTGCTCGACCTCCCCGCGGGCGGCCCGCGCCACGAACACCTCGAAGCCCGGCTCGAGCCTGCGTCCCAGCTCGGCGGAGAGCTCGGTCGCGCGGGCCACCACCTCCTCGGGCAGGTGGAAGATCGCCGGCGTCTGGCGCCCGATGAGTTCCTCGCGACGGTAGCCCAGCATCGTCTCGGCCCCGCGGTTGAAGATGCGGATCGTGCCGTCGGTCTCCGTCGCGATGATACTGTAGGTCGTGCCGTCGAGCACGGCGCGGTGCAGCCGGTTGATGCCCGCGAGGGTGGCCTGCGCGGCCGAGAGCTCGGCGGTCCGGGTCGTCGCGATCTCGCGCGCGTGCCGGCCGATCGACTGCAGGCTCACGCCGAGGCCCGCGAGCAGGAGGGTGACGAGCGCGAGGCTCGTGGCCGTGAGCACCGATGCCACGGGGCTGGCGACCTCGAACGTGGCGCTGCGATTCCACGCGAGCGTGACGAGGTTTCCCGCCAGCTCGATCACCGCGGTTCGCTCAAAGCCCGCCGGCGCTCCCTGGTGCGAGGAGAAGAGCATCGCCTCGGCCGAGATCGACCGCCCGTCGAAGACCGTCATCTCCAGCTCCGGGGAGACGAAGACGTTCTTGAAAAACTCCTCGGCCACGAACGCGGCAAACACCCAGCCCACGTGCGCGGCCCGGCGCTCGGCCACCGTGGCCGGCAGCGGCCCGCGGCCGTAGATGGGATGGAAGACCAGGAAGCCGGCACGCGTCCCGGTGTTCATGAGCATCTGGATACGGCTGCTGGCCCGGGGCTCGCCCGCATCGCGCGCCTCCTCGGCGGCCTGCCGGCGGCGCGCCTCCGAGGCCAGGTCGAGCCCGGGCCGGTCGCGGTTGCGCTCCGCGGGCTCGGCAAAGGCGATCAGGAAGCGTTCGCCGGGGAGCGGGCCGGTGCCATCGGGGACGAGACTCACCGTGTAGTTGGATTCCCCATCCGCGCGCCGGCGATTGACGAAGTCGGCCTCCTCGCGCGCGAGGACGCGCCGGGCCACACCCAGAGCATGGATACCGGGCAGCCGCTCGTCCAGGCGCAGCGCGGCGACAAACCGCTGCCACTCCTCGCGGTCGACCTCCTTCGACGCGCCAAACAGACCCTCGCCCGCACGCAACGCCTCCAGGTAGGTCGCCAAACGCTGGCGCGTGGTGCGCTCGGTGTCGGCCGCCAGCCCCGCGAGGCGCTGCGCGTCGGTGTCGAGCCGCTCGCGGTGCAGGTGGGCGAACGCCCAGCCGCTCACCATCCAGCCGACGATGAGAAACAACCCGGCGGTCCCGAGCGCACCGGCCGCCGCAAACACCGGCAGCACGAGCGCCGCGACCGCGACGGACCCGAGGAAGAACTGGAGAAAGAGCAGGTTGTCATTGAGCGACCCGCCGACAAACGGGCCGTGGCTCAGGATCGCCGCGGCGATCCCGACGGCGGAGATGCCGATGGCGCCGGCTTTGGCGCCGAGTTCTCCGCCGATCCGTGTCACCACCAGCAGCGCGGGAAAAAGTACGAAGAGAAACGATTCGCCGGGCGGGGTGAAAAACACCGCACCCGCGGTCGCCACCGCCCCGGCGACAGCCACCATCCATCTCAAGTCTGTGAAGGTGGTTCGCCACGCACGACGTCCGATCGCCAACATCAGGGGCACGACGGCCAGCGTGCCGATGGCGTCGCCGAGCCACCAGGTCCAGAGCAGCGCCGGCAGTCCGCGCTCTCCGCCCGTGCCGGTGGCGGCCAGTGTCGCGATCCCGACCGCGGCGCTGCACAGCGGTGCCACCAACGCCGCGGAGCCGCACGCCGCCGCCTCCCAGAGGAGCACCAACGACGTCCGGTGCGCGCGCAGGCGCGCGATGATCCACGCGCCGAGGACGGCCTCCCCGGTGTTGCCGGCCGCGACGAGTGCGGCCCCCCACGCGGGAAGCGGGCCCGAGAGATTGGCGACAAACGCCCCCACCATCACCGCGGGCCACAGGCGAACGCCTCCGAGGACCAGCCCGCCGATCGCCACGCCCGTGGCGGGCCAGACCGGCGAGACCGAGCCATGGATCGACGCCAGTCTCAACCCGAACCGCGCGGCCACGACATAGGCCGCTGTCAGCAACAAGCCACCCACCAGCACTCGGGCGAGCCGGGGCCGTGAGGCATCGGGAGCGATGGGCATGGGAGAGTTGATACCCGGTCGGGACACACCCCCCGCCTTCGGAGATCACCCGGGCTGGGCGGACTCCGATTCAGGGTGAATCCTTCATCCGTGTATCGGCGCGGAATGACGATGCCAAAACCCATCCTGCTGGGCCTGTGGCGCACCGCCCCGGCCAATCCCCCACCCGACGCCCGCTGATCGCTGGACCGTCAAAGGACGCGCGATGGGGTGACACACCGCCGCGACCCACCCCTCGAGGCGGGTTCGCCGAGCAGACCCGCGTCTTGGAAAAACAACGCCGGACCGGACGACGTCAGGGCGTCTCGGCGGCCGGCGGCGCCTCACCGGGCCGCTGCACACCGGCAGGCAAACCCGCGAGCGCGGCGACACGCAGCAGGCCGGCTGTGGCGAGGTTGGCCTCGTAGAGCGCCTGCGCTTCATTGAGCCGGGCCTCGGTCAGGGCCACCTGGGTCTGCAGCACATCGAGCTGGGTACCGGCGCCGGCCGCATACCGCGAACGGGCCAGCCGCAGGCTTTCCTCGGCCTGCTCGACGACCTTCTGTGAAGCGCGGACGAGTTCCGCCGCCTCGAGGTAACTTGAGTAGGCCTGCCGCACCTCGGCCTCGATCGCGATCTTGGCCTCGTCGAGATAGAGGCGGGCCTGCTCGAGGCGGGACTTGGCCTGGCGCACGCGGCCGCGCGTCTCGCGGCCGTCGAAGATCGCCCACGAGCCCTGCACCCCGACGTTCCAGCCGTCGACCGTCGTGCCAATATCGCTCGTGTAGGCGGACTTCTTCACCTGGTAACCGCCAAAAAGCGCCACCGTGGGTTTGCTGCCTGAGGCCGCGGTATCGACCCCGCTCTCGGCCGCCGCGACCTGGTGCTCGAGCTGGCGGATCTCCGGGCGGTTGGCGAGGGCCGAGCCGAGGAGCGACTCGAGCGTGTACTCGCGGTTCTCGAACGTGAGCTCGCCAACCAGGCTCTCGACCGTCCAGTCGCCGGCCGGCAGGCCGACCACGCGGAGCAGCTCGACCGCGGCAAGGCGGTAGTCGTTGCGCGCGCGGATGAGCGGCGGCTGGCCGTTGGCCAGGGCGACCTCGGCGCGGAGCTGCTCGAAAGGCGAGCCGCTGCCGGCCTTCACGCGCGAGCGCGCGTTGGCCAGTTCCTCCTCGAGGAGCTTGACCGACTGCTCCTGCACGCCGACCTGCTCGCGCGCGAGCAACACGGCGTAGTAGCGCGTGCGCACGTCGAAGAGCGCCTGCTGCACGGCGGCCTCGAAGGCGGCCATCGCGGCATCCTGCGCGGCCTTGCTCGACTTGATCGACGAGCTGACCGCACCGCCGGTGTAGAGGGCCTGGGTGGCCGTGACACCCGTCGACCACGACTCGGGCTCGCCGGCCGTCGTGCCGGCCGGGGTCTTGAGCAGGCCCTCATCGACCTGCGTGTAGCCCGCGTCGATGCTCACGGTCGGCAGCTGGCCGGCCTTGGCGGACATGACCACGCCGGTGGCCTCCTCGTACTGGGCGCGAGCCTGGCGGATGGTGTAGTTGTTTTCCAACGCCAGGGCGATCGCCTGGTCGAGATCGACCGTCGCAGGACGCTCGGCGGCAAATGCGCCGGAGGCGGCAACCAGAAGGGCGAGACACGTGGTGACTTGGACTTTCATAGACAAGAGGCGGGAAGCGAGGGACGCGGGAGGCGCGAGGTTAAGCCGGACGCGGCGTGGGCGACGAGGCGGAAACCCCGGCGGGCAACGGCGCCGGCGTCGCGCCAGCGTGGCCGGACTTGTGCCCGTGCGAGGGCGTCGCCTCGCCCGGGGCCGTGTTCTCCCGCTCGCCGGCGTGCTCCTTGGCGATGAGCATGTAGATCGCGGGGATGACCAGGAGCGTGAAGATCGTGCCGAGCGTCATGCCCGCAACCACGATGATGCCGATCGAGTTGCGCGCGGCCGCGCCGGCGCCGGTCACGAGCGTGAGCGGGAAGTGGCCGCAGACCGTGGCGACGCTGGTCATGATCACCGGGCGCAGGCGCGTGAGCGTGGCCTGGCGCAGGGCCGCGAGCTTGGGCAGGCCGGAGCGCTGCAGCTCGTTGGCGAACTCCACGATGAGGATGCCGTTCTTGGCCACGAGGCCCACGAGCGTCACCAGGCCGATCTTGGCGTAGATGTTGAGCGTGGTCGTCCAGCCGTCGGTCCAGAAGGACATGCCCGGCACGGGGAACTTCAGGAAGGTGAAGATGAGCGCGCCGAACATCGCCAGCGGCACCGAGCCGAGCAGGATGATCCACGGGTCGCGGAAGCTGTTGAACTGGGCCGCGAGCACCAGGAAGATGAGGATCAGCGCGAGGGCGAACATCTGCAGGAACTGCGCATTGCCGCCCTCGAGGCGGAGCTGCCGCGACTCGCCGGTGTAGTCGATCTTGTAGCCCTGGGGCAGGATCTTCGCGGCCTCGTCCTCGAGCAGGCGCAGGGCGTCGTCGAGCGGAATGCCGGCCATGCCGGAGATCGTCACCGAGTTAAGCTGCTGGAAGCGCTTGAGCGCGCGCGGCTGCACCTCGTCGCGCATCGTCGCCACCGTGCTGAGCGGGACGAGTGCGCCGTTCGGACCGGTCACGTAGATGTCGGCGAGTTGGTCGGGCGTGAGGCGGTCCGCGCGCTGGATCTGCGGGATCACCTTGTAGCTGCGGCCGTCGATGGAGAAGCGGTTGACGTAGTTGCCGCCCACCGCGGCGCCGAGGTCGGCGCCGACCTGCTGGAGACTCAGGCCGAGCGACGCCACCTTTTCGCGATCGAGCACGATCTCCGCCTTCGGCAGGTCGTACTTCATGTCGACGTCGGCGAAGTAGAACTGGCCCGACTTCATCGCGGCGAGCTTGAGCTGGTTGGCGAACTCGATGAGTTCCTTCTCCCCGGCGGTCGAAGCGATGACAAACTCCACGGGGAACTGGCTGCCGCCCGGCAGCGCGCCCGGGACGATGGAGAACACATCCACGCCGGGGACCTGGGCCAGGCGCGTGGCGAGGTCCTGCTGGACGGCCGAGGTCGTCCGCTCGCGTTCGCCCCAGGGCTTGGCGACAAAACCCGCGAAGCCGCCGCCCGGGCTGGTGATCTGGAACGAGTAGGCGTACTCCGGCGTCTCCTGGAACATCCGCTGCACCTCCTCGGTGTAGGGCACGACCTGGTCGATGGTCGAGTTGGCCGGGCCGTTGACGATGCCGAAGACGATGCCCTGGTCCTCCACCGGGGCGAGTTCCTGCTTCGACATCATGAACATCGGGATGGTGAGCAGGAAGAGGATGAGCCACACCGCATAGACGGCCGGGCGATACTTCAGCGTCACGTCGAGCACACGCGCGTAGGAGCGCTTGAACAACTCGAAGCCCGCGTTGATGTGCTCGGGCAGCCAGCCGTGCTCGACCTTGGCGTTGAGCAGCTTGGCCGACATCACGGGCGAGAGTGTCAGCGCCACCACGCCGGAGATCATGACCGCGCCGGCGAGGGTGAAGGCGAACTCGCGGAAGAGCGTGCCGGTGAGGCCGCCGGCCAAGCCGATGGGCGTGTAGACGGCCGCCAGCGTGATGGTCATGGCGATGACCGGGCCGACCAGCTCGCGCGCGCCCAGGTAGGCGGCCTGCAGCGGCGTCTGCCCCTCGCGCAGGTGGCGCTCGACGTTTTCCACCACGACGATGGCGTCGTCGACGACCAGACCGACGGAGAGCACGATGGCGAGCAGCGTGAGCAGGTTGAGCGTGAACCCGAAGACCTGCATCAGGAAGACCGCACCGATGAGCGAGACCGGGATCGCCACGATCGGGATGAGCACCGTGCGCAGCGAACCGAGGAAGAGAAAGATCACGATTGCGACGATGACCAGCGTCTCGCCCAGGGTCTGGTAGACCTCGCTGATGGCGTCATTGATGTACTCGGTCGCATCATACGCGACCCGGCCGGTCATGCCGGTGGGCAGGTCGTTCTGCAGCGCCTCGACCTCCGTGCGGATGCGCGCAATCACGTCGAGGGAGTTGGCGTTGGGGAGCACCCAGATGCCCATGAACACCGCCTGCTCGCCGGAGAAGCGCACCTCGGAGTCGTAGTTGTCGGCGCCGAGCACGACGTCGGCGACGTCGCCCAGGCGCACGAAGGCGCCGCCGCTCTCGCGGATGACCAGCTGCTGGAACTCCTCCACCGTGCTCAGGTCGGTGTTGGCCGTGAGCGGCACCTGCACGAGCGCGCCGCGCGTCGAGCCGACGGCGGAGAGGTAGTTGTTCGCCCCGAGCGCCTGGCGCACCTGCGCCGGGCTGATGTTGAGCGCGGCCATCTTCGCCGGATCGAGCCAGATGCGCATCGCGAAGGTGCGGCCGCCGAGGATGTCGGCGCGCTGCACACCCTCGACCGCGGCGAGGCGCGGCTGCACCACGCGCACGAGGTAGTCGGTGATCTCGTTGGCCTGGAGCGAATCGGAAGTGAAGCTGAGGTAGGCCGAGGCGAACTGGCTGTCGGCCGTCTCGATGTTGATGATCGGCACCTCCGCCTCGGGCGGGAGGTCGCCGCGCACCTGGTCGACCTTCGAGCCGATCTCGGCCAGGGCCTTGGTCGAGTCGTAGTTGAGCTTCAGGCGTGCCGTGATCGTGGATACACCGAGCGAGCTCGAGGAGGAGAGGTAGTCGATGCCGTCGGCCGCCGCGATGGCGCGCTCGAGCGGCACGGTGATGAAGCCCTTCACCAGGTCGGCGTCGGCGCCGACATAGACCGTGGTGACGGTGATCGAGGCGTTCTCGCTGCGCGGGTACTGCCGCACGTTGAGCGTGCGGTAGGCCTGGATACCGGCGACGATGATGACGAGGTTGACGACGAAGGCCAGGACGGGCCGTCGGATGAAAAGGTCGGTGATCTTCATGCGATCAGAGATCGGGGGAAAGGAGGCGGAAGTCAGGAATCAGGAGACAGGTGGCGAGATGCGGGCGGCGGGTGACGGGCGGCTGCTGACATGCTCGCTACCCGCTGCTCACGACTCGCCACTTTCCCCATCAGGTGTTCGGGAGTTCCGGGGCGAGCCTGGGCTCGGTCACACCGAGCGTGCTCTCCATGATCACGGAACCCTGGCGGAGCTTCAGCCCACCGTTGGTCACGATGCGCTCCCCGGCCTTCAGGCCCGAGACCACCGTGACGAAGTCGCCGCGGCGCGCGCCGAGGCGCACGTTGCGCAGCTCGGCCACGAGCGGCTTCTTGCCATCGGCGCCGGGCTTGCCCTCGGCGGCGACGAAGACGGTCGAGCCGTAGGGGGCATAGACGACCGCGGTCTCGGGGATCGCGAGCACGTGGTCGGCCTCCGGCTGGACCACGTCGACGGTCACGAACATGCCCGGGCGGAGCTTGCCGTCGGTGTTGGCCAGCGTCGCCTGCATGCGCACGCTACGCGTGACGGCGTCGACCTCGGGATTGACGGCCGTGAGCTTGCCCTCGAAGTGTGCTTCCGGATACGCGTCGGACTTCACGCGCACGACCATGCCCTCGGCGATCGCCCCGAGCCGCTGCTGCGGGAGGGAAAACTCCACGTAGACCGGATCGAGCGCCTGGAGCGAGACGACGGCGGCGCCCTTGGTGAGGAACTGGCCGACATTGATCTGGCGGATGCCGAGGCGGCCGCCGAAGGGGGCTGTCACCGTCTTCTTCGCGATGACGGCGCGGAGGTTCTCGACCTGGGCCCGGGTCTGCTTGACCGTGGCCTCGGCCGCATCGAGATCGGCCTTCGAGATGGTGCTGCTGGCGAAGAGCTCACGGGTGCGCTCGAGCGTGGTGACGGCGAGGTCGGCCGCGGCTTCGGCCGAGGCGAGCTGGGCGAGTTCGACTTCCGTGTCGAGGCGCACGAGCGGCTGGCCGGCGGTGACGGTCGAGCCCGGCTCGAACAGGATCTCGCGCACCGTGCCCTCGGCCTCGGCGGAGACGATCACGCCCTGGAAGGCCGCGACCGAGCCGACCGCGGCGATGCGGTTTTCCCACTCCTCCTCGCGCACTTCGCCGAGACTGACGAAGGCGGGAGGCTCGGATTGCTCGCCCATGGCCATGAGCGTGCGAATCTGCAGAATCTTGATGCCGGCGATCGCGCCGACGATGGGCAGGGCCACGAGCAGGCCGAGGGCGAATACGAGGATCTTCTTGAGCATGGAAGGCGCGGAAAGGCCGCGAGGTTGGTCAGGTTGGGTCGAAGGGAGATACGGTGGCGCAGGTCAGCGTGTTGGCCAGCGACGCGGTGAGAATCCACGCGGCGTCGAACCGGCGATGTCCCCACGACGAACGGCCGCGGGTACAACGGACACTACACGGAAATGACAAGGGAGTTGCATGAAAGTTCTGACGATCCGTCATCGAACCCGGCCCCCGAGCACCGACACAACTGCGTCGAACGCCCGAGGTGGATCCGATGAAGATAAATGACGGATCGTCATTTTTGACGTTGCGTCAACTCAAAATCCGATTCTTTTTGCCGAAGACGTTACTCACTCGTTTCAGTCGTGACTCCCCGCAAACAATCCCAGATCGCCGAACGCGAGGCCGCCATCCTCGAGATCGCCTCCGACATCATCTCCCGTGAGGGCGCGCACGCGCTCACCATGGAGCGGGTGCTCGCCCGGGTGGATTTCTCGAAAGGCACGCTCTACAACCACTTCACCTGCCGCGAGGACCTGCTCGTGGCGGTGCACGCGCAGTGCTTCGAGGCGCACCTCTCCTATTTCGAGCGCGGCGCGCTCTTCCGCGGCTGCCCGCGCGAGCGTTTCGCCGCCGCCGGCATGGGGGCGCAGATCATGCACGAGCTCGACCCGCGCCCCTTCCAGTTCTCCCTCAACGACACGATCCTCGCCGTCGCCTCGGAGCGGTGGCGCGAGCTGTTCCGCCACTACCACCGCGAGACGATCGCCGTGTTCACCGGGATCGTGCGCGACGCCCTCGCCCGCGGCGACCTGCCGGCCGGCACCGATCCCGAGCGCGTGACCCTCGGCGTCTGGTCGCTGAGCTGTGGCGCGGAGGACATCCACGAGAGCGGCCTGCTCCCCCAGCGGCTCACGGCCGAGGACTTCAACCGCCTGCGCAGCCAACTGATCGAGACCCTGCTCGACGGCTTCGGCTGGCACCCCCTGTCGTCAGAACTCGACTACGCGCAGGCGCGCGAGCGCATCCTGCGGGAGATCTTCCCCGACGAGGCGCGCAAGCTCGGGCTGCTGCGGTAGCTAGCGCACGCGAGGGCCCGCGCGGCTCACGCCTTCGCCGGCGCGCGGCTCTCGATCGACGACCAGTCGAGCCGTCGCGTGAACCACATCGCTGCCGCAAGCAGCGCGAAGAGCGCGCCCGTGCCCGAGAGAAGGGCGTAGTCCTGCAACTGCAGCATGAAGTAGACGTACCCGTAGGTGCCGGCCAGACCCGCGGTGACGAGGAGCGAACGCGCCCCGGCGCGCAGTACGCTCCACGAATACCCGCCGACCAGCGCCGTCGAGACCGTCGCCGCCGCGGCATAGGCGGTCGCGACCGGCGCGAACTCCGCCAGCGCGAGAAAGCCCAGGTAGAACAACACCAGCGCCGCGCCGACCATCAGGTACTGCAGCGGGTGCACCCGCACAGGCGAGGTCACCTCGATGAGGAAATACACCGCGAAGACCAGCGTGAGGACGAGGAGGGCGTACTTGAGCGAGCGCTCGACCATGCGGTAGGTGTCGACCGGCGTGGCCAGCGTCACGCCCAGCGCCGATGCGGCGAGCACGTGCGCCCGCAGGCCCTCGCGCCCCGGCTGCTCGATCCACGCCGACGGGAAAGCCCGGCCGAAATGCGTGGTGGCCCAGCGCGCCGAAAAGCCCTCCGCGGCCACGGTACGCTCGGCCGGCAGATACGCGCCGTCGAAACTCGGATCGGCCCAGGCGCCGCGCAGCGCGACGGAGTTGGCTTCACCGACCGGCACGACAGCGATGCGCGTGCTGCCCTGCAGCGAGAGCGTGCAGGCGAAGGGCGCACGCGCCCCGGCCTCGTCCGCGAGCCCGGCCGGCGCCTCGATGCCGCCCCACCCGCCGTCGCGCACGGCCGATGGCACGAACGCCGCCTCCGCCCCGCCCTGGCTCCAGGCCGGTGTCGACCGCAACGCATGCGGATCGCTCACGCTCACGAGCACCCGGGCCTTCGCCCATTCCAACGCCGCCGGCTCGAGACCGAGCGCCGCAGGGTCGGGCCGGAACTCGCCGGTGAGGGCGAGTTCCGTGGCATAGACCGGCGTGCGAAAGATGCCGCGATGCCGCTCGGAGATCTCGAGCGCCCCGGCGGCCTCAAAACGCTGCGGCAGGAAATACGCCGTGCCCTTCACCTCGCGCAACTCCTCGGTCTGGACCACGCGGTCGGCCACCACGGTCTGCCGCGGCACGCGCGTCTGCTGCGTGTAGGGCACGGCCAGGACGGGCCCGAGGATCGTCTGCATCCCACCCCACGTGCGCCCGATCTCCGCCACGGCGGAATCGCGCAGCCGCTGCCGTTGCGAGAGCGTGTCCCAGACCATCAACAGCGGCACATGGAGCACACCCACGAGCACGGTGATGAGCACGAGCTTGAGCGTGATCGACCAGCGCCGCGAAACGGCGGCCGGAAGAACCGGCAGGGTGAGGCGCAGTCCCGAAGAGGCCGCGGCGACGGAGGTATCGGCAAGCGGAGGTGGCACAGAATCCATGCCGGGATGCTGCCCCCGACACATGAAACGCGTGTGCGCGCTGCGTGAATTGGTCATGAAGTCGGCACCCCCTGGAGCACGCCGGAAAAGCCGCGTGCGCGCGAACGCCCGCCGCCAGGTCCGTTTTCCACGCGAAACGCGCGCCCGATCATCGCTCGCGCGCATGGAACAGACGCTCGCGCGCGCGGTGCGAACGCTCGCGCACCGGGCTCGATCACGCGCGCGCACCGCTGACACCTCGCGCGCCGACGATCACGACACGCGTCACCGCGTCAGGGCGGTGCGCACGGACGCCGATGCGTCGCGCGTCGGGCCCCACCCTTCGCGACACGCCGCCAGCACCGCGCGCGCGGCATCCGACACCGTGCGCGCCGCACGGCAACGCCCGCGCGCGACCCGCGATCGTCTCCGCGCCCGCGCCAGGCGCCGGCGCGCGAGCGCCCAGACCACGCGGCAAGCCGCCAAACGTAAAAACAGCTCCGGCAGCGCCACAAAACACACCGCCAGCGGGACAAAACACGGGGCCGGCGACACAACACCCACTGTCAGCGCCCCATCCTCGACCACCAGCGACGCAACGCAGAACGCCAGCGGCCGAAAGCAGACCACCTGCGGTTCAAACATCACCGCCACCGGAACACAACGCACCGCCCGCGATCCGCGGCACACCGGGCGCGGAAGAAACGGCAGTGCCACCCGCCCGTGTGGCACCGCCCGCACGACAAAACATACCGCCATCCATCGAAACCCCACCGCCACCGCAACAAACCGCACCGCCTCCACCCCAAAGCAGACCGCCAGCGATCGGCTCCGAACATCCGCCACTCCGTTTCACGCCGATGACGCCACGCCCGAATGAGCGCCCCGGTCGCAGCAGGACGCCGTGGCCGTCTCGATCGCGCCGTCCGACTCCCCAACGCCAAACCCCAAAGCCTGACCCCGTGCGTTTGCTCGCGACACGGCGGCCGGAAGAGCCGGCAAGGCGAGGCGCAGTCCGGACGAGGCAGCGGCGACGGAGCTATCAGCAAGGGAGGCGGCACAGGATCCATGCCGCGAGTCTACCGGCCACACGTGATGGGCGTGTGCGCCGGACGTGAAATCACGACAAACTCACGTGGCAGGCGGAGGCAGGACTACCTCCTGTAAAGCCTAGCCTCTCGGTAAGCGATCGAAGTCTGACCGAACTCGAAGGTTGGCGATCGAGTCCGCAGATCAAGGCGCAGGAGGGGGAACGCCGATGCCGGCCTGACCCTCTAGCTGTGAACCAGGAGCGCCAATGATGAACTCCGATGTGAGGAGCGTAGCCCGAACGTTCTCCGTCTGCGGAATAGCAGGGTTCAAAGACGCAAGCTTCGAGGCGCCGGTGAGGTTCGGATAGAACGTTACGTTGCCTCCCAAGAACGCAATGTGGCCTCCGTCCTGTCCGTATACCCCGCCTGGCGTTGCCTCCTCGGGATTGCTGTCGACCCATGTACCAGTAGCCGTGAGGCCGCGGGTAAACGCGACCGGGGTGGTAGACGGGCGATTTGTAGTCAGGCCCGATACCGCCATGAAACTCACGACTGCCTCTCCAAAATTCGGCTCAATTGTTCCGTTCGGAGCTGTAGAAGTTACGACGGTGGTCAGTGTATCGTTGTTCGCCAACGCCGCTTCATCGCTGTTAGAGACCCAAAGATTGGCGTCGTTCAAGCCACCGTTCTTCGCGAGCGCCGCAGCGAACTGCCAAATCGTGACGTCGGCGCCCTCAGCTCCGCCCGGAGAGACAACGTTTCCGCCCGCATTCAGCGCCGTCTGCTTGGTCCCCGGCAACCGCCCATTGAACTCACTCGCGTAGATCAACGTCGCCTGCCCGATCTGCCGGATGTTGCTCGCATCCACCGTCCGTCGCGCCGTCTCACGCACCTTGCCGACGGTCGGGATGAGGATGGCGGCGAGGATACCGATGATCGCGATGACGGTGAGCAGTTCGATCAGGGTGAAGCCTCGGCGGGTGGAGCGGTGGAGCGGGTGTGCGTTCATATCCAGATGCAGCGGTGGCAGTCTGCGGGGTAGTGGTTGGGTGTGAGAGTTCCTGATAGCGAAAAGTGTTCCGTACGCGTGCCGCAAAGGCACGTTTCCCATTAGAACAAGTGTCGCACAGCCCGTTTTATAAAACCATCGGGCAAAACCCTACTCAGGCCGTCCGGCGCCAGCCGCCGCCCGGAACTGGCGCGGCGGCCTCGGCCCGCGTCGGATCCCCAGGGAGGGCCGGCCGTGGACCCGGCCCCGGCCCGGGCGCTCAGATCCGCGTGCCGTCGGTCGTGACGCGCTGGTGGAAGGCGCAAAGCAGGCTGTTGGTCACTGGGCCGGGCTTGCCGTCGCCGATCTCGCGGCCGTCGACCGAGACCACCGGAATGAGCTCGGCGGCGGTGCCGGTGAGGAAACACTCGTCGGCCACCCAGACGTCGTAGCGGGTGAGGTTTTTCTCGACCAGCTTGAGGCCCTTCTCGGCGGCGAGGTCGAAGATGGCCTGGCGGGTGATGCCCTTGAGCGCGCCGGTCGAGGTGTCGGGCGTGTACATGACGCCCTTGTGCACGAGGAAGAGGTTGTCGCCCGTGCACTCGGCCACGAAGCCCTGGTCGTTGAGCATGATGGCCTCGAGCGCGCCCTGCTGGGCGGCCTCGATCTTGGCCATGATGTTATTGAGGTAGTTGAGCGACTTCACCGCGGGGTTGAAGGCGGCCGGGTTCATGCGGCGCGTCGGCACGGTGACGATCGACAGGCCCTTGGCGTAGACCTCGGGCGGGTAGAGCTGGATCTTGTCGGCGATGATGATGACCGACGCCTTCTTGCAGGAGGCGGGCGAGAGGCCGAGGTTGCCCACGCCCCGTGTCACCAGAAGGCGGATATAACCGTCGGTGAGCCCGTTGCGGCGGCAGGCCTCGCAGACCGCCTCGGCCATCTCGGCGCGGGTGAGCGGGATCTTGAGCAGGATGGCCTTGGCCGAGTACTCGAGGCGCTCGAGGTGCTCATCGAGGCGGAAGATATTTTTCGAGTAAAGGCGGATGCCCTCGAATACACCGTCGCCGTAGAGGAGCCCGTGGTCGAAGACCGAGATCTTCGCGTCGGCCTGATCGTAGAACGCACCGTCGATGTAGACCTGCATGGTGAAAGGGAAAGGCGCGCAGTGTGGTCCGGGCGCGCGCGGCTTGTCGAGCCCGAGGCGCAGGGAGTAAACCGCTGATTCACGCTCATGGACCCTGATCCGGAACGAGCCAAGCTAACCACGGATCACACAGATACCACAGATTCAGACTCCTGAGTCCGGTGCGTCCGCCGGCAAGTAATCACCCGGCGTGTGGGCCCAACTTCTGGCGTATGCCTTCATCATCCGTGTCCATCCGTGCAATCTGTGGTTCAACTGCCTTGGATCCGAGTCAGCGCCCATAAGCGCGGATCAGCAGTTCAAAACTCACTCCAGCGCGCGGAAGAGGAGCGCGGCGTTCTGGCCGCCGAAGCCGAGGTTGTTGCTCAGCACGGTGCGGACCTTCGCGGCCACGGCCCGGTTGGGCACGTAGTCGAGGTCGCACTCGGGGTCGGGCTCGTCGAGGTTGATGGTCGGCGGGAGCATGCCGGTCTCGATCGCCTTGATCGAGGCGGCGGCCTCGATGCCGCCGGCGGCGCCGAGGAGGTGACCGGTCATCGACTTGGTCGAGCTGACCTTCAGGCGATAGGCGTGCTCGCCGAACACGCGCTTGATCGCGGCGGTCTCGAACTTGTCATTGTAGGGCGTGGAGGTGCCGTGGGCGTTGATATAGTCGACGTCCTCGGGCTGCGCGCCGGCCGAGCGCAGGGCGCTGCGCATGGCGAGGGAGAGGCCCTTGCCCTCGGGGTCGGGCATGGTGATGTGGTGTGCGTCGCAGGACGCGCCGTAACCGGCGAGTTCGCAGTAGATGCGCGCGCCACGGGCGCGGGCATGCTCGAGCGACTCGAGCACGAGGACGCCGGCGCCCTCGCCCATGACGAAGCCGTCGCGGCCCTTGTCGAAGGGGCGGCTGGCGCGCTGCGGCTCGTCGTTGCGCGTGGACATGGCCTTCATCGAGCAGAAGCCGGCGAAGCCGGTCGCGGTGATGCCGGCCTCGGCGCCGCCGGCGAGCATGATGTCGGCGTCGCCGCAGCGGATCGTCTTGAGCGCCTCGCCGATGCCGTGCGCGCCGGACGCGCAGGCGCTGACGATGGAGAAATTCGGGCCGCGGGCGCCGAACTCGATCGCGACGATGCCGCTGGCGATGTTGGCGATCATCGACGGGATCATGAAGGGCGAGACCTTGCGCGGGCCGCGCTCAAAGAGCGTGCGCGCCTGGGTCTCGTAGGTGTTCATCCCGCCGATACCGGAGCTGAGGAACACGCCGAAGCGGTCGCCGTCGACCTTGCTCGTGTCGAGCGCGGCATCGGCGACGGCCTGGCGCGCGGCGGCGAAGGCGAAGTGCGTATAGCGGTCGTTGCGACGCGCCTCCTTCGGGTCCATCACCGTAGCGGCGTCGAAACCGCGCACCTCGGCGGCGATCTGGCAGGCGAAATCCTTGGCGTCGAACGCGGTGATCCGATCGACGCCGGACTTGCCGGCGAGGAGACCGGCCCAGAACGAGGGCAGGTCGAGACCCACGGCCGAGACCACACCGATCCCGGTGACAACAACACAACGCTTCGGATCCACAGGTGCCATGAACAAAAAGCCCGGGCTCCGAGGAGCCCGGGAAAAAGGTTCTCTAGACGTCTGGAGCCACCATCCCGCGACAGTGGCGCGACACGATCAGGCCTTGGCCTTCTCGTTGATGTACTTGATGACGTCGCCGACGGTCTGGAGCTTCTCGGCCTCGGCCTCGGGGATCTCGCCCTTGATCTCGTCCTTGAACTCCTCCTCGAAGGCCATGATCAGCTCGACCGTATCGAGGGAATCGGCACCGAGGTCGTCGAGGAACGACGCCTCCGGGGTGATCTGCTCCTCGTTAACGTTCAGTTGGTTAACGATGATCTTCTTGACGCGCTGTTCGATGGTCTCGTTGTCAGCCATACGTGGAAAGGATTGGGATGAGGGAGTTTGAGTGTGGTGTTACATCGCCATGCCGCCGTCAACGGCAAAAACCTGCCCGGTCACATAGCCGGTCTCCTCGCTGGCGAGGAAGGTGACCATGTTGGCGATATCGGCGGCTTCACCGAAGCGGCGCAACGGGATGCGCGAGACGATTTCCTTGGCGTGTTCGCCCTCGGCGAGGTTCGCCGTCATGTCCGTGCGGATGAAGCCCGGGGCCACGGCGTTGACTGTGATGTTGCGTGAGGCGAACTCCTTGGCCGCGGCCTTCGTCATGCCGATCATGCCGGCCTTGGCGGCGGAGTAGTTCATCTGGCCGGGCAGCCCGATGATGCCGGAGACCGACGAGATGTTCACGATCCGGCCCCAGCGCTGGCGCACCATGGGATGGATCAGGCCCTTGATCCAGTGATAGCAACTGGAGAGGTTGGTCTGGAGGACGGCGTTCCAGTCCTCCTCGGTCATGCGCAGCACGAGGCCATCGCGCGTGATGCCGGCGTTGTTGACGAGGATGTCGATGGCCTTGTGCTCCTCGATGAGCGCGGCGCAGGCCTTGGCCACCGCATCGCCCGCGGCCACGTCGACGGCCAGGGACTTGGCCTTGCCACCCGCGCCCGTGATGCCGGCGGCGACGGCCGCGCAGTTGTCCGGGTTCTTGCTCACGCAGATGACAGTGACGCCCTGGGCGGCGAGCGCCTCGGCGATGGCCTTGCCGATGCCGCGCCCGGCTCCGGTGACGACTGCGGTCCTGTTGGTGAAGGTCATGGTGTGGCTGCTGGGGATGGACGGACGAATGAAAGCGTGGGTAGCTAGCGAGCGCCGCGGGTGAACGGAAGCACCAAACTGCGGCCCGAGACCGGCACGCCGCGCGTGTCCGCGGGCCGCTCAATAAACGTCGCGCTGGTAGCGCCCGTCGCGCTTGAGCGCCTTGACGTAGTCGGTCGTTGCGACGGGATCGAGGCCACCGTGTTCAGCCACGATGCGGTGGAGCATCTGGTCGACATCCTTGGCCATGCGGCGGGCGTCGCCGCAGACATAAAACGCCGCGCCGCGTTCGAGCCAGCGCCAGAGCTCGGCGGCGTTTTCCTGCATGCGGTCCTGGACGTAGACCTTGTGCTCCTGGTCGCGCGAGAAGGCCGTGTCGATTCGGTGCAGGACCCCGCGCGCCTGCCAGGCGGTGAGCTCGTCCTCGTAGAGAAAGTCCGTCGCCCGACGCTGGTCGCCGAAGAATAGCCAGGTGCGGCCCGTCGCGCCGCGCGCCTCGCGCTCCTGCAGGAAGGCGCGAAACGGCGCCAGCCCGGTGCCCGGGCCGACCATGATGATATCCGCCGCATCGTCGGCCGGCAGACGGAAATGCGACGCGGTGAGAAACACCGGCACCGGCGTGCGGCCGAGCTCCACCCGATCGGCGAGGAAGGTCGAGCACACGCCCTGGCGTTGACGCTGGTTGGTGACATACCGCACGACCGCGACGAGCAGGTGGACCTGGTCGGGATGCCGGCGCGGCGACGACGCGATCGAATAGAGGCGCGGCTGCAGCCGGCGCATCTGGTCGACCAACTCCTGCGGAGTCGGCCGCGCGCTCGGGTACTCTGCCAGTAGGTCGACAAACTCGCGCTCCGCCAGATAGGCCGCGAGCGGGTCGGTCGCGCCGGCCGCGAGCAGGGAGGCGAGGCGCTTGTGCTCGGCCACGTCGGTGGCCTTCTCGGCGAAGAACTGCAGCGCCTTGCGCGTCGGACCGGCGAGCGAGAGCCGGCTCGTCAACGCCTCGCGCAAGGTCACCGCCGCGGTCTCGCGCGGGAGCTGGACCGGCTCGTCGCCGGTCGCCTGGAGCAGGCCGAGGATCTCGTCGACCGCCCGCGCGTCGTTGGTCGGATAGACGCCGAGCGAGTCGCCGGGCTCGTAGGCCAGCCCGCTGCCCGCGAGGTCGACCACGAGGTGCCGCGTGTCCTTGGCGGAGCCCCGGCCGTTGAGCCGGCGATTCTCCAGCAGGCGCGCGGCGAAGGGTTGATCCTTGGTGTACGGGCTGGGATGCGCCGGTGCGGCCATGATGGGGTGCGCCACCGTCGTCGAGGGCCGGACGCATGACAAGCCTGCAGAGCCGGGGGGCGGCGACCCGAGCCGCGCGATGTGCGATCAAATCCGGTGCAGCCCACGTCTCGAGTTCGGTCGTCGGTCGCCCGCTTGCGGGCGGCCGCACGGCAAGCCAGCACGGCTCCGACCACACTCGCGCGCCGGAAATTTGAAGTGGCGTGCTCGCCCGCGCGCGGCCCATAGTGCGGCGATGGAGTCGTCAACGCCGGACAGCACCATCCGTCTGCAGAAGTTCCTTGCCGACGCGGGCTATTGCTCGCGCCGCGCCGCGGAGGAGTTGATCGCGTCCGGCCAGGTCACGGTCAACGGTCGTGTCGCCGCGCCCGGCACGAAGGTCACGCCCGGCGTCGACAAGGTCGCCGTCACCGGCGAGGTCATCCGCACGCGCCGCGCCGGCGCGGTGACGCTCGCGGTCAACAAGCCCCGCGGCCTCGTCTGCACCAACAGCGATCCGCACCACGACCGCACGATCTTCGAGCTCATTCCCCCGCCCTACTCCAGCCTGCGCCTGTTCTGCGCGGGCCGGCTCGACAAGGAGAGCGAGGGGTTGGTGATCCTCACCACCGACGGCGACCTCGCGAACCGGCTCATGCACCCGTCCGGCCTCGTGGTGAAGTACTACCGCGTCTCGCTCAAGGAGCCGTTTCCCGGCGCCGACCTGCCGCGCCTGACCAAGGGCGTGGTCTTCGAGGAGGAGCGCCTGAAGGTGGAGAAAGCGCGGCTCATCGGCCGCGGCACGGTGTCGGAGTCGACCGAGGTCGATGTCCAGATGCACCACGGCAAGAAGCGCGAGATCCGCCAGCTCTTCACCGCGCTCGGCCACACCGTGAAGCGCCTGCGCCGCTACCAGATCGGCAAGTTCTCGCTCCGAGGTTTTCCTTTGCGCGGCGTGAAGCTGCTGACACAGTCCGAGATCGAGCAGCTGCTCGCTGTTCCGCCGTCGTGAGTTTCATGCACCCGTCGCCAACGATGATCCACGTCTCGAATACACTCCGCGCCTCCCTCCTCGCCGCCGCCGTGTGCCTGGCCCAGGCCGCCACCGCCGCGACCCTCTCGTTCGATGCCCCGATGCATGCCAGCCCGGACGACAACGCCGAGACGGTCGGCACCCTGCCCGCGGGCTCGTCGATCACCCCGGTGCTGCGGGAGGATCTCGTCACCGCCGGCGTCACCGAGCTCCCGCCGGGCTGGATCGCCGTGCGTCACGCCGTCGCCGTCGAGGGCTTCGTGCGCAACAAGGACATCGGCAAAGACCTGGCGATGAAGCCCGACTCGCCGATCTTCACCGAGGCGGCCGAGGGCAGCCCGGTGCTCGCCACCGTCGGTCCCGCCGACCCGGTCGAGACGGGCGATCCGGTGGGCCGCTTTTCCAAGGCCACGCTGCGCAAGGACCAGATCGTCTTCATCAACAGCGTGCCGCCCGAGTCGCGCGCCATGGTCGGCCCGCAGGCCGCGCCGCCGGTCGCCGCGACCGTGAGCACA